>NZ_CP020370.1:1497500-1797500 GCF_002813775.1 Candidatus Thiodictyon syntrophicum
CAGGCGTTGACGGATGCTCATGTGGCGCGGGCACACAACGCCCGCTACGAAATCGAGCTGATCCAGCCCGGTGCCAGCGCGACCGGACTGCTCCTGCGCCAGACCAAGCACATCTATTTTGAATGCTGCTGCGATTGCGGCCACTGGACGCAGGCGCAGCCGGGGCGCGCGGCGGGCGAGGTCGAGTGGACGGTGGCCCTGACCGAGTGGCATTTGGCCGGACCGTTGCTAGTGTCCTTCATCTGCGCCTTGAGCCAGCGCATGCGGTTGTCGCGGGCGCGGGTCCGTGAGTTTCTGTCCGATTGGCTGGGTCTGGAGTTGTCGAGCGCGACCATCAACCAGTGCCTTCACGAAGCCGGACGGGCGGTGGCCCCGGTGGTCGAGGCGGAACTCTACGCGGCGGTGCGCAATGTCGAACTGCGCTATGCCGATGAAACCAGTTGGAAGGAGCATGGTCGGCTGCGGTGGCTGTGGGTGTTCACCTGTGCCACCGCCACGCTGTTCGTCGTTGGCAAGCGCTCGGTGGAGGTCGTGCGCCAGGTGCTCGGCGAGACCTTCAACGGCTGGTTGATGAGCGACGGCTTCTGGGCCTATCGCGACCTGGACCAACGGCTGCGCTGCCTGGCCCACCTGATCCGCAAGGCCCAGGCGCTGGAAGATGGCTTGGAACCGGCGGCCCAGCGCTTTGGCAGCGAGATCCTGACGGTCATCGCGACGGTGATGGCCGCCGTTTACGACGCCCGCGGCGCCCCGCCCCCCGTCGGGGTGTTGCGCGCACGGCATGCGCGGATGCTCAACGCCCTGCTCGACGAGTGCCTGCGTCAGGTCGATGCGCCGCATGAGAAGATGCGCGCGCTGGCGCGCGAGTTGTTCAACGACTGGGACACCTTCTGGGTGGTACTCGACCATCCGGAGTTGCCGTTGACCAACAACGAAGCCGAGCGCGCCCTGCGCCACTGGGTCATCGCCCGCCGCATCGGCATGGGGACCCGCACCGCGCAGGGCACCCGCGCCTTCGCCCACCTGGCCAGCGTCATCGAGACCTGTCGCAAACGCGCCGTCTCGCCCTGGCCGTATCTGGCCGAGGTAGTCCGCCAGCGCCGCCAAGGGCTTCAGGCCCCGCCGTTGCCCTTACCTGCCATCTGACCGATCGCCGCGACCGGCCGTGATCATAATTGCGGCCCGGCCGCGGCTGGCACGCGTCGCAGCCGGGGTCGCTCCTACGGCGTCGGAGCGGTTCCCGGCCGCGACGGGCCGCCGCAAGGGCTGATGGCCGGATTTATGATCAAGGCCGCCGCGACCCGCCGGGACTCCTTGGCACCCAGCACCCAGGGGGGGCTAAACGGTTACCATCGGCGACAGCCTTGTCTGCGATCCCCTTTCTGATCAGGCACCAGAGGTCGTAGTAATGCCGAGACAAGCGTTGGCCCCGTGTTTTGTCGGCGGGACGATAGGTTTCCTCGTGCAGCAGCATCGCCTTCTCCCAGAAAGTCCGGCGGGCGGCCACTGTGCGCACCTGGAATCGGCTAGGGCCGAATAGCTCCGGAAAGGCATTGGCCAGGTATGGAGAAATCTCGGGAGACTCGACCGGCTCGGTGTCCGAGCGAGCGCCCAACTCGATTTTGACCTGCGGCTTGATGTAGGGATCGGTTTCCGTTGCCGTCGGATAAAAGAACAAAATGGTCTGCGCGTCGTTGTCGTCTGAATCGGACAGCAGTCGCCATTGCATATCGGCTGGAATGGCCTCGGCGAACCGGTTCTGTAACGCCGGTTGCAGTGATTCGCTGATGGCCATCTGGCAAGCGTGCTTCAAGTCGTCGAAGCGCTTTTTCTTCTGCTTCTTACTCGGTCCTTTTTCTGGGGCGTGATCGCCACCAAACCCGAGATAATCGCGGTCAATGACCAAATCAATGTCTTCTGAGAAGCGCTCGATCAGTTGCCACGCCTTGGACAGCGACGTGCCACCTTTGAAAGTCAGGTGGCTACTCCATTCCGGAAGTTCAAACAACACACGCAGCGTCCAACATACCCAGAAATCTTTCTCGATGCTGGCAGCAGGGAGCTTGAGTCGCGCTTCCGCCTCGCGGAAAGCGGTCAGACGATCGGACGTCGAGAGAGTGAAGAGCCTTTCCATAATACGGTCATCTCACTCGCAGTTGCTTGTTGTCGGTAAACGCTCATCCGCCACGCGGCGCAGGGCAGTCGTGATCCACCAGGCCGGTGCGAGCGGGGCGTCCTGCCGCAGTACGGCCAGGTCGCTATCCGATAATCTACGCCGTAGCTTGTCGATGACCTGATCGTTTACGGCATCCTTACCTAGCCAGCGTAGCGCCTGGATGACGGTGCCGCTAATGCGCCCGGCGGTCTTCATGTTGCGCGGTGTCGTCTTCTTCAGCACGATCTCGCGGCCGTCCACCTGGATCAGGCGCGAAGGCCCGTCGGTCAGGTACAGGAGCTTCATCGGCACCTGCTCTGTGAGGCCCAGTTGATTGGCGGCGTAGGCGCCTGCCGGCTGTAAGCGCAGCGCATCGCGTCCAGCCAGGGCGCGGGCGACGGCATCGCTCGTGACGGACAACTCGCCGAACAGCGGATGCCGTTGCGGCAGGGCATAGAGCCCGCGGGCCACCTTGCGCAGCGAGCCGTTGCCGCACAAGCGCGACAGCGCATGATCGATCGCGTCCCGGCTGCTGAGACCGAGGAAATCGCGGGGCGAAAACACCTGTCCCGGCTTCCCGGCCAGGATGTGCTCTTGGATCTGTGTGGCGATGGAGGTGCTGTGCTTGCCCATGGTTTTGTCAGAAATAATGGCTTCTTTTTCTGACAAAAACAAGCTCCAGACACGGCAGCGTTGCGTGGTCCGCGGGACGCGGGGCTTCCTGGACTGCACGCCAAGGCTGAAGCCTTGGACTCCAGGGGAGGGCGCCTGGCGCGCGAACGGCCCCGCCCGGGCGCGCCCGCCGGTATACTGCGCCCCCATGTCGCTGCTCAGAAAAAAACCCGCCTGCCCGATCCACGGCTGCGAACTGTGCCTCTCGCACCACGGCAAGAAGACCAACCCGGGGCACTACTGGATCGAGGTCCAGGGGGCGCCGATCCTCTACTGCCCCGAGTGCCACGAGCGCGGTACCGATACCTCGGTGGAGATCGAGGCGGGGGCCTCCAATGCCTTTCTGCGCCAACTGATCCGGCTCTACGACGGGTTCAGCTTCCCCGCCGAACTGGGCAAGCCGCGCATCCGCGTGGACTTCAACCCGGGGCGGGCGGTCGCGGACGGGCTGCCGACCACCGCGACGACCGGGCAGCCCCTCTATCAGGCCCTGTCGCCGACGCCCGCGCCGCCCCCGGCCGCGCCCCCCGGCCGTGCGCCCGGTCCCCAGGAGGCAGCGCCCGATGACACCCAGACCTTCGAGAGCTTTGAGCCCCGCCGGCCCCGCCATCACCTGGACCAACTGGTGCTGGACCAGGAGACCCTGGCGCGCATCCGCGAGGCGGTGAATGTGCTGCTGTCCCAGGACCTGCTGTTCGGCTGCTGGAACCTGGGGTCGGTGGCGCGCACCGGGCGGCGCGTGGCGCTCAACTTTTTCGGGCCCCCGGGGACCGGCAAGACCCTGGCCGCGGAGGCGATCGCGGCCATGCTCGAGCGCGAGATCCTGGTCATCAGCTATGCGGAATTGGAGTCCAAGTATGTCGGGGAGACGCCCAAGAATATCCGCGCCGCCTTTCGCCGCGCCGCCGAGACCGGGGCCCTGCTGTTCTTCGATGAGGCCGATTCGATCCTCGGCAAGCGCCTGACCAGCGTGACCCAGGCGGCCGACAATTCGATCAATGTCGCCCGCAGCACGACCCTGATCGAACTGGACAACTTCGACGGGGCCGTGATCTTCGCCTCCAACCTGGTGAAGAACTACGACAGCGCCTTCCTGCGCCGGGTGCTCGCCCATGTGGAATTCCCGCTGCCCGCGACCGAGCAGCGCCGCCGGATCTGGGAGTGCCACATCCCCAAGGAACTGCCGCTGGCGCACGACGTGGACTTCGCGCTGCTGGCCCAGTATTCGGAGCACGCGGCGGGCGGGGACATCCAGAACGCCGTGCTGCTCGCCGCCTCCTATGCCTCGCTGCGCCAGGGCGCGGCGCAGGTCGTCGGCCTGGGCGACTTCAAGCGGGCCATCGCCTTTATCCTCGACGGCAAGCGGCGCATCCTGGAATGACCACCCGTGCTCTCCTTCCCAGGCTCCGAGACGGTGCAGGGGTTCCTGTAGGATGGGTAGAGCGCAGCGAAACCCATCGCCTGCGCGACTCTGGGGCCTCGATTGCTGGGTTTCGCTGCGCTCTACCAAGCCTACGGAGCTATGCAGCGGGTGTGAAGCGGGTCCCGGGCGAATAGTTGCCCAGTCTTTCCCGCGTGGGAATGCAGTCTTGGCCGCTCCAGCGGCCCCCAGTGCCATGCGACGGCCTTCACGTCGCGACTTGCTCCCACGCTGGAGGGTGGGGGCCGCCAGTGACCAACCGGAGTATCACCGATGAGCACCCCCCATGACCTCTGAGCCGCGCCCATACCGCATCGGCTTCATCACGCTCGCCCCCGGCATCCTGCCCCGCCATGGCTGGAGCCTGCTGGCCGCGGCCTTCTTCTCCATTGGCCTGGTGACCTTCATCGCCATCGGCCAGACCTATGTGCTCAATGCGATCCTCAAGGTGCCGACCACCGAACAGGGGTCCATCAGCGGCAATCTGGTGTTCTGGACCGAGATCATCGCGCTTGCGCTCTTCATCCCCGCCGGGATCCTGATGGACCGGGTGGGGCGCCGGTCCATCTATGCCGTGGGCCTGCTGCTGCTGGCCCTGACCTATGCGCTCTATCCGCTGGCGACCTCGGTTGACGACCTCTATCTCTACCGCATCCTCTATGCCTGCGGGATCGTGGCGGTGGCCGGCGGGCTCTCGACGGTGATGGTGGACTATCCGGCCGAGCGCTCCCGCGGCAAGCTGGTGGCGCTGCTGGGGGTCTTGAGCGGGCTCGGCATCGTCTTCACCAACCAGGGGTTCGGGGCCCTGCCGCAGGCGCTGGTCAAGTCCGGCTGGAGCGGCGAACAGGCGGGGGTCATCACCCACCTGGCGGTCGCCGCGCTTGCGGTGGGCGTAGCGCTCCTGGTCAGCATCGGGCTCAAGGGCGGGACCCCGGTGCACAAGCATGATCGCCCGGGGGTGCGCGAACTCTTTACCAGCGGCTTCGCCCAGGCGCGCAATCCGCGCATCCTGCTCGCCTATGGCGCCGCCTTCATCGCCCGCGGGGACCAGTCGGTCAATGCCACCTTCCTGATCCTGTGGGGCACCGTGGCCGGGATGGCGGCCGGCATGGGCCATGCGGAAGCGCTCAAGGCAGGCACCATGATTTTCGTCACCGCCCAGATCGCCGCCCTGTGCTGGGCGCCCATCCTGGGGCCCCTGATCGACCGCATCGACCGGGTCAGCGTCCTGGCCATCTGTATGGTGCTCGGGGCCATCGGCAATTTCGCATTGCTGCTGCTCGATAACCCGCTGGCCGGGGGCTCCGCCGTGATCTTCTTTATCCTGATCGGCATCGGCCAGATCAGCGTCTATCTGGGTGCCCAATCGCTCATCGGCCAGGAGGCGCCGACCCGTCAGCGCGGCTCCGTCATCGGTGCATTCAATGTCTCCGGGGCCATCGGGATCCTGGTGGTGACCTCGATCGGCGGGCGCCTGTTCGACTTCGTGGACCCGCGGGCGCCCTTCATGGTGGTGGGGGCGATCAATGTGCTCCTGTTCCTGGCGAGCGTCTATGTGCGGGTCAAGGCGCCGAGTCCGCCGATTGACCGGGGTGGGGCTTGAATCAGGAGCCAGGCGTTGGACGCGGACATCTTCATCCGCTATGCACGCAAGGACCTCGGGCGGGTCGAGCCCATCGCCCGGGCGCTCGCGTCCCTGGGCTATGGCGTCTGGTGGGGCGCGCACCTGCGCGCCGGGAAGCGCTTCCACCAGGACATCGAGCGGGAACTCGCCGCCGCGCGCTGCGTGCTGGTGGTCTGGACCCAGGCCGCGGTGGCTTCCAACTGGGTCTACGCGGAGGCCAACGAGGCCCTGGACGCCGATAAGCTGGTGCCGGTCTTCCTCGAACCGGTCAAGCCGCCGCTGCTCTTCCGTCAGGTACTATGGTGTTGACCTGAGCGGCTGGGACGGGCTATCGGGGCATGGCGAATTCCAGCGGCTTCTGCGCGCCGTCGCGGAGTTGGCCGGGCCTGGTGCGGCAGCGCGTGCGCCGGTCGGTCCCCCGCGGGGTCCGGCGATCGTCGGCGCGCCTGGGCCCGCGGCCTTGAGTGTCTTCCAGGACCGGCTCAAGGACGGCGGCGAGGGACCGGAGATGGTCTGGCTGCCGCCCGGTACTTTCCTGATGGGCTCGCCAGACGGCGATGACCTGGCCTATCCGTCCGAGTGGCCCCAGTACGAGGTGCGCATCGCGCGGCCCTTCGCCATCGGCCGCTTCCCGGTGACCTTCGCGGACTATGACCGGTTCTGTGCCGCCGCCGGGCACAAGCTACCCCGCGATCAGGGCTGGGGCCGCGACCGCCGCCCGGTGATCGACGTTTCCTGGAACGATGCCGTCGCCTATTGCCTCTGGCTCACCGGTCAGACCGGCCGGACCTACCGGCTCCCGCGCGAGGCGGAGTGGGAATACGCCTGCCGGGCGGGGACCCGGACCCGCTGGTCATTCGGTGACGACGGGGATGCCCTGGGTGCCCACGCCTGGTTGAAGGACAACTCGGGAGGCAAGACCCACCCGGTTGGGGAGAAGCGGCCGAACCCCTGGGGGCTGCACGACATGCACGGGAATGTCTGGGAGTGGGGCCAAGACCATTGGCACGACAGCTATCAGGGCGCCCCCAAGGATGGTACTGCTTGGGAGATGACCATAGGCGAGGGGCGTGTGCTGCGCGGCGGCAGTTGGGCCGACGGGGCGCAGGACCTGCGCTCCGCGTGCCGCAACCGCCTCGTCCCCGGCCTCCGCTTCCTTTACTTTGGTTTCCGGCCGGGCACCGCAACTCCCGGCTGACAGGGTACCCCGCTGTCCTTTCCGGTGACACCGCTCCAGAGACCGGGCAAGTAGTCGCCACAAACTCCCCGTAGCCCGGATGGAGCGCAGCGGAATCCGGGGTGGCCTCGCAGAAATACGATGACTCAGTGGGTTGGCGCCGGGACCTGGATTCCGCTGCGCTCCATCCAGGCTACGACCTCCCAGGTTCAAGCAACCTTGTCGCGCAGCAAGACCTCGGGATCGTAGTCTTTGAGCCCAAGATCGGCGCGGGTCAGTCCCAGCAGGTCCGCTTGCTCCAGCGCGACGGTCAGCACGTCGTAATAGGCGGTTTTCAACCCGAGCGCGAATTGGCCGCGCTCGTGTTGGGCCTGTTCGGCGGAACGTCGGGCCGCCAAGAGGACTTCTTCCAGCACGACCAGTGCGGTCTCATTTTTCGTCGGTTCGCTCATGGATGACACCTGCTTGACACTCGGCAGTCGGCGTTGTTGCTGCAACCATCCATGGTGCGGGTTGCCCTCCGTTTTGGCGACCTCGTAAGCAGACCGCTTGACCATGGAGAGTGTAGCTCCTGAGGGTGGCGAACGAGCTTAAGTGTGGCGCCGCGGCGGAAGTCCCCCGTGGGAGCGGCTTCAGCCGCGACGAGGCCACGACGGCTCGCGAGGTCGCGTCGCGGCTGAAGCCGCTCCCACCGGGGCCCAAGAGGTTACACCGCGGGCGCGGGGAATCCGTAGGGCGGCGGCTGCAAGTGCAGGAGCGGTCCGGCGCTGCCCAGGCGGACCTCACCGCGCTGCGCGGCCTCGATCTCGACCACGGCCAGGAGTGCGTAGCGGCCCTCGCCGTCGGGACGGGCATCGACGACGCGGCCGGGGGTCTGCTCCGAGGTGCTGCCGAGCGCTTCCAGTGCGTCGCCCGGTTGCGGCGGAGTGGGGCTCGCGACCTCGGCGAAGTACATCCGGCGCTTGAGCTTACCCAGGTATTGCATCCGTGCCACGACCTCCTGGCCGGTATAGCACCCCTTGGTGAAGCTGACCCCGTCGATCAATTGGAGATTGGCCATCTGCGGGACGAAGGCATCGACGGTGGCGGTGTAGACGCTGGGGATGCCGGCGCGGATGTCGAGCAGTGCCCAGGCGTCCTCGTCGCCCCAGGTCGACCCCGGTTCCAGGCCCTCCCAGATCGCCGTCTGGCGGGCGGAATCGGCGATCAGCGCGAAGCGAGGCACCGGGGAGGGCAGGCGCAGCACCGTGACCCCGTCGGCGGCGGCGACATCGTTGTCCCCTGCGGGCAGCGGCAGCCCCAGGCGCTCCAACTCCCGCGGGGCGCCCGCGCCCGCAAGGCCGATCCGCACCGGGCCGTCGCTTAAGTCCTCCAGCGTGACCTTGGAGCGCAGCACATAGAGCCGCAGCCGTTTGATGGCCTCGGCGACCCGCTCGCGGGGCAGTTGCAGCCAGATGCCCTCGCCGTGGCGCACCACCCGGAACAGGGCCAGCATCCGGCCCTTGGGGCTGCAATGGCTGCTGAGGTGGGAGTGGGTCGGGGTCAGTGCCTTGATATCGTTGCTGAGCTGCCCCTGCAGGAAGCTGTCGGCATCCGCGCCGGCCACGCCGATCAGGCCCAGGTGCGAGAGGTCGTAGCGGGTGCAGTCGGTGGGGGGCTCGCCCGCGGCGGTCCGGGCGGCCGGTACGATCCGGCCGTCCTCGCCGATGCGGGCGCCGCGGGCGGTCAGAAAGGTGCGCCAGTCTGGATTCATCGTCGCTTCCTCGAATAGTTGGCCGGAAAATCGGCTCGTCGGTTGCCGCGGCGCATCGGCGCCAGCGGATCACGGCATGGGGGTATCATACCCAAAGCGGACCCCGACCCCGCGCCGTCGCCGCCCGTGCGGCTGATCCCAGGCCGGGCGGCGGCAGCGCAGAAGCCTGGATCAGGCTGGTCAGACCCGGCGGCGTTCGGTCCGCACAGCGGACCCTACGCGCCGTAGGGTCCGCTGTGCGGACCGCAAACCTTGCAGATCGCGGGATGTCCGGTCCGCCCATCACCCAGGCGTCCGGTTCATTTGCGGACAAATATTCCTTCTCCCACTATCAGGCCAAGCCCCGCCGCCCCGGGTAAAGCCCCCATCCTCTCGGAGCAATCAGCCTTTTGTCGACACATCAACCCAGCCCCCCGGCGAACAGCCTGGTGCTCTACAAGGTCCATCCCGCGCGCATCGTCAACCTGGGCGAAAAGATCGAGATCGAGCTGGCGGGCGGGCAGTCCAAGCGGGTGCGGGCCAAGGACATCGAACTGCTCCACCCCGGGCCGCTGCGCAGTCTCACGGAACTCGCGCCCCAGCAGGGGGAGCCGGAGGCCGCCTGGGAACTGCTGGAGGGCGCCGAGACGACCCTGCAGGAGTTGGCCGAACTCGCCTTCAATGCCTTTACCCCGGCTACTGCCTGGGCCGCCTGGCAGTTGGTGGCGGACGGCCTGAGCTTCAGCGGCACGCCCGCGGCCATCCGCGCCCGCACCCGTGAGGAGGTGGAGCGCATCCGGGCCGAGCGTGGGGCCAAGGCGAACGCCGAGAGCGACTGGCAGGCCTTCCTGGTGCGGATGGCGGACTCATGCCCGGCCCCGGAGGACGGGGCACGCCTGGGTGAGGTGGAGCGCCTCGCCCTGGGGCAGAGCGAGCGCAGCCGCATCCTGGAGGCCCTGGGGCACGAGCAGACCCCGATCAACGCCCACCGGGCACTGATCCAGGTGGGCTACTGGACGGATCGGCACAATCCCTATCCGCGGCGCTGCGCGGTGCCCACCGCGGAGCCCGGGCAGCCGGTCCCAGGGCTCATCGAAGAGGACCGGCTCGACCTCACCGCGCTGCCCGCCTACGCGATCGACGACGTGGGCAATCAGGACCCGGACGACGCGCTGAGCCTCGACGGTGACTGCCTCTGGGTCCATGTGGCGGACGTCGCCGCGCTGGTCGCGACCGAAGGCGAGATCGAGCGGGAGGCGCGGGCGCGCGGGAGTAATCTGTATCTCCCGGAGGGGGTCATCAACATGCTGCCGGCGGGCGTGACCGAGGCCCTGGGGTTGGGGTTGCAACCGCTCTCGCCCGCCCTGTCGTTCGCCCTGCGCTGCGACGATCAGGGGGAACTGCTGTCAGTGGCGGTCCATCGCACCTGGATCCGCGCCCAGCGACTCACCTATGACGAGGTGGACGGCCGCCTGACGGAGGAGCCCTTCGCTGCCCTGCGCGCCCTGACCGATCGCTTTCGCGCCCGTCGGACGGCCGCCGGGGCGACCAGCCTGGATCTCCCGGAGGTGAGCGTGCGGGTTGAGGACGGCCGGGTGACGATCCGCCCCCTGCCGCGGCTGGCGAGCCGGGAGTTGGTCGCGGACGCCATGCTGATGGCCGGGGAGGGTGCGGCGCGCTTTTGTCTGGAGCACGCCATCCCGATCCCCTTTGCGACCCAGGCCCCGCCCGAGGCCGGCGAGCAACCGCGCGACCTGGCCGCGATGTATGCCCGCCGCCGGGCCTTCAAGCCGTCGCGCCTGGTGGGGGCGCCGGACCCGCACGCGGGGCTGGGGCTGGCGCTCTACACCCGGGCGACCAGCCCCTTGCGGCGCTACTCGGATCTGCTGGTCCATCAGCAGATCCGTGCCTGGCTCGCCGGTCTGCCGACCCTGACGGCAGAGCAGGTGACCGAGCGCATCGGCGAGGCCGAGACGGCCGCGGCCCTGGTGCGGCGCACCGAGCGGCTGTCGAACCTGCACTGGAAACTCGTCTACCTCAAGGACCACCCGGACTGGCAGGGCCAGGCGACCATCGTCGGCAAGGAGGACCGCAAGGGTGTGGCCCTGGTGCCACTGCTGGCCCTGGAGACGCGGCTGCGCCTGCGCGAAGAGCCGGCGTTGAACCAGGGCCTGCGGGTGGCGGTGCGCGATGTCGATATCCCGGCCCAGACGGTCAGTTTTCGGGTATTGGGCTGAGCTTGCAACGGAATTTGTTCGCGGAACAACGCCAATCGACCAGCGGGTGTTGCTCGGGACGGTCTGAGCGTTTATCCTCGCGCCGGCTATTGACCTGACGAATACTGTGGTCTCCTAGCGTGCTGCTGGGATTAAGCGCGGCCGGTACCGCCGGGCGCAAGGTCCCAGACCATTCGCAAACAAAAACGCGGGGCCGGCGGCCCCGCGTTTTTTGTACCCCCCGATCGCGATCAAAGACCCGTCACCCGCGGGTCAGGAAGCGGGCCGGCCTGATCAGGACTTCCACACGCGTACGTTGCCGGTGTCCACATGGACGAAGTTGGAACTGGGGTAGTAGCCGACACCGCCGCGGCCCAAGGCGACGGCGGCGTCCCGGATGTGGCTCGGCGCCAGGTCGGGGAAGCGGATGTCGATGGCCTGGCCGTACAGGTGCATGCTGTTGCGGGCGACCCCGTGGCCCTCGGCGCGCAGCATGGCATTGGTCTTCGGCGAGCGGTAGGCGCTCAGGATCTCGTAGCGGGCCTCGGTGTCGCCGAGCGACGCCTTGACGTCGTAGAGGATGTCGAGCAGTTGCGGGTCCATCGGCATGGTGTCGCCGGTGCGGAAGTCCCGCAGGAAGAAATTGAGCTGCTGCAAGGCGCTGCGCTTGTAGTGGTCACCCTCGCGGTAGACCACGGAGATTCTCTCGTCCGTGTGCATGTGGTGCAGCGACAGGGCGCGCGGGCGCTCGGCTGGCCTCTTGGCCAGCACTGGTGCAGCCATGGCGGACAGAGAAACCCCTAGAAAATAACGTCTGTTCATGTTCCCCCCGGACAATGTGACGTTGCAGATAGTGCAGGCTGATTATAGGCGGGGCGACCGGAAAGGCAATAACAAATTTGCCTTGAGATGCATCCGTTCGTCGGTTCTTGCGGCACACTAAGAAACAAATATAACCTTATCATAATCATCTGGAAATAATGAAGCCCCCGGAGCCTACTTGATTCGGCGGGCGACGTGTTCCAAAGTAGCGGTGTCGGCGTTCCCTAAATCAATGCTAAGGTTTGCGCATGGCCCGGGAGTTCGAGATCATTGGTCGGGAGCCGCTGAGCGACGGATTTCTGAAGCTCAATCGCTATCGGCTGGCCCGCGTGGCGCCGGGTCGGCAGGCGCCGACTCTCGTTGACAGAGAGTGTATCGATGGCCTGGGTGCCGCGGCGGTGCTGCCTTACGACCCGGTGTCGGGGTGCATCGTGCTGGTCGAGCAGATGCGTGTCGGGGCCCTGGGCAGCGTCCCCGGCGGGCTGCTGTTGGAGCCCCCCGGGGGGGTGATCGAGGCGGGTTGCAGTGGTGCCGCGACCGCCCGTCGCGAGGCCTGGGAGGAGGCCGGGTGCCGGATCGGGGCCATGACCCCAATCGGCGTCTGTCGCCCCAGCCCCGGGTTCAGCGACGAGTCGGTCGCGCTTTACTGCGGCGAGACCAGGGTGGCCGGGGTCGCGCGGTTTGGGGGGGACCCCCGGGAGGGCGAGTGGACGCGGGTCCTGGTGTGGGACCTGGAGCGGGCGATCCGTGGGCTGGGCCGCGAGCCGCTGACCCCCGCCACGCTGATCATCGCCGTCCAGTGGTTGGCCTTGAATCGGCACCGGGTCCGAGACCTGTGGGCCGCGTCAGCGGGCGAACCCGCCTGAGCGCACGTCGGCGCCTGCGGCGGCTGGTCGGCGGCTGTCACGTTACTAATGAAGAGTATTTGGCCGCAAATGAACGCAAATAAGCGCAAATAAATCTGCTGGTTAGGATCGTCGCGGGCGTCACCCGGATGGTGAACAGGCAGTAAAGGCCAAGTCTGCGATTATTTGCGTCGATTTGCGTTCATTTGCGGCTAAACTGTTTTTTCTGGGGTTAGGCCTTTGGTTTTAAGGGGGGTGAGAGATGCCGAGGGTTTTGCCGATGCTGGTGCTCGCGGCGGCCGTGCTGCTTGCGGCCAGCGCCCGGGCCGACGTCTATAAGTATGTCGATGCCAAGGGTAATACCTATTTTACCGACGCCCCGCTCACCGGCCCCAAGTACCGGCTCGCGTGGAAGCGGGAGTCGGAGCGGCTGGTGAGCGAAAATCGCCAGCGCCTCGCCAAGCTCGGTCGAAACCTCGGCCGGGTCGCGGGTCTCACGTCGGGGCCGGTCGCGGCGGCCGCCCCGGCGGCGCTCGCGCCGACTCAGGGGGCCGCGCGGGACCAGCCCGTCGCGACCCGCCGCGCCCGCTTCGAGCGGGTGATCAACGCCTATGCGCGGGTCTACGGGTTGAGTCCGGAGCTGTTGCACGCGGTGATCCGCACCGAGTCCGCCTACAACCACGAGGCGGTGTCGCGGGCGGGCGCCGAGGGGCTGATGCAGTTGATGCCCGGCACCGCCGCGCGCTACGGGGTCAAAGATTCCTTCAACCCGGTGGAGAACGTACGCGGCGGGGCAGCCTATCTGCGCGACCTGCTCGACCTGTTCGGTCAGGACCTGCGCCTGGCGCTGGCCGGGTACAACGCGGGGGAGAACGCCGTGATCCGCAACGGCCGCCAGATCCCGCCCTACGCCGAGACCCAGAACTATGTGCGGCAGGTGCTCCAGCATCTGTGGTCGGCGCGCGCCGGCGGGTAGGATTTTTGTCCGCAAATGAACGCAAATAGGAGAAATAGTCCCCGTCCTGGCGGCAACCATCCTCAAACCTTGTAAAGAGCGGATGAACTGCAGCGGCTCGGAGTAAGGATCGCTCAGTTGACGAGGAGTCTGCGCCAACCCTCGGGATGGCGCTGATTCGGTCGTGAAGCCTTTGTCTTATTTGCGTTTATTTGCGTTCATTTGCGGACAATACCACTTTCTTCCAGCGACTATAACAGGGTGCGAGTGTCAGGGACCGCGGGCGGTCTCGATGGCCTCCAGGATGCCGTCCCAGAAGCGTAACCGCGCGCACACCGCCTCCTCGGCGGCGGCCTCCGCCTCCTCCAGACGCAGGGCGTCGTTGCCGCACAGTTGGGTCAGCAGTTGCATCGACAGGGGGGCATGGAAGTCCTCGTCCAAGTGGACGTGGCAGTTCACGTAATAGTGGAAGCCCGGGGCCTGGGTCGGGCCGAGCGGCAGGTGCGCCAGCAAGCCGCGGAACATACCGGGGAGCAGGTGCTCGCGGCCCATCACCAGGGCGGCGGCCACCTCGTGCGGCTTGTCCTCGTGGATGAAGCAGAAAGTGGTTTCGGCGAAGTAGCGCGCCGGCTGGGGCACCAGTTCGGAGTAGAGCGCCTTGTCGAGTCCGCGCTCGGCGACCAGTGCGAGAAAGCGTTTGGGGCGCTCCCCGTCGGCGCCGATCTCGTTCATGGCCTGGCAGTAAAGCTCGAATTGGCTCCCGTAACGCAGCGCGCCGTCGCGGGTCGGGGCGCTGTCGGACTCCTGCTCCAACACCAGCCGGTTGATGAAGTAGCGCAACGCCGGGTCCCCGTGGGGCATCCAGGGCACCTGCGTCGGCGCCAGGTGCCGCTGCATGTACTTGATCAGCGACATGAAGTCCCAGACCGAGTAGACGTGATGGGCCATGAAGACCCGCAGGTCCCGCAGCTCACGGATGGCACTGTAGAGGGGGTGGTTGTTGATCTGCTCCTGCAGCGGGCGTAAATGGTCCAGGTTTAGTACTGCCATGGCGGGGCTCCTCGTCACAGGGTCGATCACCGGATACTGGTCCGTCACTATACGGTTTGGCACGCGGAAAACCAGTCGCACGGTCGTGCGATGCGCCGCGCGGGTGCGCGGTGTTCCCGGGTGTGCGGCGCGGGTGCGATCAGAACTGATGTGTTAACGCACATGTCGTAGGGTACGCATCGCGTGCCCACCGAGCCGCGGCAACCTCTAGGGCCGGGTACGTTACAGCGACCGGGCCTTCTCACGGACCGGACGTCGTTGTCGTTGTCGTAATCGTAGTCGGATCATTCGATTACGACAACGACAACGACAACGACAACGTACCCGCGATCTCGGTCACCACATCAGGTCCGATCGCACCCGTTCGACGCTCCCACACGGCCAGGGGGCGGTCGATCTGTTAGCATGACGCGCCCGCGCGGCGATCCTTCCCCTACGCACCCATCCTGGCGATCTCTATGTTCGGTTTCGGAAGAAAAAAGCTCAAACAAACGGCGGTTAGCGAAGACGGGCAGCCGTCCGGCGGTGAGGAGTCCCCGGCGGCCAAGGAGGGGATTTTCAAACGCCTGTTCGGTGCCCGTGACGGGGAGGACCTGGGCTGGGTGCCGGGGCTCGGGCCGCTGCCGGAGGCGGGCGGTGCGCCGACGGCGCTGCCGGGCGGTGCGGTCGCTCCGGTCGCGCAGACGGTGCCCGAGACCCCGGTCGAGTGCGAGGCCGCCCCTGAGCCCGAACGCGCGTTCGCCCCTGCGCCCGAGCCGACCCCCGGGCCCGCCCCGCGGGCGGAGTCCGGCGAGTCACCCGGGCCCTCGGTCGGGCTGTTGAAGCGCATCTTCCACCGCACGGACGAGGTCCCGGACGCGCCGCCGGCCGCGCGGCTCGAGTCGGCGCCGCCCGATCCGGCGGCCCGGCCCCCCAAGCCGCCCTATGCGCTGAAGATCATCCCGATCCGCGACCAGCCGGTGGACTGGGAGTTGCCGGAGGTCAGGCAGGGGCTCTTCAGCCGCCTGCGCGAACGGCTCTCGCGCAGCCGCACCCAACTCGGATCCGGGCTCGGTAACCTGTTCCTGGGCCGCAAGAAAATCGACGATGAGTTGATGGAGGAGTTGGAGACCCTACTCCTGACGGCCGATGTGGGGATCGATGCGACCGCGCGCGTCATTGATGATCTGACCCGCCGGGTGAAACGCAAGGCGCTCGCGGACCCGCAGGCGCTGCTCGCGGCGCTGAAAGAGGCGTTGCGTCAGATCCTCATCGCCGCGGCAGCCCCCGTCCGGCAGGCGGCCCCGGACCGGCCCCAGGTGGTCCTGATGGTGGGGGTCAACGGGGCCGGCAAGACGACGACCATCGGCAAGCTCGCGCGCTACCTGCAGGCGGACGGCAACAGCATCATGCTGGCTGCGGGGGACACCTTCCGCGCCGCCGCGGTGGAGCAGCTACAGGCCTGGGGCGAGCGCAACCGGGTGCCGGTGATCGCCCAGAAGGGCGGGGCGGACTCCGCCTCGGTGATCTTCGACGCGCTGCAGGCGGCGACCGCCCGCGGGGTGGACGTGCTGATCGCCGACACCGCCGGGCGTCTCCATACCAAGACCAACCTGATGGACGAACTGACCAAAATCGCCCGGGTGATGCGCAAGATCGACCCGCAGGCCCCGCACGAGGTGCTGCTGGTGGTAGACGCCACCACGGGTCAGAACGGGCTCAATCAGGCGGTGCAGTTCCACCAGGCGGTGCCCCTGACCGGGATCGCCCTGACCAAGCTCGACGGCACTGCCAAGGGCGGCATCGTCTTCGCCATCGCGGAGAAGCTCAAGGTGCCGATTCGCTTCATCGGGGTGGGGGAGTCGATCGAGGACCTGCGGCCCTTCGACGCCGATGAGTTCCTGGATGCCCTGTTGGGGCAGTAGGCGGGTCCGCGGTGGTCGCCATCTGCACACGCGGCGCTGGATGAAGTAACTGTAATCTGCCTGTAATATTGTGCGGGTAATATCAGAACTTAACGAATAATAAGGATATTTTTCGGGCATCGTCAGAGCATATCGGAAGGATCGGAACATTCGATGCCCCGTTTGCCGGAATGGCTATTGTACAAACCGCCAACCTTGCCTAAAGTCCTCCCAAGCCTTGAAGCAGGCGGTCGCCGCAACCACTGTAAAGTTGCTGGTAAAATCCGCAGTGTTCTGCTAGGCTTTTGTTCCAGGCGTCCAACTCAGGTACCAAGCACATGGCCAAAGATTTCGCTCTCATGCCCACCGGCAATATCGATGCGTACATCAGCGCCTCCTACCAGATCCCGGTGCTGACCCCCGAGGAGGAGCGGAGCCTCGCCGAGAACCTGCGCGACCATGGTGATATGGAGGCGGCGCGGCGGATGGTGATGTCCCACCTGCGGTTCGTGATCCGTATTGCCCGCGGTTACTTGGGCTACGGCCTGCCCCTGCCGGACCTGATCCAGGAGGGCACGGTGGGCCTGATGAAGGCGGTAAGGCGCTTCGAGCCCGACATGGGGGTGCGCCTGGTCTCCTTCGCGGTGCACTGGATTCGTGCCGAGATTCACGAGTACATCCTGCGCAACTGGCGCATCGTGAAAGTGGCGACGACCAAGGCCCAGCGCAAGCTGTTCTTCAACCTGCGTAGCGCCAAGAAGCGGCTCGGCTGGTTCACCCACGCCGAGGTGCTGGCGGTCGCGGCCGACCTGGGGGTGAAGCCCGAGACGGTGCTGGAGATGGAGTCGCGCCTCTCCAACCAGGACCTGGCCTTCGACGGCTACGAGGACGATGATGACGAGTCCCCCTCCGCGCCATCGACCTACCTGCCGGATTCGCGCATGGAGCCCCTGCGGATGCTGGAGCGCGAGGATACCGAGAGCAAGGACAAGGCGCGCCTCTATGCCGCCATCCAGGGCCTGGACGAGCGCAGCAAGGTGATCCTGCGCGAGCGCTGGCTGGCGGAGAAGAAGCAGACGCTGCATGAACTCGCCCAGCAGTTCAACGTGTCCGCCGAGCGGATCCGCCAGATCGAGAAGAATGCGATGAAGAAGCTGCGACTGCAACTGGCCGTCTGAACCTGTCGGGGCGGGCGTCAAACCCGCCCCCGCGGCATCACATCCCACCAAGGCCCGCTCAGTGCGGGCCTTGTCGTTGGCGCCGCCGCAAGCGTCGCTGCGTGACTTTCACGGTAAGGACTGCTACCGAGTTCACACCCCTCGGTGGTATAAGTCCTAGAATCCGAGTTGAGACGACGCGCGGGGCGCCGCGCGTCTGGTAAATTCCACATACCGGGGGAGAGGTTGTGGTAACGATAATGGAATCTCCGGGCGCACGCTCTGGTGGTGACGAGGCCCGCGCCTTGTCGGCCCCGCGGGCAGCGATGGCCGATCAACCAGCCGGCCCGGCGAACTGGGGGGGAAGCCCCTCTCGGGAGCTCAACGAGGCGCGCTTTCAGAAGTTGTTCGACGAGGCGGAAGCCATGTCGATCCAGGGCTATTACCCCGATGGAACAGTGGTCTACTGGAATCACGCCTCCGAAAAGGTCTACGGTTATACGGCTCAGGAGGCCTTGGGCGCCAATCTGCTGGACCTGATCATCCCCCCCGCGTTGCGCCGACAGGCGGAGCAGGGGATGCGCTGCATGTTCGAGACCGGTCAAGGTGTGCCGCCCGGGCGTCTGACCCTCAGGCACAAGGACGGGCATACGGTACCGGTCTACTCCAGCCACACCATCGTGACCGTCCCGGGCCAGGTCCCCGTGTTGTTCTGCATGGACTCGGACATGAGCGAGTTGGATCGCGCCGAGGCCGAGCTGCGGGTGGCTGCCACCGCCTTCGAGTCCCAGCAGGGCATGATCATCACCGATGCGCAGGGCGTGATACTGCGGGTCAATGAGTCCTTCAGCCGGGCGACCGGGTACGCGGCGCAGGAGTGCGTGGGACAGACGCCGCGCCTGCTCCGCTCAGACCGCCACACCCCGGATTTTTACGCCCGGATGTGGCGCTCCCTGCTCGCTACCGGGCACTGGCAGGGCGAACTCTGGAACCGGCGCAAGGGCGGCGAGGTCTATGCGGTCTGGGCCACGATCTGCGCCGTCACGGATGACGCCGGGCGGGTGACCCACTATGTCGGGACCCAGACCGACATGACCCAGCGCAAGGAGGCGGAGGCCAGGATCCTGCATCTGGCCTTCTATGACCCCCTGACCCGCCTGCCGAACCGGCGCCTGCTGCTCGACCGGCTCCAGCACGCGGCCGTCGCGAGCTTGCGCAACCAGTGCGTCGGGGCCCTGCTGTTCCTCGATCTGGACCATTTCAAGACACTCAACGATACACTTGGTCACGACCTGGGCGACCTGCTGTTGCAGCAGGTGGCCGAACGGCTGACGCGGGCGAGCGGCGACAATGCGACCGTCGCCCGCTTGGGGGGGGATGAGTTCGTGGTGATGCTCGAAGACCTGAGCCCTACCCAAGAGGACGCCGCCACTCAGGCCGAGGCCTTGGGCGAGACGCTCCTGGACTCGCTCAACCAGGTCTACCGCCTCCAGGGGCATGAGTACGTGGGTAGCGTGAGCATCGGTATCACCCTGTTCTCCAGTCAGGAAACCAGTGTCGATGCGCTGATGAAGCAGGCCGATCTGGCCATGTACGACGCCAAGGCCGCCGGGCGCAATACCTTGCGCTTCTTCGACCCGGAGATGCAGGAGGCCGTCACCTTGCGGGCCGCGCTGGTGAACGGACTGCGCGAGGGCCTGCGCGAGCGGCAGTTTCGACTCTTCTACCAACCCCAGGTGGACAGCGGCGGCCGTCTCGTCGGGGTCGAGGCCCTGGTCCGCTGGCAATGCCCAGTCCGCGGCCTGGTGTTGCCCGCGGAGTTTATCCCGGTTGCCGAGGAGACCGGGTTCATCCTGCCCCTGGGGCAGTGGGTCCTGGAGGCCGCCTGCACCCAGTTGGCGGCCTGGGCGGCGCGGCCGGAAAGCGCGCATCTGTCGCTGGCCGTCAATGTCAGTGTCCGCCAGTTCTGCCGGGCCGATTTCGTCGCTTCGCTGGTGGCGACCCTCGCCCGCACCGGGGCCGATCCACGGCGGCTCAAGCTGGAGTTGACCGAGAGTCTGCTGGTGGAGGATGTCAGCGACATCAGCGCCAAGATGTCGGCCCTGAAGGAACTGGGCCTTGGTTTGGTCCTGGACGATTTCGGCACCGGGTATTCGTCGCTGTCCTACCTGCGGCGCCTGCCCCTGGACCAGTTGAAAATCGATCGGTCGTTCGTGCACGACCTGCTGTTTGACCCGAACAGTGTGGCCATCGCCCAGACCATCATCGTACTCGGTCAGACCATGGGCCTTGCGGTGCTCGCCGAAGGCGTGGAGACCGCCGGCCAGCGCGATTTGCTCGCCGGCCTGGGCTGTCACCTCTACCAGGGCTACCTGTTCGGCCAGCCGATGCCGCTTGAGGAGTTTGCGCGGTTGGTCCAACAAACTGAGGGACATTCGACCGGGCTACACCCGCATCGCGCAGAGCGGCACCAGCAGTTCGGTCCGACTCAGACCCCCATGCTGGCCGATCAGTGTCTTGGGTTCCTCGAAGGGCAGTGACTGGCGCACGATCCGGTGCCCCTGGGGCAGCAGGCAGTAGTCCCCGATGCGGTCACTGAAGCGCGGATGGGGGCGGCCGGTGCCGAACCAGCCGGCGTCCACCAGGTCCCGGCTCGGCCGGACCTCCACCAGGGCGCCCAGGGGCCCGGCGCAATAGTCCAGAAAGCGGTCCTCGCGCCCGGCGCGCAGGTAGCAGAAGGCGGCGCGCGGCTCGCCGCACAGGGGTAGGGCCAGGCAGTCGGCCAGCGCCGGGTGGTCCGCCAGATCGATCAGGTCGGCGGGCCCCGTGTCCACCTGGCCGTGGTCGGCGGTCACCAGCACCAGGGTATCGGTCCCGGCGGCGGCGACCAGGAAGTCGGTGATCGCCTGCTCGAGCGCGCGCAGGTGGGCCGCCGCCGCCGCGCTGCCCATCCCCTGGTGGTGCCCGATCGAGTCCAGTTCCGGCCAATAGCAATAGACATACTTGGGCACCCGGTCGCGGCGCAGCGCCCGGGTGGTCTGGCGGAACAGGTCGTGCAGGTCCGCGTAGGGCACGACCTGCGCCGGCCCCACATGCGCCAGGTTGTAGTCCGAGCGGGCGATGCGGCTGGGGCTCACCACCAGGGCGCGGGTGCGGATGCGCGCGAAGATCGACTGGTGCCCGAAGAGCCGCAGCGGGTCGATCCCGGCCTTGCGGTAGGGCACGCCGCCGTAGCGGGGGACGCCCGGCAGCACCGTCATCACACAGGCGAGTTCGGAAAACCAGGTGTACCAGCCGGTCAGTCCGTGCTGAAGCGGTCCATCGCCGGTCAGAAAGCTGGTGATCGCGGTGGCCGTGGTCGAGGGGAAGACCGTGGTCAGGGTCCCCACCCGGTGCCGGCTCAAGAGCCCGGCGGGCGAACGCTCCGCCAGCCAGTCGGCCCCCAGCCCATCGATCACCAGGAGCACGATGTTGGTCGCGCGCGCCATCTCGGCGGCGGGGATCAGGGTCGACTGCGGGTAATCGCTGCGCCCGCCCCGGGCGCGGATGATCGAGGCCATCAGATTGACGATGCCGCCGCCTTGGTAGTCGGGTTTGAGGGCGGGGGTGGGAACTGGCGGGGCGTCTGGGGTCATCCGGGTACGTCGGTTGGGGGGCACGACCACCGCGCCCGTGCGGCTAGCGTATCACCCCGGCCCGGGCCCTTCATGGCTCGTTCTGCCGGGGCCTGCGGCGAGCCGGCTTCAACCGTCCTTCTTGAGCCTGCTTTGCTGCGCCATCCCAAGCAGGCCCAACAGCAGACAGAACAAGGTCGTCGAGACCTTGGATGTCACCTGCGGATCGGCCGCCTCGATCGCCGCCGCCACATCGATCATGGGCACCGCCATGGCATCCTCGACCCGGTAGATCGTCGCGGCCCCAGGAATCGCGGGCGACGCGGGGCGCGGATAGACCTGGGGGTTCTCTGGAATCAGGTCTTTCAGCGTGTTCGCTGCTGCCGAGCGGGGCGTCAAGCTGCCGTCGAGTCCGAACTGGGCGCAGACCGTGCTGATCAGGCTGGTATGATCGAACAGGTTCGTACGGTCCTTGCCGGGCGGCGGATAGATGGTGTTGGGCGGGATGCAGGGATTGACGAGGATGGCGGGAACGCGGACTCCATAGCGCGTGTAGGCAAAGTTGTCGACCTCATGCGCAAAGGGCGACACGGCCTCCGGCGGTCCGACATGATCGTAGAGACCGCCATGCTCGTCGTAGATGACGATCAGCAACGTCTTCTTGAAGGTGTCCGGATACTTGGCGAGAATATCGTACACCTCTTTCAGCAGGCGCTCGCCGTCGGTCACCGCGATGGCCGGAGGCAACGAGCTGCCGTTGGGGTCGTGGCAATCGATGCCGGCGCCGCCGGGATGGGATGAATTCACCGGCCCATCCTTTAAGATATCGGTATAGCGCGGCTCGATGAACGAGTACTTGGGCAGCCGGTTGTGGATGATGTCGTACTCGAGATTGGTCTGACTGCCGGAGTGCTCGTGAAAGCGAAAGACGTTGCCGCCGTCCCAACTCACCCAGCGCCAGTGGTCGTAGACATAGCGGCAGATCGCGGACGCGGGGGCGTCGTGATAATACACTTTCCAGTTGATCTCTCCGGGATAGGCCTCGTCCAGGAGCTCGAACACCGTCTTTTCGACCACCGGCGGCTCGTAATTCTTCGAGGTTGACCAGCCATAGGTGAAATCGGGGTTATTGATACGGGAACAGTTGGTTCCCGGCTTCAGTCCGGGCGTCCCGCAATGCGCAAAGACCCGGTTGGCCAAGGTCTGTACCGGCCCGGCCGCAAACCATCCGTCGCAGACGGCAAACTGTGTAGCCAGAAACGAGGTCATGGGCACCGCTGCGGCGCTGTAGTATTGCATTATATTGCGCGGATCGGGCATGACGTCGGGTTCGCCCTGGTGCAACGGCGCCCCCGGCTGCAGGCTGTAGTTCCAGGCAAAGCCCTGCATCGTCGGCACGGCCTCCGGTCCGGGATTCTTGCAGCCGAAGATCTGCTCGTTCATATCGTCGAAAAGCTCGCCCGGATCGGGATAGGGCATAATCCAGGTCGCGGAATCGGCCGGACCTTGAAATACCGTCACGCGGCCCTTGCCGGGATCGCCGGGATCGCGTGGATTGCTCGCGTCGACCGGCAGGCCCCGGTAGCAACCCGCCACGGTCTTCTCCGGGTATAATCCGCCAAGCATGTTATCGAAGGATCGGTTCTCCAGCATCAGCACCACCACATGCTCGATCTGGGCGGTCAGCGGCTGCTTGGGAAGTACCGGCAGCGGGATCGGTGCGAGCGTCGCATCCAGCACCGTGTAGGCATCCCAGGCGTACAAATACTGATTTTCCATGGAGAAGAAGGACAGTTGTTGGCCGTTGTGGTCGGCCACCAGATGCGTGCCCTGTACGGTGAAGCCGGTGGCACCGCACCAATTATAAAAGCCGATATAGGCCCGGTTGCTCACCGACATATAGCGCTGGGACCCTTTGATCCGATAATAATTGACTCCCTGGTAAGGACAATGCTCCAAGGCCAGGGCCTGTTTCGGATCGGTCGTCAGGATGGCCCACTCGCTGTCGTTTTCCCCCAGCCAACCCAATGGCTTGCCCTGGCTGAACAGGGCCAGCTTGTAGCTCGTGCCGCCGGTGATCACCGGCTCCGAGCAGGCGGCTCCGAGCTGCGGTCGTTGCTCCGAGCGCAATGCCTCAGAAAAGCTGGAGGTCGGTTTTTCATCAACCGGATTCATGGCCATCGTCGTCACCTCGGCATTTGGTTGTGGGAGGGCGGTCGCGCGGCGGACCCCGCGAGCCGTCACTCACAGTGCGCAACCGAGGAAAATACTCGGACTTTTGCGTTATGCCTTCAACTTTCTGGAAAATAAGGTATCTCCCACTGGTCGGCCGGGTGCTCGGGGCCGCCACAGCACCGGCTGGGAGACGCCGTCCCAGCCCCAGCGCAGCCAACTGAGCAGGCGCAACGCCAGCCACAGGGCCCAGGCGAGCATGAGGGCGCGATAGACCCAGATGGGCACGCTGATCACCCAGATCGGGGGCAGGGGGCCGGTGGTGCGGTCCTGGTACCACTGGAGCAGCCCGTTGCCGGAGCCGTTGCCCATGATCTGCATGGCGGGCGCCCCCAGCAGGCCTTGGGAGACGGCGCCGATCAGACCGGCCGCGGCGGCGACTGTCAGCACCGCCAGGGCGACCTGGACCAGGTTAAAGCGCCAGCGTGGCGTCTGCTGGCCCAGTTGTCGGCGCAGGCCCAGGGCCAGCAGCCAGCCGGCCACCAGCACCAGCACCCAGATCTCCGCCAGGCTGAGCCCGATGCCGAGCAGCAGCCAGTCGTGGGTCTTGAGCGGCGTGAGCCGCAGGCGCCCGAGCGCCGCCGCGAGCCCGGCCAGGATGAGGAGTACGCCCCAGAACAGGACCACCGGGCCGATCCGCGGGCCGCCGGTGAAGAGCACCCAGCGCCCCTGCGGTACCCGCAACGCGAGGGTCACATTGACCGCCGGGCTGTTCAGGTCCGGCAGCCCCGGGGCACTGCGCAGACCCATCCCCTGGGGTTGGCGCCACTGGACCAGGATGGACTGGCGCCCCGGCACCAGGGGTAGCTCCAGGGGGGCCCCGGGCCCGGGCAGGGGCAGGTCCAGGAGGCCAGCCTGCAAGCGGGTCGGCACGGCCTCCGGCGGCAGGCGGATGGGGTGCAGACCGCCCTGGGTGGCGCGCAGTTCCAGGCGCAGTTCGCCCTCGCCGGTGCGTCGCCCCAGGGTCATGCGCAGGTCCACCCGTTCGAGCGTGAGGGTGCGCCCGGGAACCGCACCCGGCCGGGTGAGGCTCAGGTCCAGGGTCTCGCCCGGCAGGGGCCGCCAGGTGGGCTGCCAGCGGTCGGCGGCCGCGGCCTGCTGGATCGGCGCCGGGCCGCTCCAGTCCAGGTGCCAGCGGGGGCTCAGCGCCAGTGACCAGGACTCGGTGAGCCGCGGGTCGATGACCGCGGTTAGCCGCAGGGTCGCCGCCGGCTCCAGGGTCGAGGCCCAGGCGAACTCGGTCTCGCCGGGGGCCAGGTTGACCAGCACCCGTGCGTCCTGGATGGCGAGCCCCGGGGTCTGGACCGCTTCCCCGGGCAGCAGCGCGACCGGCAGGGAGACCGGGAACTCGGCCGGCGACAGGCGCCGGACCCGGGTCTCCACCCGCCAGTCGAGGCCGATCCGCAGGCCCCGCTCCACCCGCAGCAGGGGCGGCAGGGCGCCCTGGTTCAGGGGGCCGGCCGCCGCGCCGTCCCCGCCGGAGAGGCGCAGCAGGCGCACCTGGGGACCAGGCAGGCCGCCGCTGTCCAGACCCTCCAGGGTCCAGCCGTCCAGGGTGGCCTCGAGCTGTCGGGGTCGCAGCGGGAAGGGGATCTCGACCTGGGTGCGCTCCGGCAGGGGGCCGGACAGGTCCAGACGGTGGCGCCCGGCGGGCAATGGGACCAGGAGACGGTCGTCGCTGCCGCGGCGCAGTCCGTCCACCGGGGCGCCGTCCAGGTCGACCTGGGTGGGCAGCCAGCCGCCGGCCCCCCCAGGGACCGCCGCGGCCACGGCGGCGGCGGCGTCCAGGGTCAGGGTGAGGCGCAGCCAGTGGGGTTGCGCGCTCAGGGAGAGGCTTGGCAGGTCCACGCAGTCGGGCAGGCAGTCCGGGGGGGCGAGCAGGCGGGCGCGCAGTTCCTCCAGCAGCGCGGTGCCGGGCAGGTCGGCGGCACGCGCCGGGGTGGCGCCCGGCCCGGCCAGACCGGCGGCGCCCAGCAGGGCGGCCAGGACCAGGGGCGGGAGCGGCGGGAGCATCAGGCGCAGCACGGACTCCGGGGCGAGTTTGGTTACCGGTTCCACCGCCGGTTCGGCGCTTCGCGCGGGCGACGGCGCGGACGCGGGTTCCGCCACCGCGTCCGACCTCGGCGCCGACGGCGCCGGTGGTGTCGCGGTGTCCGGCGGCGGCGGGGCTGGGCGCCCGATCAGTCCGGCCACCCGCAGCCCCAGCAGGACCGTGAGCAGGGCCCCGAGGAGCGACCACCAGAGGTGCCAACCGGGGCTCAACAACCACAGGCGCGCGTCCTCGCCCGGTGTCACCGGCCCGCTCCAGGCCAGCTCGAAGCGGTTCCACTGCCAGTCCGGGACCCCGGGGCCGCTCTGCAGCACCGCGTCCGGGTCCGGCCGGTCGGTTGGCGGGGGGGCGGGGGCGGGGCCGTCGCTGGGCCCCGCCGTCCGCTTTCCTTGCTGGTTGCGACCGTGCCGCCCATGACGGCGAAATCGGTCGCTTCGTCGCCCTCGGCCGGGTCGCCCGCCGAGGTGCCTTGCGGCTCCGCCAGGGACTCGAACTGGGACTGGGTTGCGCCCGGGGGCATGGTAGGAGCCGGGGCGGTCGCCAGGGCGAACGGCCGTTCGACTGCGCGGCGCGCCGGCGCGCCGCGCGCACCCGCGCTCGTGCCCAGCCCGACCATGGGGCGCTCCAGGTGCGGATAGAGCCCGGTGCGGACCTGGGCCGCGAGGAAGGGCAACCCGATCAGGAGCAGTGCCGCCAGGGCCAGTCGCCGGTACCACTCGACCAAGCCGCGAAAGCGCCCCAGGGCGACCCCCGCGGGGTGCCGCGGCAACTGCCGCAGGAGGGCGACGGCGATCAGCACATTGACCCACACCAGGCGCGGTGCGTCCGCGACCTGCCAGGTCAGCACCAGGGTGAGGCCGGCGAGCAGCCCCCAGGGGGTGCCCCACAGGCGCCCGATACCCAGGGCCAGCAGCAGCACCAGAAAGAGGTCGAGCAGGGTCCAGCGGCCGATCCAACTGTCGGGGAGATTGTCGGTTCCGGAGGCCGCGAGCAGGTCCCAGCCGGGGGGCAGCCAGAGGTGCGCGCGGCTGCCGGCGACCTCCAGTCCCCAGCCGGTGGCGGGGATGGTCTTGGGGTTGCGTGGCGCGTCCGCCGCGAGGCGGCTGTCGGCGACCAGGTCGAGCCGGCCGCGCCGTACCTCGACCCCGGGCGGGTCGCCCGGCGCCAGGCGGGTGATGAGCCGCGGCTCCCCGTCCACCGCGACCCGTCCCAGGTCCAGCGGCGGCATGGCGGTGAGCCGCCAACTGCGGGTGAGCTCGCCGCTGATGCGGTCACGGACGCTGAAGGCCCCGCCGGCCAGGTCCAGCCACAGGTCGCGCTCCAGGGTGAGCCGATCCGGACCCGGGTCGGGGTTGCCGCGGCGCCGCTCGACCAGTGTCAGTGACTCCCCGCCCGCCAGGCGCCAGGCCGGCAGGTCGGACCAGTCCGCGGGGACCCCGGCCTGGCGCGGGTCTGCGGGGGCCGGACCGCGCACCTCTACTTGGCGCAGGTCGGGCCGGGCGGCGAAGGACCAGACTTCAAGTGCCGGCCAGGGTGCGGGGGGGTGCCCCGGGTCAGCGTCGTCACGGCCCCGCCGACCTGGGCCTCGACCTCCAGGACCCAGTGGCCGGGGCGCGCCTGCACCCGCAGGGCGCCGTCGGGGTCGAGGCGCGAGGGCAGGGGGCTCTGCACCCGCAGCGGGATGGTCCCCGGCAGCAGCACCGGTCCGAGCAGTACCTGGCGGGCGCGCCCGGCCACGTCCAATTCCAGGCGGGTGGTCACCCGCAGCGGCAGGTCGTCGTCGATCCGGCGGTAGACCTGGAGGGCCAGGCGGTCGCCGTCCTGTCCCTCGGCCGCGAGCGGCTCGCCAAGCCACAGACGCCCGCCCCGGTCCAGTCGGGGGAAGGGCACCGGGGCGCCATCGAGGACCAGGGACAGCAGGCCGATTTCAGCCGGCAGGCTCAGCCCGTCGGGGGGGCTGCGCCATTGAAAGTTCCCGGTGAGGACGTGCGTGCCCGGGGTCAATTGCACCGCCGGCGCCCCGTCGCGCAGCACCACCGGCAGCGGTTGATCGCCGTCGCGCAACCCCTGGGGCCAGGTCTCGGTGTCGCCGGGCAGGGTGACCCAGGTCTGTGCGTAGACCTGCCAGCGCTGCGTGAAGGAGCCGCCGCGCTGGTTCAGGTCGAGCTCGAGCCGCCCCGGCCAGGCGCAGACACGGGCGCCGGTCGGGGCCGGGTCGCCCCGGTCCGGGGACCCGGCGTCGAGCGGACAGGTCCGTTGGTCCTGCGGGTGCAGCACCCAGGGCACCCAGGCCCACAGGTCCGGCGGCACCACGGGTTCGGACGGGGCCGCGGCCACGGGGAGCGCGGCGCACAGGAAGATGAACGAGCACAGGATCAGACGCATGGCTGGGGCCGCCGTGGGACTGGGGTGTGCCTAGTGTAGCCAAATCGTGGCGGGGACTGGTCGGGATGAACAGTCGGCGGCCAGGTCCCATCCGTGATCGGCGGTGCCCAGGTACGGGCAATCCGGACTGCCCCCCGTTCGTCGGAAATCGAGTCATCCGCCTGTGGACATCGCGGCTGTATGCTATAAAAGTGAACTACGTTACAGTTCGCGCAGAAATCGTCATCCAGCGGTCGTGCGCGAAGGTGAGACGGTTCGGACGGCAACCCAGGCGTAGCCTCGGGAGTCCGTCGTTGTGGTCGGACCAGCACCGTCGCGGGGTGCCGGCTATCGGCACAAACGGTCGTTTTGCGTCGTCACTCAGAGCGGCTGCGGGGCTTCCAACGGGTTGGCTGCAGGCCAGGCCCGGCGCCACGCGGCCTGTTCCGAATCCTCTGGGGGGTTGCGTGAATCCGAAACTTGCCAGGATCCTGGCCCGGTTCGCCGCGTCTGCGGCCATGTCGTTACTCGCACTGTCCGCTGCCCGGGCAGACCTGATCGCCAACGGCGACTTCTCCGCTTCCACCGACCTGGCCGGTTGGACGGCCGAGTTCACCATCATCGGCGAGCCCACGCACAACTACGCCCAGCTCGGCACCGACGGCGAACCCCGGCGCACCCTGTCGCAGACCTTCAGCCTCCCGGCGCTGCCCGCGACCCTCGGCTTCGACTTCAGCTTCCACACCTCGGCCTCTTCCGTAGGCGACATCCCCGGCGGCGTCTTCCCCGACTCATTCGCCGCCTCCTTGATCACCGCCGGCGGCGATTTCCTCGACATCCTGGTCGTCGACCTGGCGGGTGCGGACGCGTACCCCTCTGCCAACCGGGAGTGGTTCACCGGCGCACTGCCCATCCTGGTCGACCTGGACCCCGGCATCGCCATACCCGACTTCCCGCTGTTCGTCACTGGAAGCGCCTACTCGGGGCGCATCACGGTGTGGCTTCCCGACGCCATCCTGGGTCAAGACGCGACCCTCTATTTCGATCTGTATGACCAAGCCGACAATGCCTCGACCATCGCCGGTATCGACAACGTCTCTGTGCAGCCAACCCGCGCGGCGCCCGCGCCCGCGACGCTCGGCTTGCTGCTCGTCGGGCTGGCGGCAGGCGCCGCCGTGCGCCGCACGGCAAACGCAACGGCTAACCAGCATGGGCGCCGAGCGCACGCGGGCGGGACGGGGTATGTGGGCGCGGGCGGGACGGGGCATTCGCCCCGTCCCGAACGTTCATTCCGTCGCCAGCCGTCGGCACGCGCCCGCAGGTCCGAAGAAAACGTTTCGGACGGGGCGAATGCCCCGTCCGGCATTTTGAGTGAGCGTTCGGGCGGGACGGGGTATGTGGGCGCGGGCGGGACGGGGTATCCACCCATAGGCGCCAACTTAAGCAACCAGTTGATTTCCTGGCGCACTCAGGAACGCGATGACGGCGGCCGGGAGCGTTTGTAAGCGACGTCGGCATGGGCGCTCCGTTATTACCTCAAGGCATGCCGCCCAGCGCTCGGGGCGCCAGCGGTGGACTTCGAGAATCCAGGCATCGACCTGCCGGCGGGCGAGCGCCACCAAGCGCCAGGGGGTTACCCGGCGGGGCTGGTCCAGACGGTCCCAAGCCGCCGGGCTCTGGTGCTGAATGTGTCGTTCGATCACCAACGCATACAGCAACTTGCCGAGGATCCAGACGGTGCCCAGCGCACTGTTCTGCTGGGTGCGCAGGTGGTCCAGGTCGAGCAGGCTTTTCAGTCGCTTGAACATCAACTCCACTTGCCAGCGGCAACGATAGAGCGCCAGTACGGCGCTCCCATCCACGGCGTCCGGCGGCACGGTGGTGAACACCATCATCCAGCCAGTCAGAAAGAGGGCCGCGGCGCTCGGCGTCCAACCCTTGCGCTTGGCGACCTTGCGGCAGCGCTGACACGCCGCGGCGGCCGCGGCCGGCGGCAAGCGCACGGCGTGTAGCCAGCCCGGTCCACTGGTCTGCTGGCCGCGCAGCCACACGGGGACCGTGACCGTATCATCCGTCGCCGCGCGCAGGTGCGCGGCGACGTCCAGCCGCGCCGCGGTGGGATCGCGTTGCTCCTCGCCCATCTCACGCAGGTATAACGGCATGGCCGTCGGCATCAGACGCACGACCACCCACACCTGACGGGCGCTTAGTTCGAGGATCACCTGCGGCTGATTGTAGCCCCGATCGGCCAGCACGATGTCGCCAGCCTGCCAGGGGTAACGCGCCAGGCTTTCCGCACCCTCGACCCCGGTCACTTGCACCACATGCATGGTCAGATTGGTCAGGTCCAAGACCAAGTGCACCCGGTAATCCGTGCCCGTCGCACCCGGTCCTTGCAGCGACGACCCGTCCACCACCAGCAACCGGAAGCCTGTCACTGCCGTCATCGCCGCCGGCAACATGCGATGCAACAACGCCTTCAGCCACGGACCGCACGCCATCAGGCGCTGGCGGATCGCGGTATCCGTGAGCCGTTGCTGCCACAACGTGAACGTTCCGGCGGTGGTGCGCAGCGCTTGGTCCAACCCGCAGTACAACATCAGCAACTGCAGCAGGTCCGCGGGTGTCCTGACCTTGCGACTGCGCGTAAACGCCTTGAACTCCCGCGCTTGCTCGGCATAGTCGGCCGGCAGTTCCTTCAGAAATTCCTCAAAAGCGACGGCGGCGGGCTTGGGTGCTGGCATAATGGCGGTCGAATCCCCGCACTATCGCCGATCTGCGCTTATTACTCAAGGGCTTGCAGGCTTAAGTTGGCGCCTATGGGCATTCGCCCCGTCCCGAATGTTTGATCCGTGGCCGACCGTTGATTGGAACCGGCAGGCTCGGGGAAAACGTTTCGGACGGGGCGAATGCCCCGTCCGGCCCATGATTGAACGTCCGTCACCAAACAGGACGGGGTATGCCAAAGCAGCCAGTGCCAACAAGCCAGACGGGGTGTGCCCCATCAACCGCGGCGGGACGGGGCATTCGCCCCGTCCCGAACGTTTGATCCGTGGCTGACCGTTGATTGGAACCGGCAGGTTCGGAGAAAACGTTTCGGACGGGGCGAATGCCCCGTCCGGCCATTGCCGATGGCCCTTTCCCTGATCGAGCGTCATTCACTTGAGCGTTATTTACCCGAGCGACAGCAAACATCATGCCCTCACGCCGCGTGCCAGTGGACCTGAATGCCGGGACCTATTTCCTGACTCTCACGGTGCAGCGCTGGTATTACCTGTTCGACCGCCACAACCGCTGGCTGATCCTGGCTGACTCAATACGCTATTGTCAAAGTCACAAGGGTCTGGAACTCAACGGCTATGTGTTCATGTTGAACCACATCCACCTGATCGTGACCTCCCCGGACATCGCCGGCTTTCTGCGCGACTTCAAGCGGTTCACGTCCAAGCAACTGAAGGAGAATATCGCGGCCACCGAGCCGGGCGTCCTTAAGTTATTCGTCGATGACGCGGGGACCTATCGACTGTGGATGGATACGAATGCGCCGAAGAAGATCGAGAATCCGGATTTCTATGTGCAGAAGCTCAATTATGTGCATGAGAATCCGGTGCGCAAGGGTTACGTGGCCCGCGCTGAGCATTGGGTCTGGTCTTCAGCAAATCCGGATTCGCCGCTGGAGGTCGGGATTCTGTCGTGACCCGGACTTGAGTTATTCCGTCGCCGATCATTGGCATGAGCCCGCAGGTCCGGAGAGAACGTTTCGGACGGGGCGGATGCCCCGTCCGGCCCATGTCACGGCGCTGGCCGGTATTCGCGACCTCGTTTGGGTGGCTCGGTTGCGGTTGGGTGGGTTACAAGGCGGACGCCTAAGCGGGCATCCGCCTTACAGCACTCACAGGGGCAGCACGCGCACCCGGCTGCGCCCGGGTTCGATCACCACCAGGGCGCCCGCCTCCAGGTCCGCACGGAAGCGGCGCAGTGACGCGAGCAATGGTCCGCCGATCTGCTCCGGCAACACCCGCGGCCCGCGCAATTGGATCACACTCGGCCGTCCGGCGTGGGTCAACGCCAGCATGGTCGAGAAATCGAGATCGTGCGTGAACACCGTGTAACCATGTGTGCTCGCCCAGGCCATGATCTCCCGATCGGTGGCCGTTGGATCGCCGACCTGCGCCCAGTGACGGGCAATCACCCCTGCCTCGGCCAGGAATGGAACCCACTCCGGCGAGAGGTTGATGTCGATGATCAGCCGCAATGTCATGCGCCGACCAAGTCTTCTTCGCGTTCCTCGAGCCGCCAGGCGGCGTAGGCCAACGCGGCATCCAGGTCTTCCGGCTCGAGGTAGGGGTAAGCCGCGAGGACTCGCTCGCGGCTGACACCGGTCGCCATGAGTCCGAGCAAGGTACCAACCGTGATGCGCAAACCGCGGATGCAGGGCTTGCCGCCCATCACGGCCGGATCGAGAGTGACGCGATCGAGGTTCATAGCTAATTCCCCTGTGGTTGGCCCTGGACGAAACGGGATCTGGCAATGGCTGGACGCCGCTCGTTGTCACCGCTAGCGTACTCCAGATCGCGCGCGCCGTGGCGCGCGTGTCAGCGCCACCCAGCCAGGCTTACTTTCGGACGGGGCGAATGCCCCATCCGGCATGTTGAAAGGCGGTCTGCGCGGGATCATAGTGCCTGAAATAGCTATTTCAGTACATCCATGTTGAAACTCGTTTTCGGCAATGTGGCAGGACGCGATGGCGCAGCCGGCTGGAGTGCGGCGTACGGGCGCGCGGGGGTATAGCTCAAGCCCGCGTGAGGACTGGCTGTCGCTTATCGACTTCAGCACGCTGGAGAAACAGGGTGGCAGCTATGTCACCGACGGGCTGCGCGAGCGCGAGGACGACATCATCTGGTGCTTTACAACGGCACAGGACGCTGGACGGCGGCGCGCGACATCGCCGAACTGATCGTCCCGCTGCCCAACGCCCTGGCCCGCTACCGGCCCCAACACCGCTATCATCTGATCGATGAGGGCCGCATTGGGGAGGAAACCTTGGGGCAGGCGACCAGTGTGGCGGCCGAGCTGGTGCGGCTGGAAACCCTGGCCGTCGAGGGTCCGGAGGCGCTCCGCCCGATCCTGCGTCGGCTTGGTACCCGGTTGCAGGGCCCGCGCTACGCCAGCCTGCGGCGGGCGCTGACGGTCTGGTTTGCACGGGTCTTGCTGCGGCGCCTGCTGCCGGGCGAGAATTTGCCGCAACTGCACGATTTAGGGGAGGTCGAGACGATGCTTTCCGAACACGTTGACGAGTGGACTCGGGCCGGGCGGGGTATGCTCAAACCGGACGGGGTATGCCCCATCAACCGCGGCGGGACGGGGCATTCGCCCCGTCCCGAACGTTTGATCCGTCGCCGACCGTTGATTGAAACCGGCAGGTTCGGGGAAAACGTTTCGGACGGGGCGAATGCCCCGTCCGGCCATTGCCGATGGCCCTTTCCCTGATCGAGCGTCATTCACTCATGCGGAATTTGATGGCCTCCACCGGGTCAGCAGGGCCGACGGGGTAGTGTCGATTCTCGTAAGCCTCAACCAACGTCACGAGCACCCTCCGCCCGGCGGCAGATCTCCCGGGTCAGGCCAGCGAAGATGACCTGGTGGAAGGGCTCCATCGCGAGCCAGTACATGAGTCCCCAAACCCCGGCGGGGTGCCAGTAGGCAGTGGCGGTCAGCCGGGTGCGGCCGCCCGGCAGGGGCTCCAACTCGAACTCCAGCACCCCGGCCCCGGGGGCGCGCAGGCCGAAGGTCATGGTCAGGCGCCGCTCGGGTTCGACCCCGATCACCTCCCAGGTGTCGATCCGGTCGCCCACCCGCACCTGTGTGGGGTGGCGTCGACCGCGGGCCAGCCCCCGGCCGCCGACCATCCAGTCCATGGTCTCGCGGATGGTCCAGAGTGAATTCAGATAGTAGTACCGGTTGTCCCCGCCGATGGCGGTCACCACGGCCCACACCGCCGCCGCGGGGGCGGTGGTGACGGCGCTGCCGCCGGCGCGCTTGGCGTAATAGGCGTAGTCGAGTCGGCCTTGGCGCATGTTGAAGGCTCCTTCGGTCCAGCGGGCCAGGACCTGGGCGTTGCGTTCCGCCGCAAAGGCGGCCTCGACCGATTCCCGGAAGTCGAGCAGGCGCTGCGGGACCAGTCGCCGCAGTTGCTCCGGGTTGGCGGTAAAGTCGTGCTTCAGGCCCTCGATCAGGGCGCGGGCCACGTTGGTGGGTACGGCGGTGACGAAGCGCAGCCAATAGGCCGAGAGCTTGGGGCTCAAGACCGGTACCGGGATGATCCAGGGCGGGCGCCGACCCGCCGCCTCCGCCAGGGTGCGCATCATCTGGGCGTAGGTGAGCGTTTCCGGTCCGGCCGCGTCGAGGACTTGGTTGGCGGTCTCGGGGAGACCCGGGGCCAGCGCCAGGTATTCCAGCAGGTTGTCCAGCGCGATCGGGGGTGACTTGGCCGTGACCCACCGCGGCGTGATCATCACCGGCAGGTGGTAGACCAGGTCGCGCATGACCTCGAAGGCAGCCGAGCCCGGGCCGACGATGATCCCGGCCCGCAGTTCAGTGACCGGCACCGCCCCGCGGCGCAGTACCTCCCCGGTGTCGCGCCGCGAGACGATGTGTTCACTCACGGCGTCCGCCGGCACCAGGCCGCCCAGGTAACAGATGCGCTCCACCCCGGCGGTGGCCGCCGCGGCGGCGAAGTTGGCCGCCGCCGCCAGGTCCAGGCGCCCGAAGTCCTTGCCGGCACCCATGGAGTGGACCAGATAGTAGGCGATGCTGACCCCGGCCAGGGCCGCGGGGAGGCTCGCCGGGTCGAGTGCGTCCGCCTCGACGATCTCCACCCCGAGCCAGCCGCGCGCCTCCAGGGTCTTGGGCCTGCGCGAGGAGACCCGCACCCGGGCCCCGGCCGCGAGCAGGCGCGGGACCAGATAGGTGCCGATGTAGCCGCTGGCGCCGAAGACGAGTCGCAGACGGGGGTCTTGGGAGAGTGGCATGGCGTATCCCGGGGTTCGTGGCTCGAATGGGTCTGGAGGGTCGCCTGGTCATGGTTGCGGCCGACGGCGAGCGCGGTCCGCACAGCGGACCCTACGGGCGCGCAGCCTTCCCGTAGGGTCCGCTGTGCGGACCGACAACCTATCAGCTCACGGGATGGCCGGACTCATGATCAAGGCCGTCGCCTGGCATCCCCCGCGGCTGGCACGCGCCCTCAAAGCCCCACCGGCAGGTTGGTGCGCTCCACCACCTGGCGCAGGACGAAACTGGAGTGTACCCCGCTGACCCCCTCGATGCGCGTGATCCGCTCCAGCAGCAGTTCCTGGTAGTGTGCCATGTCGCGCACCACCACCTTCAGTTGGTAGTCCGCGTCCCTTCCGGTAAGCAGCAGGCACTCCAGGACCTCCGGCATGGCCGCGACCGCGGTGTCGAAGGCCGCGAAGCGCTCCGGGGTGTGCCGGTCCATGGAGATGCTGAGGATGGCCACCAGGGTGAAGCCCAGTTGCCGGGCGTCCAAGAGCGCCCGATAGCCGAGGATGATCCCGGCCTCCTCCAGGGCGCGCACCCGCCGCAGGCAGGGTGAGGGGGACAGGCCGATGCGGTCGGCTAAGTCCTGGTTGCTCAGGCGGCCCTCGCGTTGGAGTTCTTCGAGGATGCGCCGGTCGTAGCTGTCCAGTTTCATAATTTTGCCGGGCTTTGGCGTTTGGGGGGTTTGATGGGGTCAGTTACCCGGCAAAATTAGCAGAAAATTGCCTGGATGGCACCATTCGGGAACAAGTTCGCAATCATCTTCCGGGCCTTGCGGAGTAACATTTCCCCGTCGGCCAGAATGAGTACGTAGGGTCCGCTGTGTGGACCGGCGACCGTGCAGCCGAGCGGATTTTAGATGAAGACGTGGAACGTCCGAATACCCCGACGCCCCGATGACTGGAGATGGCAATGACCCCCTTCGACCACCGCAAATACCGTCCGAGCCCGGTGCTCGCCATGCCGGCGCGCCAATGGCCCGACCGGACCGTCCAACAGGCGCCGATCTGGGCCAGCGTGGATCTGCGCGACGGCAACCAGGCCTTGCTGGAGCCCATGGGGCCGGCGCAGAAGCGGCGGCTCTGGCAACTCCTGGTGCGGCTTGGCGTCAAGGAGATCGAGGTCGGCTTCCCGGCCGCGAGCGTGCCCGACTTCGACTTCGTGCGGCGCCTGATCGAGGAGGGCCAGATCCCGGCGGACGTGACCATCCAGGTCCTGGTGCAGGCGCGCGAGGACCTGATCCGCCGCACCTTCGAGGCCCTGGACGGCGCCCCGCGGGCCATCGTCCACCTCTACAACAGCACCTCCCCGGTGCAGCGCGACTGGGTCTTCGGCAGCGACCGCGAGGGTGTGAAGGCGATTGCCGTCCAGGGCGCCCGCTGGGTGCGCGAGGCCGCCGCCCGCTACCCGGACACCCGCTGGACCTTCCAGTATTCGCCGGAGAGCTTCACCGCCACCGAGCCAGACTATGCCCTGGAGGTCTGCGAGGCGGTGATCGACGAGTGGCAGCCGACCCCGGGGCATCGGGCGATCATCAACCTCCCGGCCACGGTGGAGGTGGCGAGCCCCAACCGCTTTGCCGATCAGGTGGAGTGGTTCGCGACCCATATCAGCCGGCGCGACTCCCTGATCCTCTCGGTCCACACCCACAACGACCGGGGCGGGGCCGTGGCCGCGGCGGAGTTGGCCCTGCTCGCCGGGGCGGACCGGGTCGAGGGCACCCTGCTCGGCAACGGCGAGCGCACCGGCAACATGGATTTGGTCACGCTCGCCATGAACCTCTACAGCCAGGGGATCGACCCAGGTCTTGACCTTAGCCACCCGGACGAGATCCTGACCGTGGTCGGCGAGTGCACCGGGATCGTCACCCACCCCCGGCACCCCTGGGTGGGCGAACTGGTCTATACCGCCTTCTCCGGCAGTCACCAGGACGCCATCCGCAAGTGTCTGAAGCGCCAGGATGCGCAGACCCCCTGGCAGGTCGCCTATCTGCCGATCGACCCCATGGACCTGGGTCGGACCTACCAGGAGGTGGTGCGGGTCAACAGCCAGTCCGGCAAGGGCGGGGTCGCCTTCATCATGGAGCGCGACTTTGGGCTCAACCTGCCCCGCTGGCTCCAGGTCGAATTGGCGCAGTTGGTCCAGCGCGAGAGCGAGCGCCTGGGCGGGGAGGTCGAGGGGGCGGGGATTGAGCGCCTGTTCCGCGAGCACTTCGTGCGCGACCAGGGACCGCGTCGGCTGCTCGGCTACCGGCTGATCCGCAACGGGCACGACCATATCGAGGTGCGCCTCGGCGACGGCGCCGGTCAGCACACCCTGCGCGGGGAGGGCCAGGGGGCCATCGCCGCCTTCGTCTCCGCCTGGGTCGGCTTCGCGGGCCAGCGGGTGCAGGTGCTGGACTACCAGGAACACGCCATCGGCGAGGGCACCGATGCCGAGGCCGCCGCCTATGTGCTGCTCAATATCGACGGGGCGCGGGTGGCAGGGGCGGCGATCGACCGGGATGTGGTGGGGGCCTCGCTCAAGGCGGTGCTTTCGGCGCTGAATCGGGTGGTACCGGAGGCGGTGCCGCAAGAAGGACGGGTCAGGCAGGCCGAGGCGGCCTAGGCTTGCGGGGGCGCCGCACCCCGGGTGCGGCTTGAGAAATGGGTAGGAATGGGTTTGGAAAGCGTGATCGAGCAAAGCAAGGAGGGCTATTACCTCGCGCTGCGGCGGACCCAGGGAACCATCGGTCGCGCTGCCCCCGAGTGGACGCCGTGGTTGACCTTCTTCCTCAAGGCCCTGCAATGCCAGATGCGCCGCCTGCGTGAGAAGGTCGAGCGTGAGCGGCTGCTCCTCGTCCGCTTGCCGGACCTGTCGCTCCGGCTCCTCGACCAGGCTCGCGACCACGGCCGCATCAGCATCGGCGATGCGCAGACCCTGACCGGGGCCAATCGCAACACCCTGAAGCTGCATTTCAAGGCGTTGCGGGAGCGGGGGCTCTTGGTGCTCCACGGACAAGGGCGGGGGGCCTGGTATAGCCTGCCTTGAGGTCCCGGAGGGCGTTGATGTCCATTCGGTGTAAGGACACAGAGGTCGAAGATGCCGTGATAGGAGGCATCCAGTGGCAACAAGGGTTGGGGGTTGTCGTTGCAAACCGTTGTTCCACTCGTAACGGATGTCTGATTCCAGGTAATACTCCTTCCAATAGGTCTCCTCCGAAACCCGGAGTCCGTCCGCCGAGCGCGGCTCGACGGGCACCTGGGGGGCGTCCCCGGGCGGGCGACGGCGGGGGACTGGTGCGCCGGCGCGTCGCAGATGGCAGCGGCGGTTGGGGACATAGCGACAAACCTTGCGTGGTGTATTGCCCGAATTGTAGCCTGGCACGCCTCAGTCCGCGGTGTCGTCCGGGTCCAAGCCTAAGGCCCGCAGACGCTCGGCCAGACGTTCGGCGCGTTGCCGCTCCTGCTCGGCGCGCGCATCCGCCTGTTCGGCACGCGCATCCGCCTGTTCGGCACGCGCATCCGCCTGCTCGGCACGCGCATCCGCCTGCTCGGCGCGCGCGGCCTCGCTGGCCGCCCGTCTGGCCAGTTCCACGGACGACAGGAAAGGCTGCCCCGCGGGATCGAAGACCGCGAGGCCCGCGGGTGTCAGTGCGAAACGCACCCCTAGACGCGGGCTGGTCCAGCCCCCGACATGGGCCATGGGGGCGAGTCGCCCCCCCTGGCGCAGCCAGATACGCAACGCGTTCTCGGCCGGGTCGTAGACGTAATACTCCTCGACGCCGTAGAGGTCGTAGCAGGCGAGCTTGTCCGCCATCTCCTTGACGCTGTTGGAGGGCGAGCGAATCTCGAAGACCACTTGGGGCGCGATACCGTCCTCCTCCCACTGCTTGTAGGAGCCGCGCGGACCCTTGGGTCGGCCGAACGCCACCAGCACGTCCGGGGCAATGGGGCCGGCCAGGCGGCGGTCCGGCACCGGGTACCACAGCAAGTCCCCGGCCACGAACACGTCCGGGCGGTCGGCAAACAGGATCTCCAGGTTTTCCTTGATCTTGACCAGCCAGTCGTACTGTTGCGTGTTTTCCGCCATGGGTTGGCCGTCGCTTTCCGGATAGGGATCATCGGGGTCGATATAGGACAGGGGGTTCATGGGCCGGCTCCGCGAGTGTGTCAGGGTGACGGGCAAGAGGGGAGGCAAGTGCAATCGCCCGGGACCGAGTGTGGCCTTGATGTTAGCCGTGCCGGGGGTGGCGGACAAGGTGGGGTCTTGCTTGTCGGCTAACTCGACTCGCCGAAGATGTAGCCCAGGTCGATGTCGATCGACTCGAAGGGCGGGATGCGTGCCCGGGCCGGGGTCTCCGGCGGGCGATACGCGACCGAGAAACACACCCGATAGCTGCCGCCGTCGAGTGCATAGACGATGAGGGTGCGGTCCTCCGGGGAGAGTATCCAGTAATAGGGGACGGCGGCACGCTGGAGCAGCAGCAGGTGGTGGACGGTGTCCTTGCGCTCGTGGCCCGGGGAGAGGATCTCGCATACCCAGTCCGGGGCCAGGGTCATGATGCCGCTGGGGCGCTCGGGTACGCGCTCTTTGCGCCAGCCGGCGAGGTCATGGGAGGGGCATTGGTGCTCGCTGTAGCGTCGTAAAGAATACCTCTCACGGAGACACGGAGACACAAAGTCAAGAAATCCCACAAGATGATAAATCCAAGATGATAAATTCTTTTTCTCTGTGTCTCCGTGTCTCTGTGAGAGGATTTGCAGCGCTCGGCCTGGCGAGGTGCTCTAAGGGGGCTATCGGCGCGCCATCCCTGGCGCGTCGCCCGCCTCAGGTGATGACGGTCGGCTCGGCCCGCCCGGTGCGCTCCTCGATCTGGGCGAGGTCCCGGGCGATGCGGATGAGCGGGGCCAGGGCGTCCTGGGGGTCCTGGTGGTGCTTGGTTGGGTCGGGCTCGTAGGACTCGACATAGACCCGCAGGGTGGCGCCTTCGGTGCCGGTGCCGGAGAGGCGCAGGACGATGCGGGCGCCGCCCTCGAAGCCGATGCGGATGCCCTGATGCTTCGACACGCTGCCGTCGATCGGGTCGGTGTAGGCGAAGTCGTCGGCATAGGCGACGGTATAGGCGCCCAGGCGTTTGCCGGGCAGGGCCGGGAGCAGGACGTTCAGGTGGTTCACGAGACCGGCGGCGGCCTCGGCGTTGACCGCCTCATAGTCGTGGCGGGTATAGAAATTGCGCCCGAAGTGCCGCCAGTGCTCGGTGACGATCTCGGCCACGGACTGTTTGCGCACGGCGAGCAGGTTGAGCCAGAAGAGCACCGCCCAGAGCCCGTCCTTCTCGCGCACATGGTCGGAGCCGGTGCCGAAGCTCTCCTCGCCGCACAGGGTGATGCGCCCGGCGTCCAGCAGGTTGCCGAAGAACTTCCAGCCGGTGGGGGTCTCGAAGGACTCGATCCCCATGGCCTCGGCGACCCGGTCGGCCGCCTGGCTGGTGGGCATGGAACGGGCGATGCCGCGGATCCCGTGCTTGTAGCCCGGGGTCAGGTGGGCATTGGCGGCCAGGACCGCCAGGCTGTCGCTGGGGGTGACGAAGAATTCCTTGCCCAGGATCATGTTGCGGTCGCCGTCCCCGTCGGACGCGGCGCCGAAGTCCAGTCCATCGGTGCCGTGACACAGGTGGACCAACTCTTGGGCGTGGGCCAGGTTGGGGTCCGGGTGGTGGCCGCCGAAGTCCGGCAGCGGCACGCCGTTCATGACGGTGCCGGGCGAGGCGCCCAGGCGGTTTTCCAGGATCTCGATGGCATAGGGGCCGGTGACCGCGTGCATGGCGTCGAAGCGCAGCTTAAAGAGCCCCGAGTTGAAGAGCGCCTCGATGGCGCCGAAGTCGAACAGTGACTCCATCAGGGCCGCATAGTCCGCCACCGGGTCGATGACCTCGACCTGCATGGTGCCGATCTGCACCGTGCCGAGCTGGTCAAGGTCGGTGTCCGGGCAGTCCAGGCTGCGATAGGTGTCGATGGTCTGGGTGCGGGCGAACATCGCCTCGGTGACCGACTCGGGCGCCGGTCCGCCGGAGGCGACGTTGAACTTGATCCCGAAGTCCTCCTCCGGCCCGCCCGGGTTGTGGCTGGCGGAGAGCACGATCCCGCCCTGGGTCTTGTACTTGCGGATGAGGCAGGAGACCGCCGGGGTGGAGAGGATGCCGCCCTGGCCGACCAGCACCCGGGCGACGCCGTTGGCGGCGGCCATGCGCAGGATGGTCTGGATCGCCTCGCGGTTGTAGTAGCGGCCGTCACCGCCGACCACCAGGCTGCCGCCGGCGAGCGCGTCCTGGGTGTCGAAGATCGACTGGACGAAGTTCTCCAGGTAATGCGGCTGCGCGAAGACCCGGACCTTCTTGCGCAGCCCGGAGGTCCCCGGGCGTTGCCCCGCGAAGGGCGTGGTTTTGATCGTTTTCGGCTCCATGGTCAACCCCTTGATTGTCGGTGTGATGGCCTACATTGATGCGGTTCGGGTCGCGCGGCCGTCGCGCACTGGTGCGGCGGACCCGCGGCCACGGCGGGAAGTCCGGATTGTAGCCCCGGTACGGCGTGCGACAATAACACCGTCGGTGGTGCGCGTGCCGTCGAACGCCCCTTATCCCGTCGAACGGCGTCAGGCCGACGTAGGGTGCGCCGCGCGCACCTGCTGCGTCACGCCGTGGCACCGGAGTGTCGATCGGCGCAGACCTGGCCGCCACGACACGGCGGCCCCCGGTGCGCACGGCGCACCCTACGACTTTCGGTTTGTCGGCAGGCCAGGGCGCCCCGGCGAACACTAACAGATCGATTTTTCAAAGAGGTAGGCAAACGTATGACTGTCGAAGCGCACAAGGAAACACTGGAGTTCAAGGCGGAGGTGAGCCAGGTCCTGGATCTCGTCATCCGTTCACTCTATTCAAACAAGGAGATCTTCCTGCGCGAGCTGATCTCCAACGCTTCGGACGCGGCGGAGAAGCTGCGGTTCGAGGCCCTGAGCGACGATGGGCTCTACGAGGGCGACGGGGGCGAACTGCGCATCCGTGTGACGGTGGACAAGGAGGCCGGGACCCTGACCGTGTCGGACAACGGCATTGGCCTCAGCCGCCAGGAAATCGTGGAGACCATCGGCAGCATCGCCAGTTCCGGTACCAAGCGTTTCTTCGAGAAACTGACCGGCGATCAGGCCAAGGACAGCCAACTCATCGGCCAGTTCGGGGTCGGCTTCTATTCGAGCTATATCGTCGCCGACCGGGTGACGATCGTCTCGCGCCGCGCCGGTCTCGGCGCCGAGCACGGGGTGCACTGGGAGTCCGACGGACGCGGCAGCTACACGCTCGAGACGGTGGAGCGGGCCGCCCGCGGCACCGACGTGACCCTGCACCTGAAGGAGGACGAAAAGGAATTCCTGGACCCCTGGCGGCTGCGCTCCATCATCAGCAAGTTCTCCGACCACATCGCCCTGCCGGTGGAGATGCTCAAAGACGCCGATGAGGGTCCGGAGGGTGACGAGGCCGAAGCGGGCGAGGACAAGCCCAAGGACAAGGGTCCCGTCTGGGAGAAGGTCAACCGCGGCACGGCGCTGTGGATGCGCAACAAGGCCGACGTGACCGAGGAGGAGTACCAGGAGTTCTACAAGCACCTCTCCCACGACTACGACCCCCCGCTCGCCTATGTCCACAACCGGGTCGAGGGCACCAACGAGTACACCACCCTGCTCTTCGTCCCCTCCAAGGCCCCCTGGGACCTTTGGGACCGGGACCAGAAGCACGGCATCAAGCTCTATGTGCGCCGTGTCTTCATCATGGACCAGGCGGACAAGCTGCTCCCCCACTACCTGCGCTTCGTCAAGGGCGTGGTGGACTCCGATGACCTGCCGCTCAATGTCTCGCGCGAACTGCTCCAGCACAACCGCAAGATCGACACCATCCGCCAGGCCAACACCAAGCGCATCCTGGGCCTGCTGGAGACCCTGGCCACCGATGAGCCGGAGAAATATGCCGAGTTCTGGAAAGAGTTCGGCCGCGTGATCAAGGAGGGTCCGGCGGAGGACTTCGCCAACCGCGAACGCCTGGGCGGCCTGCTGCGCTTCTCCACCACCCACGGCGAGGGTGAGGCCCAGACCGAGACCCTGGACGGCTATATCGAGCGGATGAAGGAGGGTCAGGACAAGATCTATTTCATCACCGCCGACAGCCCCGCCGCCGCCCGCCACAGCCCGCACCTGGAGGTCTTCCGCAAGAAGGGCGTGGAGGTCGTGCTGCTGTCCGACCGGGTGGACGAGTGGCTGGTCAACCACATGCACGAGTACAAGGGTAAGCATCTGCAGTCGGTGACCAAGGGCGACCTGGACCTCGGAAGCCTGGCGGATGCCGAAGAGAAGGCCAAGACCGAGCAGGCGGCCAAGGAACACGGCACCCTGCTGGAGCGTCTCAAGACCGCTTTGGGCGAGCGGGTGGACAAGGTGCGCCCGAGCGCCCGCCTGGTCGACTCCCCGGCCTGCCTGGTCGTGGGCGAGTACGACATGAGCGCCAACCTGGCCCGGGTGCTGAAGGCGGTCGGCCAGGACGCCCCGGTGCAGCGCCCGACGCTGGAGGTGAACCTGGACCACCCCCTGGTCAAGCGCCTGGAGACGGAGGAGGATGAGACCCGCTTCGCCGACCTGGGCCTGATCCTGTTCGATCAGGCGCAACTCGCCGAGGGCGGTCAGTTGGACGACCCGGCCGCCTTCGTCGGGCGGCTCAACAGCCTCATGTTGGCAACATTGGACCCACAGGGGAGGATCATCCTGCCCTAGCTGACCGGTCCCGGGGGCAGGGACGCCGACCGGGGAAACTGGTCCCTCCTTCAGGGAAGGTCCCGCGGGTAGGAATAATGGCAGGATTTACGGTGTTATCTGTCTCGGGAAAGGGGCGCATCCCTTGTTCAACCTACCTCGGAAAGCACATGACTAAAAACCCCCATGATGGTTACTTAAGACCACCACGGGGGTGAACTTCTACCTCCACAACCAAGACACCCACCTGCGCTTCTTCGCGCAGTGAAGCGTAGATGACCTAAAAACTACAATCTGGGTGAAATTATGAAACGATCGGCGATCGGCGCTGCTGTTCTCAGTTCGGTTGTCCTGACCGCCTGTACTATGACCTTGCCTGTACGGGGGAAGGTTCAAGATTCAAGCGAAACGCTCACGGGGACCGCCACGGGTTACCTGAATGGCGGGGGTAATATGACGATCAAGTCAAGCAAGGGCGTTACCTGTACGGGGGGCTTCGTTTATGTGACGCGCCGCAACGGCGAGGGCGTTATCAATTGTGACGATGGGCGTAGCGGCCCGTTCCAGTTTGTGTCAACGGGGACCAGCGGAACGGGCCATGGCGACTTTGGAAAGGAACGGTTCACCTTTATCTTTGGCTCCTAGGGGGAAAAGGCGATAGCTGCGGCGGGACGGGGCATGCGCCCCGTCCCTCACGTTTATTGCATTGCCGACCGTTGGCATGAGTCGGCTGGCCTGACGAAAATATCAGGCTGCTCCGCGGCCCAGGCATATTGGTTCTTTGCGCTGAACCGCGACTCAGACTGGTTTGCTCCCCGCTGGCCCATCGCTGTCAAAACTTCCGTAGCGGGCCAAAAACCGAGCAAACTGTTCACGCTGCAACCGGACCCGCTGCACTTGGCGGGGGTGGTTCTCGTGCTCGAAGGCATCCACGCCAAAGGCCGCGGGCGGCGGCAGCGCGTCCAGCAAGTCGATCCCTTGATGGAAGAAGGTGCGCTTGCCCGCATCCGTCAGGGCGAGATCAAAGACCCGGTTGGCGGTCTTGATCGCTTCGTGCGCTTTGCCTTCGGCGATCAGACGCAGCAGATAGCCGTGACACACCCGGATCGCGGCCCGCAGTTGGTCGTAGCCGCGGGGGGTGCGCTTACCGGGAATAAGCGTGATGTTGGACAGGCGACTGGCCAGGCAGTCAAATGGATGCGCTCGATCTTCACAATTCGTCCAAGAACGCGGCATAGTCATCCGGGGACCGATCCACCACCCGCACCTCCAACCCCGCGAACACGCAACCGATCTCTGCGGACTTACGGGGTCGCAGTGGCGGTGCCAAAGGAGTGCTTGGCAGCGTGGCCGCGGCATTGTCCCGGTCCGTCGGCAGGGCCGACTGGGCGTGATCTGGCGGGGGGTTCCTGATACTCATGGGCGCATACTATACCGTCAGGTTTTCAGTTTCGGTTGTTCGTTCTTGGTTACGCGATGCCAGCCAGCATCTTACGAAAAACCAGAAACTGAAAACTCAGGCCTCGATCAAGGTTCTGGCCGTAGGGTGGACAAGCGATAGCGTAGTCCACCGAATTCCGCACCACCGCTGGTGGACTGCGCTGCGCTTGTCCACCCTACGATGCCGCCTGGCCGGGACGATGATCAAGGCCAAGACTGAACACGGTTGGATATAACGCCGAAGGCCGGATCACGCACCTGGGGCGCCAGGCGCCGGCGCGACGTTCTCAGAGGACAATAGTCTCACCTCCCGCTGCGGGAACGGGAAGCTCAGCCCGGCCGCATAGACGGCCTGGTAGACCGCCGCCGCGAGCGCGCTACGGACCTCGGTCGTGTCATCGTAGTCGGTCCAGGCGCGCAGCTCGAAATTGATCGAGCTGTCGCCGTAGCTCATGAAATAGCAGCGGGGCGGGGGCTCGGGCGAGACCTTCGGGTGGGCCTGGGCGACCCCCTCCAGCAACGCGATCACCCGCTGGGGCTCACTGCCGTAGCCGACGCCGACCGGGAGTTCAAACCGCCGCTGCCGGTCGCTCAGGGTCCAGTTGGTTACCTGATTGGCGGTCAGTTGGGAATTGGGGATGATGACCTCGGCGCCCTGCAGGGTACGCACCACGCTGGCGCGGATGCCGATCCGGCGCACCCGGCCCTGCAGTTCGCCGACCTGGACCGCATCCCCCACATGGATCGGCTGCTCGAACAGCAGGATGAGCCCGGAGGCGAAATTCTGTACCACGCTCTGGAGGCCGAACCCGATGCCGATCCCCAGGGCCCCGGTGAAGACCGTCACCTGGGTGAGTGTGATGCCCAGGAATCCGAGCGCGATGAAAAAGGCCAGGATCGCGATGCTGTACTGGAGCAGGCTCGATGCGGCATAGGAGATGCCGCTGGAAACACGGGTCCTGGGGTAGACCTCCTCCTGCAGGACGAAGCGCAGCCCGGCCGACACCAGGTGGGCGGCCCAGAGGGTGACGGCGAAGGCCAGGACGTCCCCGGCGGAGGTACTGAAGCTGCCGAGCGTCAGCCGGGCGGCGAGACTGTACTGGATGGCTGCCGTGAAGGGCGCCCAGAGGCCGAGGTAGTCCAGATAGCGGTACCACCAGCTCAGGACCGCAACCCAGATGAGCAACCGTTGGGCGCGCAACAGCAGCCACTTGCGGTGATCGCGGACCATGTTCAGGGACCGCAAGGGCCAGACCCGAAGCGCAAAGGCGAGGACGGCGGTCAGCACCCGGACCGCGGCATAGAACCACAGGACGTAGACCCACCCGACCAGGACCGCCGGTGTGCTGAGGCGGGCGAGGCGCAGACTGCCCACCAGGCTGGCGGCGAGCCCGACCGCCAGCGCGGCCAGGGCCGCGCCTGCCAGGAGGCGCCAGACCCAGGTCGTGCCCGGCGGCACCCGTTCATCGTCCCCGGCCCGCTGCTTCAGGTGATAGAGCAGCCACAGGAGCGCGATCCCCCCGGCCAGGGACTCCACGAAGATGAGGGCCTGATCGACCAAGGGGGGGGCGCCGCCGAAGGCGTGGCGCGCCCGGTCCAGGGCGAAGAGCAGGCCCAGGGTCAAGAGCGGCGGGCGCAGCGCCGCGTCCAGCAGGGGGCGGGCGAGCAGGATCAAGGGCGCCAGTGCCAGGGCCCCGAGCAGTTCCTTCACCTCGGCCGGGGCCGGTGACGCGAGGCTGGTCGCAAAGATGAGTGCCACCACCAGGGCGGCGGCTACGGGGCGGTCGAAGACGACGGTGATGCGCGCGATGTCCTCGCCCGCCGCCGCCCAGTGCCGCAGTCGTCCCCGGGCCGCCCGCAGGGCGATCAGGGTGGCGAGAAAGATCGCGAGATGCAGCGGCATCCGTTTCGCGGGTTCGTGCAGGTACAGACCGACCTGGACGCGCAGTGTCGCGGCGACCTGGTGGGCACGCCCCGGGATGGCGGCCAGCCCCTGGGTCCAGAGCGTCGGGCTCCAGAGGGGGCGGCCGGTAAGGGCGAAGACCCCGCCCACATTGCCCTCCTGGGCCTCCAGGATGCGCGTCCTGGCGCCCTCGCAGCGGGTGACCTCGCGGGCGACCGCGGCCTGAAGGTCGAGTGCGTCGTCGCGCTGGGCGCGATAGAGCGGCTGTGCCGCCGCCAGGGTCGCGAGCGTGTTGTCGACCTGCGCGAGCACCGCGGCGGGGCTGGCGGCAGCCTGCGCCGCCTGGCGGGTCAGGGTCCAGGTCTCGTGCAGCCGCGTGAGACTGGTGGCCGCGTCCTGGAGCCTGGCGGCCCGCCCGGTGAGGGTGTCGAGCCACGCGGTGAGGGCGAGCTGACGGGCGTGCCAGCCTTCCTCCTGGGCCTGGAGCGTCTCCAGGGAGGGCTGATCCCGCAGCAGGTCCAGGAGTTGCCCCTCGTCGGTCGCGAGCGCGGTGACGATACCGGGTAGGGTCGTGCGGATCGATTCGATCTCGGCGCCTGGGATCAGGTCCGCGGCCAGGTGGCGCAGGAGCTGCGCCACCGCGGTGGCCGATGGGGCGATGTGTTCGATCGGGATCGGGGCTGGGGCTGCCGGGATGGTCGCTGCGGCTGGCGCCGCGGCTGGCCCGTCCGCGGCGCCCGCCAATGGTGCAGGCACCCACAGGACCAGCAGCAGCGCGGCGGCTGGCCTCAGGACTGCCGAACTGATTCCCCACTGCTGCCTGCTACTCATGTCCGTTGCGGAGCCTCCTGAGCTCGATTTCTCCCGGTCGCCAGGTCTTGTCGAACCAGGGCTCCAGCGGTCCGTAGAGCCGCAGGATAGTGTTCCAAGCCTTGCCGGGGGCGGTCTGTACCCAGTTCTTCTCCTTTCCGGCCGGCGCCGTCGGGCCGAACCAGACGTCCACCGAGCCGTCCGCATTGACCAGCAGGCCCTCGGTCTGACTGCTCACGCTGGGGAAGCGCTGGTCCGTCTGGATCATCGAGCGGGTCTGGTTGCTGTACAGGATCACGGACCAGAAGTCCTTGACCGGGACATGCGGCGGCAGGTGGAGTTGGTAGTGCTTGCCGCCGTCGAGCGGGTCGCCCTTCGCATCCCGGGCGGTCCAGGCGTACTGGGAACCTCTGCCCACCATCTTTTCCTGCATCGCCGGGGTCACGCCAGTGGCCATGAAGTAATAGAAGGCGTAGCCGTCGAGGTTAAGCACCCCCGGCTGAGATTGGAACCTGTAGCCGCCGACGAACGGGAGCTGCCAGTGGCTGTCGGCGTAATAGTAGTCGTCGCGATCGCGCATGTGGAATGCGATGGTACGCGCCGTGGCGTCGCCCACCGCGGCGGCCTCTGCGAGTATCTTTTTCATCCGCGCGTCAGGTGCGAATGGCTTGCCCTTGTGTAGGGCGTATTGTCGTTGGCGGTGAGCTCCACGGTGCGGGCATCCACCAGTTGCTCCCAGATCGGCACGGTCGCATTCGCCGGACCCAGCGTCAGGATGGCATTGCGATTGCCCGCCTGATTGACGGCTGGCAGGGCCAGCAGGTACGCCTGCACGGCGCGCTGGAAGTCGAGGTTGTCGTAGAGCTTCTCGGCGGTGGCCTGATCCGGGAAGCCGTCGAAGAAATGCAGGGTCCCGAGGCGCGTCTGCACCTTGTCCGGGGAAGCGATCCCGGGCGGGATGGGGGTCGAATACTTGAACTGGCCTTCCCTGGGCTGGTGCGAGCCCTCAGCGGCCGCCAGGGCGTCCTGGAGGGCGAGGCTGCCGGACAAGGCGAGGGCCAGGACGAGGGTTCCGATCAGACGAGTTGGGCGTGGTATCGGCACAACGATTTCTCCGGGTGTCTGAACAATTACGACGAAGCGGGGGCGGGCCGCGGATCGCCCGGCGGACCGTCCGCTGCCGAGCGATCCGCCAGACTGGCGGATGGCGGACTGCGGCGACTACTCCCTGGCCGCCGCCGCCTTGGCATCGGCCTCCTTGAGCTTCTCGATGTCCGCGGGCGTCAGTTCCGGACGATTGACCTTGATCGTCAGCTTCACGAGCTTGGCGGTCAGCGGGAAGGGCGGCCGGTAGTCCGCGTCATTCACGCCAGTCAGGGTATCGGAGCCGATGTCGAATGACTCGTCCCATTGCAGGATCATCGGCAGCGTCTTCTCCATCCGCTTGGTCGCGACTGCCTTACCATCGACCTTGAGCGTTCCGGTACCGGGCCGGCCGACACCGCTGAAGTTGTTGAGCGCCAGCGTACCGGCGCCCAGGCCCTCGTATTGAAAGTCGAACTCAAGGGTGTGGGGACCGGGGGTCAGCGCGTCCGGACCTTCCCACTTGAGACGCTCCAGGTCGACCAGGTTCCACAGAAACACCGGCTTGCCCCCGAGCAGGTAGAAGCCGTAGCCGGCGAAGCGCCCGCCCGAGGTCAGGATCATGCCCTCGGCACCGCCTTGCGGAACCTCGATTGCGGCGGTAATGGTGTAAGAGGCGTTGAGCAGCGACGGCGAGTCGCCCTGGGGCAGGCCGGTCATCGGCCGGGTGTAGACGAACTCAGAACGCCCGGCGGTGATGTTCGGGCGCGGGGCCACGATCCGGGCCGCCACCGAGGCATCGAGCGGGAAGACCTGGTGCTTCTTCGCCTCCGCCACGAATATCGTCTTCAGGTCCTTGACCTTCTCCGGGTGCTTTGCTGCGATGTCCTCGCTCTGGGTGAAATCGCGGCTCAGGTCGTAGAGTTGAAACTCCTGGTTGTTCAACGGATCGGGATTGGCCGGACCGAAGGCCTCCCAGGGCGCACGATTGACCTTGGTGCCGAGCAGCCAGCCGTCGTGGTACAGCGCCCACTGGCCCATCATCTCAAAGTACTGGGTCTTGTGGCGTGACGGCGCCTTGGCATTGGCGGCATCGAAGGTGTAGGCGAAGCTCGTGCCCTCGATCGGCGCTTGCTTGATGCCGTCGACGACCTCGGGCGCACTGAGGCCGGCCGCCTCCAGGATGGTGGGGACCACGTCGATCACATGGACGAACTGCTCGCGCAAGGCCCCCTTGTCCTTGATGCGGGCCGGCCAGGACACGACCATGTTCTGATTGGTGCCGCCGAGTCGGGAGGCGTTCTGCTTGAACCAGTCAAACGGTGTGTCGAAGGCCCAGGACCAGCCGGCGGACATGTGGTTGTAGGTCTGCTCGGTGCCCCAGACGTCGTAGAACTTCATCTGCTCGTCCACCGGCATCATGCCCACACCGTTGAACCACGCGACTTCGTTGGGCGTGCCGAGCGGCCCGCCTTCGGCGCTGGTGCCGTTGTCGCCGTTGATGTAGATGACCAGCGTGTTGTCGAGCTTACCCAAGTCCTGAAAGGCCTGAATCACCCGCCCGATCTCGTGATCGTTATAGGCGGCAAAGGCGGCGAAGACCTCCACCTGGCGGATGAAGAGCCTCTGCTCGTCCGCGGTGAGTTTATCCCAGGGCTTCAGGACCTCTGCCGGCCAGGGGGTCAACTGCGCATCCTGGGGGATCACGCCCAGCCGCTTCTGGTTGGCGAAGATGCGCTCGCGCAGCTTCTCGTAGCCGTCGTCGAAGAGATGCATCGCACTGATCTTGTCCACCCATTCCTTCATCGGGTGATGCGGCGCGTGGGTGGCGCCGGGGGCGTACTTGATGAAGATCGGCCGATTCGGGTCGGTCTGGTGGATGCGCGTCATGTAGTCGATCGCATCGTCGGCCATGGCGGTGATCAGGTTCCAGGTGCCGGGCGCCTTGCCCTCGAAGGGGTAGATCTGGGTGGTGTTGCGGAACAGGTTCGGCTGCCACTGGTTGGAGTCGCCGCCGACGAAGCCATAGAAATACTCGAAGCCCATGCCGGTCGGCCACTGGTCGAAGGGTCCGACCTGGCTGGCCGCGAAGGCCGGGGTATTGTGATCCTTGCCGAACCAGGAGGTGGCATAACCATTGTCGAGCAGGATGCGCCCGATGGTCGCCTTGTCCTTGCCGATGATGCTGTTGTAGCCGGGAAATCCCGTGGACTGTTCCGAAACTACGCCGAAGCCGGCCGAGTGATGGTTACGTCCGGTGATGAGCGCCGCCCGGGTCGGCGAGCAGAGCGCGGTGGAGAAGATGCGGTTGTAGCGCAGGCCTTCGCTCGCGATGCGGTCCATCGAAGGCGTTGGGATGACGCCGCCGAAGGTGCCCGGCACGCCGAAGCCGGCGTCGTCGGTGATGATCAGCAGTACGTTGGGCGCGCCCTTGGGCGGCACGACGCGCGGCGCCCACCAGGGCTTGGATTGCAGCGCGCCGTCCTTGATGACGCCACCGAACTTGGGGTCGGGCGGCGGCAGTTGATTGCCGGGTATGGTCGTGGTGGCACCGGGCGAGCCCGGGGTGCCGGTGACCTGTTGGGCATGGATGGGCGTGACGCCGACAATCGCGATGGCGATTGCCGCACGCACGAAGGTTCTCAAGTTTTTCAGCATCGGTCGCTCCTCGGGAGCCGATCGGACCGGATGGACGACCGGTCGTCGGCCGATCGCATTGATGGGGCCTGCAACGTCGGCGCTTTATTCTGCCATTGATACGGAAACGTACAGTAAGCGCCTTGCGGTGATCTCAGAAAGCCTGCTATGAAATGCGTTTCCGAAAGATTGTGCGGACGGGGCGACTGCCCCGCCCGGCGCGGCGGACTATTTCTTCAGGTCCTCGACCGCCTTCTGGTCTGCCGCCGCTCTGCCTTCCATGCCGCCCGCGACCGCGGCCGCATCGACCGACTCCTCAGTCTTCAGTTTGGCGGCACGCTCATTGGCCGCGGTGGGGTCGGCCTTGGCCTTGGCCCGCGCCGCGGCGGCCTCTTTCGCCAGCTTGTCCGCCTGGCTTTGGAGGCTGTCCGCCTCCTTCTGCTCCGCGGCGGCGCCGGTGGTTACCGCGTCCGCCTCGGCGGCCGCGGCAGCCTTTTCCTTATAGGACTCCGCCGCCACGCTCCCGGCCAGGATGAGCGCCAAGGCGGCGGTGGAACTGACGATCAGCTGCTTGAGTTTCATTTGCCTGTTCTCCGATGTGTCGATGGTTGAGGACGCCGTTTTCCCGGCGCGATACTCAGATGGCCCCGGTCAGTAAGGCCGAGAGCATAGGCTGAAGTGACCCGCGAGCGCGGGCCGCGACAACGGTTCAGCGGCGCAAACCGGCGCGATTTACCCCGCCATTTAGATTTCCTGGTTTTGGTGCGGCAACCGCGCGTGCCGCTGGTGCCACCGGCGCCTTGGCGACCGGTCGCGCGACACAGCCCTTCGGGACGCCCACCGTCTTGCAATAGACGACGGCGCTCGCGGGCGCGGCGGCGAAAGCGAGGCCCATGGCCAGCAGACTCAATGCGATCGATCGGTTCATCAGCGACTCCTGCGTGTGGTTGAGGATCATCGGCGGACAAGTCAGGTCAGGGCTTGTGGGCCGCGACCACGAGGTGCAGTGCGGCCCGGCGGCTTGCGCCGCGGGTCGGCCGTCAGCGCCGCCACATGCGCCGGCTCGCGCCGGCAAAGGAGATGGGCGTCAACGGCATGCCGATGATGTCGATGAAGAGCGAGGCCGGGCCCCCGCTGGCTGGCGGCTGACCCTCCAGGACCTTGACCGCATAGCTCAGGTCGCGCCCCGCGAGCCGGGGTTCGCGCAACTCCAGGACGATGTTCGCCATCTCGCCCCCCTCCAGGACCGACAGGTTGGCGTTGGGCGGGTCCGCCTGTTCTTGACTCGTTACTCAGCCAGTCGGGCTGGGCTGGGCCGCAACAGGCGGCGGCGTGCCATTACCAGCGGATGCTGACCCCCAGGCCCGGCCCGGAGAGTGTCAGCTTCGCGTCATTGCCGGTGAAGTCATACCCGAGGGCGCGCCAGGCCAGGGTGACGGCGCCCCAATCGAAGCGATACCCCAGACCCAGGAGGGCCTGCCAGGTCCAGTTCGAGGTGCCGGCCCCGATGTCCGCGTAATAGGGTACGAACCAGTGGCCGCCCGCGAAGCGGACCTCGCCGCGGGCGCCGACGATTCCGTCCCACACCTGCCGGTCCATGGCTGCCTGGTGGTTGCGCAGGTAGCGCCCCTGCGCGTCCTGCAGGGACAGGGTGAGGTCGCTGCTGAGGTCGAGGAAACGCGCCCCCGCTACCAGGTCCAGGCCCCAACTGTCATTGTCGACCACCGCGTAACCGCCGCCCAGGGTGACGATGGTGGTGCTCATGTCGGTCGCGGCATTGAGGGCGATCTGGCCAGACAGGTTGCCGCGCGGGCCGGTGACCCGGCGCACTCGCGTGGTCTGGCTGGCCAGGTCCGTGTACATCAGGTCGCCATAGATCAGCCAGGGGCCCTTGCGTGCCTCGGCCATCAGCATCACGGCCATCTGCAGGTTGCTCAGGTAGCTGTCCGGGCGGATGGTGCCGCTGACATCGACCGGTCGCGCCGTGCGACCGCCGGGTCCGGGCAGTCCGCTGACCACGGTATCGACGGTGCCCGAGATCGCCGGAAACCAGAGATAGGGCACCAGGTTGAAATGCCAACCGCCGTCGTCCGCCGGGGCCGCATGGGCGGACGCCGCCGCGGCCAGCAGTCCCAGGGCCGCGAGCGCCGGGGCGCGCGAGTATGTCAGTCGCTTGTTTATCATCTGTCCACCGCCTCTCTCGGGTCGCGCCGAACGGGTGCGGACCGGGCGCCGGGGGACCCATCCCCAACACCCTGGCTCGCAGTCCCATGCGCAACTTTTTGTTGTTTGAGTCAACCAAAGGTCTGAGCAGGCCGGGTCACGCGCCTGGCCCAGCGGGGCAGTCGCTCGGCCGGTGGATGCAGTCCGGCCTTGCTCGGCAATAATCTATCCTTGATCACCGCAGGCACTGGTTCAGTTTGGTTCTTCCTTATCCTTATGTTTTTGTAGTATTTTTATAACCTGGGCTGTCGAACTCTAAGGACCTCATCCCACGAGAGTCCCTGCTGGAGAATCCCCAGAGCCACCGCAGGAACCTGTTTTGTCGTGAAGTGGCTGCGAATAAAGTTATGGACAATCCACAACATATCCAATGTTCTTTGCAAACCAGAAATGCTCTTCGCGTACGTATTCGTTCGGCGGCGATAAGCAGAATTCTTTCGCCGAAATGAAGCGTTCGATGCTTCCAAATGATTAGCATGAATATCGGCTGGCGTCACATCTTGATCGGTTTCTGGATGCTCCGGATGAGGGGTTTCGTATTTGGGACGCGAGTGCCCCGTTCTATCAGTTCCTTTCCCTTTATTCTTAAGGCGCACCTTCACACCGCGACGAAGCACTTTCGGTGGGCGGCCGCGTTTTCCGGTTCGCAATACTTCGTGGCAAATTTCAAACAGGAGATTGCCATACCGACGTTCCCCGTCGGTGACTAGAGTGACATCGCCAGTACGCAGGATGACATCTCTAAGTATTTGTATGGCATATGAAAATAGGCTGCGATCCTTTTTCCCGCACTGAAGCGCCCAGATAAATCGACTTGCCCTTTCCATCAGTACGATCGTCCAGCCTTCACAATCCTCCGGGGGGACATTCCTATTCACTTTCGTATAAAGCTCATCACCTTCGATCAGTTGCTCAATAAAGGTGTGCGTCAGGGCATATATGACCAGCACATCCTTGCAATCGGCCAGGCGACGCTCCCATAGGAGCAACGTATTCTTCGCAATCGCGAAGGCCCGGCAGGCGGCGTTCAAGCCGATCCCCTCAGTGCGCGTTTTGAGCACTTGAATGATGAAGCTGGTCGGTTTCCTGAGCCCCTCGATAAGGGTGGCTTTGGTCTCGGAAAAGAGCCTATTGCAACTTTGACATCGCCACAGCAAACGCGTACCGTTATGACCGGTTTGATACGTCTTGTGATGCCGACAATTCTGTGAATTGCAATGAGGGCATGTCCATTGTCCGTTCAAGAAGTTCTCACTTATTCAAAAAGTGACGGAAACCCGCGCCGAACTAGATATATTACATATATTTCAATGTCTTGTAAACAGGAATTAAACTGAACCAGTGCCTCACCGCATCGCCGATTGACATTTCGCGACATTTTTCGGCGCTCGGCGCCTGGGGGCCGCCGGGCGACCATGGGGGTTGCCCCGCGGCTGGGATCAGAGGTGCCGGTGCCCGGTGCGCCAGACGGCGGGGCAGGTCCCGGACCAGCGGCGAAAGGCGCGCGAGAAGGCCGATTCGTCCGCGTAGCCAAGGGTGAGGGCTAGCTCCAGCAGTGACAATGGGCTGTCGCGTTGTAGACGATCGCGACCGCGCCGTCAGAGATCTGAGCGGTTGCGGGTACATCCGGCAGATGGATGACATACCCGAGGATGGCCGTGTCATCGTGCTCCCACAGCATCGGTACGGCGCCCTGGTCGTGCAGGTGCAGGTATCTCATCATGGTGCGCAGTCCGCTGCCCAGATCTGGCGCGTTGCGGACCAGTGGGGCCACCTGGCCCAATGCGTCCAGACCCGCTCGCCGACCGATCAGGAGTCCCAGATGGGGACAGGCCGCGAGCGTCGCGCAGTGGGCGAGCAGGCGGCCCAGGTCCCGAAAGGGAATGGTGTTTTCCGCGTCGTCGAAGAGGCGCGGGTCAATGCCGGCCGCGGTGATGACGGGGCCCGCGGCGAGCCCCATCTCCGTCAGCAGGTCCGGCAGCAGGAGTAAGGGGGCCATCCGCAGGGACCCCTCCTCGACCAGGGCCAGACCCGCGTGGCGCTCCGGCTTCAGTGTCTACCCCTGGTATCCTGTCGCCGCGCGTACGACGGGCTCTGGTCGGCCCCGCCGCCGGCGCCGGGATGGGGGGCTTGGCCCGGCGCATCCCGACCACGCGGGGTCTGCCCACCCGGTGCGAAAATCGCATCAACCGGCATATCGCTGGTCTCGCTGAGTTGACATTGGACCACTCGCCAAGGTAGCCATCGAAGGCGATTTTCCAAGGGGCTTGTGGCACACTCGAACGTTATTTATCCGGCCGCAGCCTGCCGGCGGGCATGACGGCGTAAGATACCTTTGTCGCGCTATTTCGGACCATCGCAACCATGGACCCCGCCCCATTACTGCACGCCGATGCCGTCGGCCATGACGCCTCGCCCCGCCCCCTGGTGCGGTCGCGGCTGGCGTCGGTGATCCGTGGGGCAGCCCGGCGCCTCAGGCCTTGGCCGCGGTGTGTTCCGGTATCTGCCGGCGACGCCGCTGCTCCCCGGTCCTGGTCATGAACGCCGGAGTGCCGGCCCCGCGGTTGATTGGCCTCCGGCGGCGGCTGCTGCTCGCCGGGGTGGCCGTGTTGGTGGGCACGGCCATCGGCGTCGCGGCGCTCGCCTTCTATCGGGCTCAACTCCAACAATCGCGGCAAGATATCGACGATGACCTCGTCACGATCAACGCACTCAAGGCCGATCAGCTCGTGGCCTGGCGGGCGGAGCGCAAGGGCGATGCCGGGGTACTGGCGGACAGCCCGCTGCTGATCGATGCGATCGTCCGTTGGCGGGCGGACCCGGGGTCCGCCGCGGCCGCCGCACCACTGCTCACGCACTTCCGCAGCCTCCAACACCGCTACGGCTACCAGGACATCGTCCTGGTGGCGCCGGACGGGCGGATCGACTTGAGTCTGACCGGCGTCGGCGGCGCCATGATGGATGAGGACGGCGCCGGGTTGGCTGTGGCGCTGCGCGCGCGCCAACCGATCCTGACCGAGTTGCATACCAGCCCGGTGCGGCCGTTCCCGCATCTGAGCGTCATCGCCCCGCTGTTCCAATCCGCCGGTGCAGACGCCATCCCGCTCGGGGCGATCCAGTTGCGGATCGACGCGCGCGCATCACTCTATCCGCTGCTGGTCACCGAGGCGGACAGCACGCGGTTCTTCGCCGCCGGCCGACAGCGCGCGCTGCTCAACCTGGCCCTGCTGCTGACGGTGGTGTGCGCCCTGGTCGTCATTGGCGCCGCCCTTTGGCAGCGTCGGGAGAAGGCCCAACATCGGACCGCCGAGCAGGTGCTGCGCACCGAGATCGAGTCACGCCGCGTTCGGGAGCGCGAGATCGAACGCATCAGTCGACTCTATGACGCGCTGGGGCAGGTGAACCAAACGCTGTTGCGCAGCACGACCCGCGAGCAGGTCTTCGCCTCGATCTGCAACATCCTGATCGAGACCAGCCATTTCGCCATGGCCTGGGTCGGTTGGGTCGACCAGGCGACGCAACGCGTCGTGCCGGTCGCCTCCTTCGGCGATGACGCGGGTTATCTGGACCAGATCGAGATCTACGCCGACGACGGGCCGCGTGGTCAGGGTCCCACGGGTACGGCCATTCGTGAGGAGCGGGTCTACGTCTGTCAGGATTTCTGCGCCGATCCGCACACCCTGCCCTGGCGCGAGGCGGCAGCGCGGGCCGGTTGGGCCGGCTCGGTCAGCCTGCCGATCCATTTCGCCGGGCGCGCCAGCGGAGCCCTGACCCTCTACGCCCGACAGCCCGGCGTGTTCGGGGATGCGGAGGTCGGCCTGCTGGAGCAGGCGGCGGCGAATGTGTCCTTCGCCCTGGATGCGCTCGCGGGCGAGCAACAACGCCGGCGTGCGGAGCTTGAGCTCAAGCAGGCGGCGGACCGCTATACGACGATGCTCAACACCACCAATGACACCTTCTGGCTGGTGGACATCGCGACCGGGCGGCTCCTGGACGTGAATGAGGCCGCGTTGGAGATGAGCGGCTACTCCCGGGAGGAACTGCTCGGCATGCATCTCACGGATCTGGACGTCGCGCATCGCGAGGTGGATGTCGCCAACCGCAGCGAACACATCTTGGCCCAGGGGTCTGACCTCTTCGAGACGCGGCACCGCACCCGGGACGGTCGCATCATCGATGTCGAGGTCAGCACCACGCCGGATGCCGATTCGCGAACCTTCGTGGCCTTTCTGCGCGACATCACGGAGCGCAAACGGGTGGAGCGCGAGATCCTCGCGCTCAACGCCGAACTGGAGCAACGGGTCGCCGGGCGCACCGCGGAACTGGCAGCCACCAACGAGGAATTGCGCGCGATCTTCGACGCCGCGAGCGTGGGCATCGTCCTGATGCGTGAGCGCACCATCCTGCGCTGCAACCGCAAGCTGGAGGAGATCTTCGGTTATGCCCCCGGCGAGTTCGACGGGGCGCCGACCCGTCTGTGGTATCCGGACGAGGCCAGCTATGTCCTGGGGGGCACACCGGTCTATACGCAGATGGCGGAAGGCGGGCTGCACCAGCGCGAACAGCAGCTCGTCAAGAAGGACGGTACCCGCTTCTGGGCGCGGCTGCGGGGCCAGGTGCTCGATCCACAGCAGCCGGCCAAGGGCGCGCTGGGCGTCATCGAAGATATTACGCAAGAGCGCGAGTCCTATGAGCGCCTGCGTCAGGCCAAGGAGGCGGCGGAGGTGGCGACGCGTGCCAAGTCCCGGTTCCTGGCCAACATGAGCCACGAGATTCGCACGCCGCTGAACGCCATCCTGGGGATGACGCACCTGTTGCGCCAGGAGGACCCGGACCCGAACCGTCAGGAGCGACTGGACAAGATCGCCACCGCCTCCCGGCACCTGCTGCAGCTCATCAACGACATCCTCGACCTGGCCAAGATCGAAGAGCAGAAGCTGGTGCTGGAGCAGACCGAACTGGCCCTGGACCCGGTGCTGCGCCAGGTCTGCGCCCTGGTCGGGGAAAAGGCATACGCCAAGCAGCTCGAACTGGTCGTGGACTTGGACCCGGCGTTGGAAGGCGCGGAGCCCCTGCGCGGCGACCCGACCCGACTGACCCAGGTATTGCTGAATTTTCTCGGCAACGCGGTCAAGTTCACCGAGCGCGGCGCGATCCGGTTGCGGGTGCGGATCGAGGAGGACCGCCCCGACGACCAACTCTTCCGCTTCGAGATCCAGGACACCGGCATCGGCATTGCCGCCGATCAGCTCGGGCGCCTCTTCGATGCCTTCGAGCAGGCTGACAGCTCCACCACGCGCCGCTATGGTGGTACCGGTCTGGGGCTGGCCATCAACCGGCGGCTTGCCGAGTTGATGGGCGGTGAGATCGGCGTCACCAGCCAACTCGGGGTCGGCAGCACCTTCTGGTTCACCGCCCGGCTCGGCAAGATCGCCGGGGCGGTGCGTCGCCCGCCGCGCCCCATCGATGTGCGAGGCTGGCGGGCGCTGGTGGTGGACGACCAGCCCGAGGCGCGGGAGGTGCTGGCCGCCATACTCACCGCCTGGGGGGTCGCGGTGACGGCCCTCGACTCCGGGGAGGGCGCACTGGAGATCATGAAGGCCGCGGCCGCGCGCTACGACCTGGTCCTGCTGGACTGGTGCATGCCGGGGCTGGACGGCATCGAGACCGCGCGGCGCATCGCCGCCTTGCCGCTGGTCCAGCAGCCCATCCGTCTGCTGCTCGTCACCGCCTATGACGGTGCAAACCTGCGGGAGGACGCGCGTGGCGCCGGTGTGGCCAGCGTGCTGATCAAGCCAGTCACCCCTTCGCACCTGTATGAGGTATTGAGCCGGGTCCTGGGAGACCTCACTGTGGGCGCGCCGCCGACCGACCTCAGCGCGTCCGATGCCGCCGCGACCCTGGGCGGGAACTGGCGCGGCGCCCGCGTGCTCCTGGCCGAGGACGATTACATCAATCAGGAGGTTGGCCGTGGGCTGTTGGAGGCCGTCGGTCTGGAGGTCGATATCGCCAACGACGGGGCCGAGGCCTTCACGATGGCCCAGCGCACGGACTATGCCCTGATCCTGATGGACATGCAGATGCCCGAAGTGGACGGCCTGGCGGCGACGCGCGCGATCCGGGCCGTCCCGGCCGGACACCGCGTGCCGATCGTCGCCATGACAGCCAATGCCTTCGCCGAGGACCGCGACCGTTGCCTGGCCGCGGGGATGAACGATTTCGTCTCCAAACCGGTCGATCCGCCGGCGCTCTATGCCACCCTGCTGCATTGGTTGTCGCAGACAATACGGCAGCCTGGCCCCGTCCCGCCTCCGCAGCCAGAGGTACGGGCGGGGGCGTTGGACCTGGAACCTGGGCGGCGCAACTTCGGTGACGCCGCGCTCTATCAGCGGCTACTCGAACGCTTTATCGAGTCTTACCCTGATTCCGGGCAGGTGATTGCCGGCCTGCTGGTCCATGGCGAGCAGGCCGCGGCCGCGGCGCTGGCCCACAAGCTCAAGGGTGCGGCCAGTGCCTTGGCGCTGACCGAGGTGGCACGTGTCGCCGCGGCGATCGAGCAAGCGATCAACGCGGGGCAGGCACCGCAGCAGGGCCTGATCAGTTTGCAGGAGGCGCTGGCGGCGGTCATCGCGGCACGCGTGCCGGCCCCGAGTGCGCCGCAGGAAAAGGGTACCGTGCCACCCGCGCCGATCGATCCGGCCGTCGCCAGCCGCCTGTTGCACGACCTGTTGCGGGCGCTGGATCGCGACAATCCAGACCACGCCGAGCCCATCCTGGCCGCGCTCGGGCCCTTGCTGCCGGCCGCGGGGGTGCGCCGGCTACGTGACTTGGTGGATGCATTCGACTTCCGTGCCGCCGAGGCGCAGGTGCGTCTGGCCGCGGCCGCGCTGGGGATCGTCCTCGATCAAACTTGAGTGACCACAGGCACCGACACGATGAACACTGCACCCCTCTTGTGCGTCGATGACGAGCCGGCCAACCTGACTTTGCTGCGTGAGACCCTGAAAGACGACTACTCCCTGGTCTTTGCGCGGAGCGGGGTCGACAGCCTGCGGGCTGTCGAGAAACACCACCCGTCGCTGATTTTGCTCGACGTGCAGTTGCCGGATATGGACGGCTACAGGGTCTGCCGTCAACTCAAGGCGGCGCCCGAGACCAGGGACATCCCGGTGATCTTCGTCACCGGCCAGACGCGTGAAGAGGACGAACAGGCCGGTTTCGATGCGGGCGGTGTCGACTACCTGACCAAGCCGGTGCGCCCCGCGATCGTCAAGGCGCGGGTGCGGGCGCATCTGTCGCTGGTGAGCGCGAACCGGCTCGAACAGGCCTATCGCGATGCCATCTATATGCTCGGCGAGGCGGGGCACCACAATGATTCGGATACCGGGATGCACATCTGGCGCATGGCCGCCTACAGCCGGGCACTGGCCAGGGCGGCGGGGTGGGGGCCGGAGCGCTGCGCACTGCTCGAGTTGGCGGCTGCGATGCACGATACCGGCAAGATCGGCATTCCGACGCCGATCCTGACGAAGCCGGGGAAGTTGGACGCGAGCGAATGGGAGGTCATGAAGACCCATGCGCAGATCGGATACGAGATCCTGAGCCGCAGCCAGGCGCCGGTATTCCAGTTGGCCGCGGAGATTGCACTCTGCCACCACGAAAAATGGGACGGCAGCGGTTACCCCCGGGGGCTCGCGGGTACCGCTATCCCCGAATCGGCGCGCATCATCGCCCTGGCCGATGTGTTCGACGCCCTCTCGATGACCAGGCCCTACAAGCAACCCTGGCCGCTCGCACAGATCCTCAAGCTGTTGGAAGAGGGCGCCGGGCACCATTTCGACCCGCGGTTGGTGCGTCTGTTGATCGCTATCCTGCCGGAAATCCTGGAGATCGGCCGCCAGTGGGATGCCCGGGGCAGGGCGAGCGCGCATGAACCTTGAGCCGAACACAACCTTAGCTGCGGTCGTTATGGTGGCGTTTGCAGGCAGTCGGCCACTTGAAAAGGTGGCGTGGAAGGCGATTTTTCAAGGGGCTTGTGGCACACTTGGGCATCGATTATCCGGCCGCCCCGGCCGCGTCCCCCATCCTACCTGACCAAGAGGCGATATCCATGCGCGTGATCCTGCTCGGCGGCCCCGGGGCCGGCAAAGGTACCCAGGCCGGCTTCATCAAGGAGCACTTCGGCATCCCCCAGATCTCCACCGGCGACATGCTGCGCGCCCACGTCAAGCAAGGCACCGAGCTTGGGAAGGCGGCGAAGAAGATCATGGACGCGGGCGGTCTGGTCTCCGACGACATCATCATGGGGATGGTGAAGGCGCGCATCACCGACCCCGATTGCCGGGCCGGCTATCTCTTCGACGGCTTCCCGCGCACCCTGCCGCAGGCCGATGCCCTGAAGGCGGCGGGCGTCTTCGTGGACGCGGTGGTCGAGATCGAGGTGCCGGACGAGGAGATCATCCGCCGGATGTCCGGCCGCTGGGGCCACGCGCCCTCGGGCCGCACCTACCATGTGGTCTTCAACCCGCCCAAGACCGCGGGTTGCGACGACGAGACCGGCGAGCCCCTGACCCAGCGCGAGGACGACAAGGAAGAGACCGTCAAGGCCCGCCTCAAGGTCTATCACGACCAGACCGAGCCCCTGATCCACTACTACTCATCCTGGGCCGAGCAGGGCGGTGAGGGTGCCCCCAAGTATCTCAAGATTCATGGCATCGGTGCCGTCGAGGCGATTCGTGCCCAAATCATCGGTCAGCTCGAGTCGCTCTGAGCCGACGGGCCCTGGTGCCTAAAAAACCGGGTGAAGGCCCGGTTTTTTTGTTGTGTGATCTTAATGTAATACACTGATTCCCCTTGAAGTCAGCTAGGAAGCTGCGGCCCCCGGGGGATTCTGTTACCATCAGTCAAACACGTTAGTACAGGTGATTCCCATGGCAGTGGTGGAACTCGATAAGGTCGGCTTCGAGGCCGCGATCCGTGACAATGACTTCGTGATCGTGGACTTTTGGGCCCCCTGGTGTGGTCCCTGTCGCTCCTTCGCACCGGTCTACGACAAGGTCTCCGCCGACTTCGGCGACATCGTCTTCGCCAAGGTCAATACCGAAGACGAGCAGGAAATCGCCGCCCATTTCCAGATCCGATCCATCCCCACCCTGATGATCTTTCGTGAACAGATCGTCATCTATGCCCAGGCGGGGGCGCTGCCGGAGGGGCGCTTTCGCGACCTCGTCAGCAAGGCCCAAGAACTCGACATGGCGGAAGAAAAGCGCAAGATCGCCGCCCGGCAGGCGAGCGCCGGCCCCGACGGCGCGCCGCCGTCCGGCCACGGCTGAGGGCGTGGGGCCCGCCCCTGCGGTGGGCCCGACGCCATGACCCTGATGACCGACCGCCGCTGCCCCTGCCGAGCCGACCCGCCGTCGGCCGCCGTGCTTGCGCTGCGTCGCCCTGAGTGTGCGGGCACGGCGTCCGCCGCGCGCTAGCGATGCAACTCGCCGGCTGCCCCCCCCGGTATCACCGCGACCTGATTGGTCTTGCGTTCGGGCGTCCCACGGTGGGCGACCTGATGACCCTGTGCGAGGAGAACTTTGTCCTCCTGTGCCGACTCGCCCCGCACCTGAAGGACCAGCGCGGGCTCGCGGTTTCCCGGCGCAAGGGCAGCGTCGACCTGTTCCTGCGGGTCGAGGAGCACTCCCGATACACCAGCCTGATCAGGCTCACCCACCTCTTTTCAGCCGCCGACGGCGTCGGCGAGCCGGGTCCGGGGGGCGGCGACGATGGCCGCGGCGAACTGGCCGGGCCGCGCGCCGACCCCGATGCGCGTCTGCGGATCTACCACGATGCCCGCCAGGTGGAGGTGCTCGACCTGCGCCAGACCGTCCTGCCCCTCTGCGCGGACTACCAACGCCCGGCCCTGGAGGCCAAGTGGCGGGTGAACCTGTTCCTCGGCAAGTGGCTGACCTTTTGTCTGCGCCAGGGGCACCGCTTCGGCCCCGACGGCGCCGTGGTGCCGCTGCCGCAGGGTGGCGACCTGATCGACACCCTGACCTGAGCAGGACCGCGCCGGTGGGGGTCGCCGCGGCGGTTGCCACACGTTTTGTTGTTGTTTGAGAAAGGGGGGCAGGACCGCCCCAGGGCTGGTGTGGTCCTGACGGTGTGGGGGTGCGGCCCTAATGGAGCTACCATGGAAATCAATAGTATGAACGCACAGACCCAGGTCCCGTCCGCGCGTGGAAGCGTCCTGCTGCTCTCCACTGATGTCGCCCTGGTCGCGGCCATGGATCCGCATTTCACCGGATTCGGGCTGGACCTGGCGGTTTTTGACACACCCGCGCAACTGGGCCGCCGGGTCCAGGACCAGGGCGGCCCCGGCGGGGGACGGCCCCCGTCGCTGCTCGTCCTGGTGGACCTGCTGGCCTTCCCGCACGTCGAGGCCTTTGCGAGTCTTGGCGCCGACGCGCGCGCCGGGCACCCGGCGCGCCCGCCCCTGGTCTGTCTGGGTCAGCCCGAGAACCTGCGGCAACGCCTCGCGTCGCTGCGGGTGGGTGCGGCGGCCTGGCTCCCGCGTGTCGGCGCCACCGTGAAAGCGGTACAAAACAGCCGACAACAAAACGGACCACAAAAGGCATCGGCGGAACGATGGCGGGGCAAGAACAGGGTCGCCGCCGGTCACGCAGGGTGACTGGCGGCGGTCATGGGGGAGCGCTGGGGGGAGCGGGACTCAGGCGTCGGTCTGATCGCGCATGCGATAGCTGCGACCTTCGATGACCACGGACTCGGCATGATGGAGCAGCCGGTCGAGCAAGGCTGACGTCAGGGTACTATCGTTGTTGAAGATTTCCGGCCACTGCTTGAAGGCCCGGTTGGTGGTGATGACGGTGGAGCCGCGCTCATAGCGCTGGCTGATGACCTGGAACAGACCGTCGGCGCCGAACTTGTCGATCGGCAAGTAGCCTAGCTCATCGATCACGAGCAGTGTAGGTTTCAGCAACCGCGCCAGTTCCCGCTTGAGCCCGCCGGTGGCCTGGGCGGCGGCCAGGGCAGTGACGATATCGACCGCGCGGGTAAAGAGCACGGCGTGTCCTTGCAGGCAGGCGGTGTGCGCGAGGGCGATGGCCAGATGGGTCTTGCCCACGCCGACTCCGCCCAGCAGGATGACGTTGCCCTGTTGGGGCAGGAATTCCAAGCGGAAGAGGTGCTGCACCTGGGTGCGGTTGATCTTCTTTGGCCAACTCCAGTCGAAGCCATCCAGGGTCTTGAGGCCGGGCAAGTGGGCGGCCTTCACTCGCCGCGCTACCCGGGCCTCGTCGCGGCGGGCCGCCTCACCGGCGACCAGTTGTTCGAGAAAGTGGCCATGGGTCCAGGACTCGCGCGCCGCCTGCGCCACCAGGTCCGGATAGTGCTGGAGGAAATAGCGTAATTGCAGCCGTTCGAGTTGCTGCACCAGGACCTGCTCGGTGATCGACATGCTGCTTACCCCTCGCTCCCATAGGGCGATAAGTCCGGCGGCGGGAGTTCCAGGTCCAGGACATCCTGGCGCCGCAGCAATTGAAGCGGGCTGGGCGCTGGGAGTTGGCGGCCCCGCGCCTGGATCAGATGGGCGATGTACTCGCTACTGAAGGCCTCGAACGTCAGGGCATCGGCTAGGGCGCGGGCGACCGCCTCCTCGCCGTGGATGTCCGCCAGGGCCACGATTTTGCGCACGTGGGACAAGGCGTTGCCGCGCCGCTCCAGCAAGCCGGTGTGGTAGTTCGCCGCCAGCGGTGACAGGGCCAGGAACCGCTGGAGGACGTGGGCGTCCTGGGCATGGCGGCGTTGCGCCACCAGTGCTTTGGCATGATCGGGATCGGCGATATCGCGGTGCCGCTCGTAGGAGCGGACATGGCGGGCGATCAGCGCTTGATCGTGATACACACACAGGTAATCGGGATACGCCTTGAGCGTCACCTGAACGCCGGCAAAGCGCGCCGGCACCGAATAGCGGTTGGCCTCGAAGGTCACCCGGAACTGGCGATTGGCCCGCACCGCCAGGACCCGACCGACATCGAAGGGGCGCGGATTGACCGATTGCAGATGAGTCTGCTCTTCGGCCCACAGATCGACCGGCCGGCGCTGGGTTTCGCGGTGCAGTCGGACATTGGCCACCGTCTCCAGCCAGACCCGCAGCGCCGGGTTGAGGGCGGTAAAATCCGGTAACTCCAGGCCGTTGAGGAAGTTCGCTTTGACGTACCCCACGCCGCGCTCCACGCGCCCTTTCTCGTTGCCTTTGGCGACGTTACAGGCCACGACCTCGAAGCCGTAGTGCCGGGCGAAATCGAGATACCGGGGATTGAACCGGGGCGGCTCGCCGCGCACATGCGCCAGCACCGCGGTGCGCAGATTATCGACCATCACCTTCTGGGGTACGCCCAGAGCGTTGAAAGCGTTGATGTGCGCGGCCAGAAAGTGCTCCATGGTCTGGGCCAGGGTGAACTCCACGTACAGTTGCCGGCTGTAGGCCAGGACCATGACGAAGAAGGACAGGCGCCGACGCGTCTCCCCGACGGCGATGGTGCCCCATTCGCCCCAGTCGACCTGCGCCACCTCGCCGGGGGCAAAGGCCAAGGTCAGGAACGCCTCCCGCGGACGTGGGCGAATGGTGTGTACATACTCCTTGACGATGCTGATCCCACCGTCATACCCGGCCTCGCCGAGGCGCTGAAAGACCTGCTGGGCGCTGAGCGGATGGGCCTCGAGCCAACCGACGATGCGCCCTTTGAAGGGATCGAGCTTGCTGGGGCGTGCCGCGGTGGCCCGCTGCTCATAGGGGCGCGCCCGCCAGCGCCGCACGGTCTTGACGTTCAGCCCCAGGTCCCGGGCTATTTGCCGCGCCGTGAGGTGCTTGGCGTTGCCGTCGCGAATTGCACACCAGGTGGCGTAGTCGATCATGACCGCCGCTCCAAGACCGCGTGCAGTCGCTGGAGGTGGACGCTGGTCGGGACCGTCCCGGGGAGACTGAGCACCTGATAGAGCGGTGGCTCGAAGGCGATCAGATCCAGGGCGATCAACTCGCAGCGCGCCTGCGCCAGCCGGGGCGCCGGCAACCGCAGGCGCTGTGACAGGGTGGCGTCACTGTAATAGCTCAGGCCATGCACGTCGGCGACGCTGAGCAGAAACAGATACAGCGCCCAGGCGCACACGTCAGCCCGCTCGATGTAGTGCTCACGCACCAGGCGATGATCGAGCCAACTGAAGTGCTCGGGTACCTGGCGCAACCGGTCCGGGTTCAAGACCCGCTTGATGATGGTCATGCTCGCCTCCGCCGCGGATATCGTGGCCCAGTTGTATCAACCGGGTCAGCGCGGTGGCGATGTCCTCTTGTAACGCACTGTCCCACAGATGCGCGATTAAGCCAATCAGGACAGCAGGTTGAGTAGCCAAGATATCTTGTAACGGGGACCCTAAGACATCTTGTAACGGGGTGCCCAAGTGCTCCTGTAACGGTGCGTGCGCGGTGGGGTCCGGCGCGTGAGCAGCGCGCGGCGCGGCAGACACGGACGCGGCCGATGCCGGGATCGGCAGGGACGCGGTGACTGGGTCCGGGGCGGCGACTGCGGGCAACTGGGCGAGCGCGCCCGGCGCACGGGCGTTGCGCTGACTGTAGCCAGGATGGGCGTGCCGCCACGCCTGCACCCGGGCGACCGCGGCGGGACCGCAGTGGTAGTGGCGATTGTCCTCCTTGGACAGCCACTTGGCCTGGCTGGCGCGCTTACTGGCGGTCCGGCACGCCGCCTGCGAGCAGTAGCGCTGGTGACGGGCATTGCGCGCGTCCGGGGTGAAATTCTCGCCGCAATGCGCACACGTCCGCCCTTGTTCCCGCCCCATGTTGTGTCTCTCGCCAGATCACCGATCCAGCTATGACACGCGCGCGGAAGAAGACCGAAGAAGAGCCCACAGCAAGAAAACACCAGCCTGATTATTTCTTAACCAGGAAGAAGACGGGGAAGAAGAGCCGGTTTCAGGTCGGCAAGTTCCGACCGGTTTCAGGTCGGCCGCGACAGAGCTACCATGGAAATCAATAGTATGAACGCACAGACCCAGGTCCCGTCCGCGCGTGGAAGCGTCCTGCTGCTCTCCACTGATGTCGCCCTGGTCGCGGCCATGGATCCGCATTTCACCGGATTCGGGCTGGACCTGGCGGTTTTTGACACACCCGCGCAACTGGGCCGCCGGGTCCAGGACCAGGGCGGCCCCGGCGGGGGACGGCCCCCGTCGCTGCTCGTCCTGGTGGACCTGCTGGCCTTCCCGCACGTCGAGGCCTTTGCGAGTCTTGGCGCCGACGCGCGCGCCGGGCACCCGGCGCGCCCGCCCCTGGTCTGTCTGGGTCAGCCCGAGAACCTGCGGCAACGCCTCGCGTCGCTGCGGGTGGGTGCGGCGGCCTGGCTCCCGCGCGACCTGAACGCGGCGGACCTGGCGGCGCGGGCGGCGGCCCTGGTCGGGCCCGCCGATGGTGTCCCGGAGCGGGTCCTGGTGGTCGACGACCAGCCGGTATCCGCCCTCTTTGCCGCACGGGTCCTGGAGCAGGCCGGGATGATCGCGCAGCAGGTGTTCGATCCACTCCTGGCCCTGTCCGCCATGGACCGCTTCGCACCGGACCTGGTGCTCATGGACCTGCACATGCCTGGGGCCAGCGGGATCGAGTTGACCGCGGTGATCCGGGAACAGGAGCGCTACGCCGACCTGCCGATCCTCTTCCTGTCCGTGGAATTGGACCCGGCGCGGCAGTTGGATGCACTGCGCGTCGGCGGCGACGACTTCCTGGCCAAGCCGGTCCCGCCGCAACGCCTGGTCGCGTGCGTGCGGCAGCGCCTCGCGCGGGCGCGCCATCAGGCCCAGGTCCGCAAGACGGCGGTGACGGCGTCGCGCGGGCCGACTGGTTTGGTTGATCGGGAACGCCTGCTTGCCCGGCTCGATCGGCTGATCCATGCGCGCGCACGCGACTGGGGCCTGATCTATCTCGAACAGGCGGGGGATGCCGCGGCCCTGCACTGGCTGGCCGGGGCGGCGAGCGCGCGGGCCGGGGCGGGTGCCCTGGCGGCGCGGGTCGGCGAACACGGGGTGGCCGTGCTCGTGCGGCGCGCCGCCCCGAGCCCCTTGGGCGCCTTTGCCGAGGCCTTGGGACAGGGCGTCCGGGTGGACTTGCAGGCAGGTGCCGCCGCCGTAGCGCCGGCCTTCGGGGTCGGTTGGTGCGCGGTTGCGGCCGGGGGCGGGGAATCGGTGACCCTGGTTTCCCGGGCGCGCAAGGTCGCCCGCATCAGTCTGCACCGCCGCCAAGGCCGGGCCGAGGGCTACCAGCGGCCGAGCGCCGGGCCGCATAGCGTCGCGGCGCCCCATCCCGTGCTGGAGGCGATCACGGCCAGCCAATTCCACCTCCTCTTCCAACCCATGGTGCCGCTGCGCGGGACGGCGGCCCCGTGCTACGAGGCGACCCTGCGTCTGGCCATGCCCGACGGCGAACTGCTGGCCCCCGGCGCCTTCGTACCAGCGGCCCTGCAAGCAGGGCAGGCGCCCCAGGTCGACCGCTGGCTGCTCGCCACGGGACTCGACGCCCTGCGCGAGCGCCGTGTGGCGGGGCAGCCGGTGGTGCTGTTCCTGCACCAGTCCTTCGCGAGCGCGGCGGACGAGGGCTGGGTCGAGCGGGTGCGGGACGCCATCGTGGCCCGCAACCTCGTCCAATGTCGCCCCGTCATCCAGTGGCAGTTGGCCGAGGTGGAGCGCTACCTGGATCTGGCGGTGCGCCGGGCCGGCCAACTGGTGATCCTGGGGATACGCCCGTGTCTCAACGCCGTCACGGAAGAGGAGTCCAGCCTGCAGGTGCTCGAGCGCCTGCCGGTGTCCTTTGTGCGGTTCGCGCGTTCGGCCGACTGGCGACTCCCGCCCGAGCGCCTGCGCGCCCTGGTGCATCGCGCCCACGCCCGCCGCGCCCGGGTGATCGTCACCGGGGTCGAGGGTCCCGAGGCCATCGCCCCCCTGCACCGCGCCGGGGTCGACCTGATCCAGGGACCCTATATCCAGCCGCCCGGCGAGGCGATGGATTTTGATTTTACGGATGGGCAGGGATAAGTCCGGGACTGCTTGACGGCAGCGAGGAATGGCTGCTGGTCCGTATCGGGGTTCAACTTGCCCGCGCGCAGGCCGAACCTTTAAGGTCTAGGCCCGGTTCCCGATGGCGTAGACTTGGCCGGGAGACCTGAAGCCAGCGGAGTCCGCCCTATGCACGCGATCGAGTTTCAGACCACCGTCCACGACGGCATCCTCCAGATCCCGTTGGAGCACCAGCGGCAACTCAACGGCCGGGACCTGCGCGTCGTCGTGGTCGATACCCAGACCGAGGACGCGGGAGAGGCCGAGACCCTCTTCGCGCGCCTGCGCCGGGTGCGCATCGCCGGGCCGGCGGACCTGTCAATCGATCATGATTCCTATGTGATCGGCAATCAGGATGCTTGAACCGGTCTTTGTCGATACCGGGTATGTCCTGGCGCTGGTCAATGAGCATGAACAGCATCATGCCCAGGCCGTGCTGCTTGCGCAACGTTATGACCGCCACCCGGTCGTCGCCACCGATGCGGTCCTGCTTGAAATCGGCAATGCCCTGTCACGCCTTGCGCGCCCCGCCGCCGCGCAGATCATGGCAGACTTTCGCGAATCCGTGGGATCGACGGTGGTGCATTTGACCCCCGAACTGTTCGATGCCGCATTCGCACGGTACCAAGGCCATGCCGACAAGACCTGGGGGTTGGTCGACTGTGTCTCATTCGTCGTCATGCGCCGCATGGGGTTCAGGACCCTACTCGCATTCGACCAGCATTTCGTCCAGGCAGGTTTCGTGCTAGCCCGTCCCTGACGAGCCGATTATCACGTTACCAACGTAAAGTTCGTTGGAGTGCTTTCGCGAGTGACGTTACTGTCTTTTTTGTCGGAGTTGGTGCGCTACTGTAATCTGCTGCGACCATTCTTGTGTTTTTCAGCTTGGTTCCAATGGCAATGAGAAAAACCGGGGCTACCGGTGCGGTAGGCGCTCTGGTCTCTCTTACCATTATGATGGTGCATTGCGCCCATGTCCGCCGTGGCCGGGTGATCTGCACCGGCGTCGCGGGTTCCGAGGTCATCGCCCCCTGCGCCGCGCCGGGGTCGGCCTGATCCAGGGACCCTATATCCAGCCGCCGGGCGAGGCCATGGACTTCGACTTAGCGGAGGGGCAGGGTTAGGGGCGGTCGGCGGCGAGGAATACCTCGCCGCTTCGGGTGAGAGTTGGCGCTAAACCACTGGGGAATATGAAAGTCGTACACCTCTTCCCTTGTTCAGCGGGGAAGCACGGAAAGTTCAGCCCACGGCGGGTGCATTTGTCTTTTCTTCCCGTGAACTCAACTGGAACTCCGGCAGCGGACGGAAGGAGCCGTCCTGCTCGCGTGTTAAAGCCAACGCCGCAGATTCGGTCTCAAGCATGTAGGCGATTTCGTCTTCCGATACCACCCAGGGTCGCTTGTTCAGTTCTTTCGCGGCCTCGGCTTTGAGTTCCGCAACCGTGAAGGTCCTGCGTGTCGGTTTGTCCCCCGTGAACGCGCTTACGTGCTTGCGGCACGCGCGTAACTGCTGTCGTTTGAGGTCCATCACAAACCCATCCAATGCCGCCATCGCGGCTCCCAGCGGCCCGCCCTCGCTGCTGTCAAAGGGCGGGTCGACAAGACCCAGTGCCCGAATCTCTCGCCGCCGCGACCGGGCGTACCAGTCAGCCGAACCGCCCGAAGAATCGAGGTCGAAGCCGTAGACCTGCTCCAAGGCCATGCGGGCCGATTGGACGATATAAACGCCAGTGTATTCCTTCAGGGGGCCGCCTGCCAGTTGTACCTTCCGCATTTGATAAAGATCCCAACTCAGGGCAATGGCATCCGCCAGCCAGCGCCCCAAAACCCAGGCCAAAGCAATGGCTGTTCGTTCGCCTAGATCAAGATCGTCCCATGACCGCGGGACCCGTAGATGCGAGTTTACGGAATCTACCTGCTTCCTTAGCCAAGGGAACTCAGGCTTATCCTCCTTTCTATCCAGGATCGTCGTCGGTTCTTGCTTGCTGTGGAGAAAGCCGGCGAGAAAACTCGCAGATTCCTTATTGTCCTCCTTAGCAACACGCATTACATACGCTATGCGTGCTTTATTATGGCAGACAACCAGCTGCGGTCCACACTCCGCCAGAAGCCCTTTGGCGGCCGAAGACATCGATGTAGCAATATCCCCGACACCAACGTATGTACGCTCGTGGGACTTCAAAGCGTTGCGTAGGAACACTTGAATATCGACATCGGCCTTCTGGCTCTTCGTGAGGGCGGACTCAAGTGCAAGTCCAAGTGCCTCGTTCAAGATGTCCTTGGCACGCGACAGAGCCACATCTGCAGGCGAGGTCTGGGCCTCAAGGTGCTTCCACAGAGAGGACGCCAAGGTCTGTTCCTGATCTTGTGAACCAGCGAATGGTTGAAGACACTTGACTAAGGCATCCTTAATAGCGGGCCATTGAGGGACATGCCCATCCTTTAAGGGGCCGCAGTACCTGAGAATAACTTCTGTGATCAACGTGGCCCGCTTAGCCAGCTCGTTCTCGTTTTGCGCAATGCCGAGATCTTGCGTCGTCTTAGCAAGCTGTAGCCGAATGGTTTTCTCGAGAGACTCACGGTCTGCGAGTTCTTGCCACTCAAGGACGAACTGAAGGCTCTTGCACGCCTCGGGCAGCAATGATTCCAGCTTGTTCTTTGACACGAAACCGCTGAGCGCGCCTTGTTGGAACGGATTGTCTTTCCTTGGCGGGGGGCCTGCGTGAAGATTCAGAATCGCCTTGGCGGTTTCGGCGGTACGCTCCATTAGCACTCCATCCTCGAATACTGCATAGGCCACGCCGGTTCCTTCCTTGAGAACCAGGTGGATGCCTTCTTCTCCCGCTCGACTATTGGACTCCGAGGCAAGAATGTCCGCTTCACCGTCGTTGAGAACCGTAACTACGGCAGTTTCCAGTAGCGGGACATCCTTCGCAGATTGGGCGAAATCCAATTGATGGAGCTTATGCGGATTACCCTTTGCAATAAGCGTCTCATAATTAAGCTTGTCGCCCCGCAGGACGCCGCTCACACCAACCGGAACACCATCGGCTATGGGGCCAGGATAGGCGATACCGACTGCATGAAATCCCTTGGAATCCGTTTCCGAGCCTGAAGGGTCCGCAGGGACTGAAGAATCCTCGCCATCCGGTGGGTTCTTGATACGGTCGCGTACATGCCTGAATAATGCCTTGACTGTGTTGGCTACATCTGTTTCAGAGTCGGAATTTTCGAGATCAGACCAGAAAATTGGGTCCGGATTATCGCCCGATTCGGCGAGCGATTTTGGACTTGAAAGATTGCCGCCAATACTCGACCGCGAGTCGTAGGCCCAGTTGACCTCGAATAGATCATATTTTATCGAGGTTCCGCCGGCATCGATTCCAAGGATTCGCAATGTCTCGGGAAATAGCTCGGGGTCTTTACTGGCCTTTGCGTCGTTGCCGATGCCAATGTCCGGCGCCCAGAATTCCCATCCACAGCCAATATCCCGTGGAAGGGGAGCCCTGGGGACCGTGTTTCCTGCAGTGTCGCACTCTGCCCGACGGGCACGCACCTGTTCAGTATAAAGTCTCATCAGGGGGCCGCCGTTCTGTTTGAACGCGGCTGCGATAAGTTTCTTCCATTCCCTGGCGCGATCGTCATCGCAGAGGTAATCAAGCACCAAGCGGCGTGGGGCAAAGGACACCAAAATTCCGATCATCATCGCGGCGGCGTAGCGTGCGATGAGTGCATCAGGCTGTCGGTCGTATTCTTCACCCCAAATTTCGGAAAGGCTTGAATCCAGGGCAGCGACATCGCCGATCTTCGGAACGTAGTGCGGAAGCCATACGGTAAACTGCACGTCACCGGCGGCCTTTGCCGCGACAGTGCGAGGTTCCTGCCCAGTGATATGAAGGGCAATGAAGTCTCTAGGGCTGAAATCTCGGTAGGCGTGCAATATATGTCCGACAAGTGGCGACGGGAAATAATCGGGTCGCTTATTATGGGTTGAGTCTGCGTTGGAGTGAGTTGGGTTGTCACCCTGTTGACTGGATTCCTTCCAGCCGATCAGGTCGACATAGGCCAGGTGTTCCTTTCGCACCAGATCAAACAAGTCGGCGATCTTAAGCTTTAGCTCTAAGTCCTCAGGCGTGAGTTTGATCCTTTCTTTTTCCTGCTCTCGCTTTAAGTTCGCGATCTCATCGGCCAGCTTTCTAACATCGAACTTCGAGTCACTGGGGAGACCGAGGTTGCATCGGACTATATCGGCTAGCTTGGCAGGATCGCTGTCTCGGTCGTCTCCAGAGAAACGATAGCACAACACCTTGCCGGCTACTTGCTCAATTGTTGACTTGATAGGCGTTTCACTGGCGTGGGGGAGTCGGTCTTCCTCAGCGGTTGCGAAATGATCTTTGCCAGGTGCGCAGTTGTTCAGACCGGTAGCCTTAGAATCGAATAGCCGATTGTTCCAGACTCGCAGGGAGCCGACCCGAGGGAGGCAAAGGGTTAGGTGTTTAGGTGGTTCGCCGCTGGCCACTTCCGTATGACTACGAGTGAGTTCATCCACTGCATATTGTCGGATCTCTTTCCATAAGCCATCGTTGGCACGGTGCAAGTATCGCCCATAATGGATGTAAACCAGACCAGGCAACGAACCGGTGTGGTCGTCCGGGCGCTCGATCAGATAGTCGAAAAAACGTAAGGCTTGCGACTTAATTTGGGCGATCTGGTCGCGTTGCTCGGTTTGATGGTGTCGGGCTTGCAGACAAAGACTGTGCAGAATTAACGCCGCCGCAAGCCGTCGGCGGTGAGGGGAACCATCCGCCTGTGATGGTCGGTTGACGAAATTCGGCAAAAACTCAAACAGCGTGCGGGCGATTGCCTGGGCCGCCGCTTCCGCGATTTTATCCGCCGTCCCCTGACACCTGACGCTCTTGTCTGCTGACGTCGCATTCCCGTTCTCAAAAAAGAAGGCGAAGGTTTCTGTCGGGTCCTTCGTGTCTTTGCGGCTTGTTTGCCCTGATGGTTTTGAGTGATACGGCTTCGTATCCAGGGTCCAGGCGGTCCTGACGAGTGTCTGATGGGCCAGAATACCGGCGACGAATCGGCAATGATCCTCCGGATAGCCGGATTGGCGTAGCTCGTTATAGGCGCGCACCGCCGAGTGGATCTCCCAAAGACAGTCCTGAAACCACTCGCAATGGCTGTAGAGGATGGATTGCACTACCAGCAGCGCCGGCGACGTGACGGCGTAACTCCCTCGCACCCAGGCACCCATCGGTCTGAAGGCCGGATCGAGTCGCTCGCGCACGTCAGCGTGCTTTTTCCGCGTGAGAAAGCGCTCCAGTGCGGCGAGCATTGCGGTGGCCGTGCGGGTGAGACCGCCGCGGGTCTCACGATGGAGCCCGCGCAGGACCGGAGGTAGATCATCGAGATCGGCGCGTGCTACCGCCGCGAGAATCTGTCGTACCTGCTGGACAGCACGGTCCATGAGCAGGGCTCGGATAGTGTTGCTGCGGTCTTCTTCATGGTTCGGGCCTTGAGGACCGCCGGGGATGCGGATGTAGGGATCGAAGGCTCCGGCGCGGTCTGCTGCGTATTTCACGGGGGTTGACTCCGTCACGGGATCAAAGGACCAGAGCGGGGACAGGGCGTATCACGCCGTCCCCGCCGCCATTCCGAACCCGATGGACGGCCTATGCCTCGATCGCCCGCTCGCCTTCCTGGCGGACCGCACCCTTACACGATACTTGCCAGCGAGTCGAAGCCGCTCGTCGTCAACTCAATGACCAGGAGCGCCCGCCCCTTGGGTCGGAAATTCGGTGCCCGCAGCAGCGGTATCCGCTCGCCGTCCACGCCTTCCGGAAGGAAGGTGGGCATGATGGAGCCGGAGTTCTCGACGCAGACCGCGCGTTCGGCGCCTAAGTCACCGGCCCGGCGGCCCACGGCTTCCAGCAGGCCATGGGCGAAGACGCAAACCAGTTCCCCCGCCGCGCCGACGCCGAGGACGGCATGGAGATAATCGGCGCAACGCGGCGGTGTCGGGTCCAGTCCGGCCAGGGCCGCGCGCATGGCGGCGGCGGCCTGCGGTCGGTCGGTGTAGAGGTTGGCCGTGAAGGCGTCGTGCAGCTGCGCCCAAGCGGCGCGGGTGGCGTCGGTGGCCAGCGGGTGGTTGCCGCGGGGGAGGTCGAAGACGTGTGAGTGGTCGGCGGCCTCGGTGAGGATCGCGTCCAGCAGGGCCGGCGGGTCGAGCCGCTCGTCCAGGACCGGGACCGCGGCGCAGAAGAAATCGGCGGCTGACCAGTCCTCTTGGGAGTCGCCGAGTGCCTGGCCCATGACGAGGCGCGCGTCGCGCGCGCCGATCCCGTAATAGGGGCGGCGGCTCTCTTGCGGGTCCTCCCCGGCTACCGCGTGGACGCGACCGTCGAGGATCACCGGGCAGCGGAGGTTGACCAGGCTGTTGCGCATCCCGAACGCCAGCAGGGGCCGATCCCGGGCAATCACTCCTTGGTTCACGAGGTACTCAAGGTGCTCGTCCAGGCTGAACTTGGCCTCCGTGGCGGCGGGGCCCTGCCTCAGGAGGTCCTTCTCGTCCAGGCGTGCCCCGCTCGCCAGGGCGGGGATGCAGAGCAGCGCCCGCCGGTAATCCCGGACCACCAGCTCGACCCGGGCGCCGAATGAGAAGCTGGGCGGGTTGGGCATGATTGGGTTCAGCCCTCGGGGGCGCGGTTGTGGATTGAATACTGCCAGTGATCGAAATAGGTCGCCTGCATGTATTCGAGGACGAAGCGGTCTTCCGAGCCCTCGCCGCTGGCGGCGTGGGTGGCGAAGAAGGACTGCTCGGCGTGCAGCACGGGTTGCAGGTGGACGTCACGCTTCAGATGGAGCAGGAGGTTGTCCTCGTAGCGGCTGGTGAAGCGTGAATGCAGCACTGTATCCCGCGACAGCAGGCGATAGCCGGCGCTGCGATACATATCGAGAACGGATTGTGTCTCAAAGTCATAGCCCTCGATGAATCCCGGCGCGAAGCGCGCGGGGTCGAGGTAGACGCGGTGAAAGACCTTGGGCTTGCCGTTCCAGTGGCGGACGCGGGCGATGACGTGGAAGGGTTGGTCGGGCGCGAGCCCCAGGGCCTCCTGGGCGCGGCACTCGGTGGTGTGCAGGGGGTGTTCGTCGTCGAACGGCAGTCGCGTCGCGGGCTGCTCCAGGAGCGCGGTGACCAGGCGCTCGTGGTGCTGCGCGGCGGTGGTGGAAAAGGAGAAGCGCGGGGAGGCAGCAGTGACAGACGGCAGTGCGACCTCGAAGCCCCCGTCCGGCGTCCCCACGAACTTGGCCTTGGCCACGGCCGCGGCGAGTGCCGTCGCGATCTTCTGCGGTTCGTACTCGAGCCGGGCCGCCAGGTCGGCCAGGGGCGGCAGCCGGGTGCCGGGGGCCAGCTTGTCCCCAACCACCAACCGGTCCAAGAGCGCTTCGATCGCCACGGTGTCTTTCATATCAACCTGCCAAAGTGGTCTGGAATGACTCGGAAAATCGCCCGCTGGGCGATTTTCCGAGTGGGTAAAGATAACACGATCGCCGGTTGCGGGGTTTGGTGCCTGCCAGGGGGCGTCGTTACGAAGCTATTTGAAGGCTGAAGTCTTGGGCTTTGGGGGTGCTCCTCAGGGGGGCGTCGGGCGGAGGCGCGCCTGGTTGGCCTGGAGGTCGCGCACGGCCTCCCCGACCAGGCGGGCGCTGAGCCGGGTGAAGGCGGCGACCATGGCGTCCGGGGTGCTGCCCGCGAGCGGCTCTTCACCGCTGTAGGTGCGGCTGACCATGGAACCGCGGTCGGCGGAGCGCACCAGTGCCAGGTGCAGGGTGGCGGCCACCCGCGGGGGCTGCTCGGTCGCCAGGTGCTCGAAGCGTTCCAGTTCGCCGCCGAGCAGGAAGTCGGCGCGGGCGCGCTCGGCCGGGACCACCACGAACTGGAACACCCGGGCCGCCCGCAGGGCCGCTACCAGGGCGCGGGCCAGGGCGCTGGTGGGTGGTTCTTCCCACAGCAGGTCGTCATAGCGCTGGGTCACCAGGGGCTCGGCGCGGGTGCGGAACAGGACCTGCCGGGCGCCGAGAAAGCCGCGGGCGGACAGGTCGTTGACCAGCAGGATGGCCGGTACCGGGGTGCCGGCCGGGCCTGCCAGGGGCGCCGGGTCCAGGCGGTAGAAACGTTCGGAGCGCAGCGGTGTCGACGACCCGCAACCCGTAAGCCCGCCCAGGGCCAGCAGCAGGGCGAGGACCGCCGGGACCGGGCCGGCCCCGCGGCGGGCCCACCGCGCGATGGTCATTTGAACCATGGTGCCTGCTCCTCGACCTTGCGGCCCTTGATGATGACCGCCGGGTCGCGGCGCAGGTCGCGGGAGAAGGCGGCGAGGTTGCGGCTGGCGTCCTCGATATTGACGAGGATCGGGGTCAGGGAGGCATTGAGATCCTGCAACAGGCCCTGGGTGTCCTCCAGGGAGCGTTGCAGGGCCGGCTTGTTGTCGCTGACCAGGCCGCGCAGATCGCGGGCCAGGTCGCCGTATTGACGCGCCGTCCCCTTGATCTCTTCGGTGCCGCCGCCGAGCTTGGCGGAGACCTCGGTGAGATTCTTCGACAGGGTCTGGACCGAGTCCAGGATGGCGGCGACCTTCTTGGGGTCGATGGAGGATTCGATGTTGGCGCTGAGCTTTTGCAGGCTCTCGAAGGCCCCCGCCAGGCGGTCGCGGTTGCCCGCCTGGTCGCCGCCGGTCCCGAGCAGGGTCTCGATGGTCTCGATCTGCGCCTTGATGCTCGCCAGGGCCGGGGCGATGGTCTCCTTGACCACACCGTCGAGTGATCGGGTCAGTTCGTTGAGCTTGGCCATCAGGTCCGGCTCCCGTGCCCGGGTCATGATCTCATCCCCATCGCGCAGCGTCGTCGGCCGGTCGCTGGGGCGGATCAGGATGGCCTCGCCCTGGAGCAGGCCCGGTGAGCCGAGTTGCGCCAGGCTGTCGGTGGGCACCGGCCAGTCCCGCTTGATGCGCAGGGTGGCGCGGAAGCAGGGCAGGGCCGGGGAGCGCGGTGCGGCGTCGGCGGCGGGCGCCGGGCAGCGCCCGAGCCGCGCGTCCCGCCCGGGGAAGAGCGGGGTGACCCCCTCGACGAGGCCGATCACCTGGCCCTCCTGGATCACCTGGATGCCGTCGCCGAGCCCCGCGGCGTCCAGAAAATAGGCGTGCAGCCGATAGCTCCCGCCGAACAGTCCGGGCATGAGGAGCGCCAGGGCCGCGATGGCGACCGCCGCCATGGCGAGCACGAAGAGCCCGGAGTAGAACAGGTCGCGGTGGCGCTGCCGCGCCTCCCGCTTGCCGGGGGCGCCGATCTCGGGCGGCGAATAGAGTCGTTCCAGGCGGCTCATCGGGGCGTGTTCATCGGTGATAACAAATCTGGGATCCAGTCGTTAAGTCTCGGTCAACCGAGGATTGAGAGTGGCTCGTCCCGTCGGCCTGACCGGCGGAGCCCCTTTCGCTGACCGATTTCCGCTTTCGGGAGCGGTCCGCCCAGCGAGCGTAGAGTGTAGAGCAGAAACGACGTCGCTTCACGATGCGGCACCGCAAGCCCAGGACAAATCCGGCGCGTTCGGTGCGCCGAAATGCGCCCGCCATGGTCTGCAACCAGTCGGCGCGTGATCGCGCAGAGGCCCTAACCGCTGGCTTCTTACAGTGGGCAACCGCAGTCTTTGTAACCCAATTGTCATGTTTCGTTTAGCCCCAAAGGAAAACCACAAACCTTACCAGAGAACGGCGGCCGGTCCGGCTTCTTTCCAGGTAGGTCGGCGCGCGCTTGACTCCCGGCGGCGGGCGCCCGATACTCTACACTCCAGAAGTAAAGCGCTGCAATTGCTGTTATCCCCCGGTGATACACCCGCCGCGCGTCGAGACCATTGCGGCATCCCGAAGGTTTATACGAAAATGAAGCAGAATCGTGCGTTTCGAGTTAACCAGCCTTCTGTCGCCAGCGAGTTGATCGATGGCGAAGCGGTGATCATGAATCTCGATTCTGGTAACTATTACAGTACGCGCCAGATCGGTGGGCAGCTCTGGAGTTGGATCGAGGAGGGTGTTAGCCAGGGCGAACTCGTATCTCGCTTGATGGTTGACTATGCCGGTGAGGCCGGCCTTATAGCCAGCGCCGTCGAGACATTTATCGGCGCTTTACTCGCACACGAATTGATCGTCGAAGCATCTCCATCAGCAGCCCGGATTCAATCGCCGCCAGCCGCAGCAGCGGCGCCGTCGGCATTGGAACGGCCGCCCTTCACGCCGCCGGTGCTCGAGGTGTTTGCCGACATGCGCGATCTCTTGCTACTGGATCCCATCCATGATGTGGCGGAAGTCGGCTGGCCGACGGCCAAGCCCAGCCGTCCGGCGGTGAATTGAACCCGGCAACATCCGTGTTGCCGCAAGCCTTCGCGGCAACGCTTACCGAGTCGGCAGGTGCCGGCCTGACGAGCTGGCCGCGTCTTGGCGACTACAACCACACACCGGGCCGCACCTAGATGAAAGACCTTGGGGCCCAGATCAGTGCGATAGTGCCTTGCTATAACACGGCGACCTACCTTGCGCAGGCATTGGACAGCATCTTTGCTCAGATACCGGCGCCATGTGAGGTGATCGTCATCGACGATGGCTCAACCGATGCGAGCGCAGCCATCGCTACCGGTTACGGTGACCCGCGGGTGCGCTGTTATCACCAAAGCAATCAAGGCATCTCTGCCGCACGCAACCGCGGCCTGAGCCTTGCCAGCGGCGCAGTGATTGCGTTCCTGGATGCCGATGACCTGTGGCCGCAGGACAGTTTGGGCGCCAGGCTGCGACGCTTGGAGGCCACTCCGGACCTCGATGGTGTGTTCGGGCGGGTCGCTTGCTTCATCAGCCCGGAACTGCCGGAGCAGATACGCAACAGTTGGTTTTGTCCGCCGGGGTCGCAGCCTGGGCGCATGGCGGGCTCGCTGCTCTTGCGGCGGCGTGCCTTTGAATGCGGCGGCACCTTCGATGTGGGATTGCAGGTCGGAGAAGTTATCGATTGGTGCGCGCGCGCGCAGGAACGGGGGATGCGCTTGGCGCAAGTGGACGCGGTGGTATTACATCGCCGTATTCACGGTGCCAACACCACGTTACGAACCCAACGTCTGCAGGCCGACTACCTGCGCGTGCTCCGGGCCACCTTGGAACGTCGTCGCACTGCCGCCGATGGAGTGGAGCCGACGGTGCGATGAATGACTACCTGGCCCACCCGGATCGACTGTGGCCGTCCAACGAGCAACGCCTGCTGTTGCGTGCCGCTTTACTCGATGGGGAAGAAGCCGTTGCCGCATTTCAACTCTGGCATCACGGCATCGACCTGGAGGCGGAGTTCGGACGCTCGGCGATGCGGCTGTTGCCCTTGGTGTGCGCCAATTTGCTCCGGCTGGGGGTAAATGATCCACTGCTGGGGCGCCTCAAGGGTGTTTACCGCTTGACCTGGTGCGAAAATCAGCGTCTGTTTCATAAGATGCAACCGGTGCTTGCCTATTTACGCCGGGGCGGAGTGGATCTGCTGCTGCTCAAGGGTGCGCCCCTAGTAGTCAGCTATTACCGCAGCCATGCCTTGCGGCCGATGACCGATGTCGATCTGGCGGTCCGTCCGGAGCAGTTGGGCCGCGCGCTTGGTCTGCTGGCAGAATTAGGATGGCATGGCATCAAGTCCGCGCCGACGCCGGACGACTTGCGGTACGGCCACGCGCTGCTGTGTACGGACGGCTTCGGCGGTGAGTTGGATCTTCATTACCATTTTCTTCGCGACTGCTTGACTGCCGCGGCCGACCGTTGGTTTTGGTCGGCCGCGGAACCAGTGGACTTCCTCGGCGTTGACGCGCTGCAACTGGAACCGACCGCCCTGCTGTTCCACACCATTCTGCACGGGGTGCGTTGGAATGAAGAGACGCCGATCCGCTGGATTCCCGATGCCCTGTCTGTCATTCGCGAACGCGGTGATGTAATCGACTGGGAGCGGCTGATCGATTTTGCCGCTGCGCAAGAACTGACTCACCGCCTGGCGTTGGGGCTGACTTATTTGGGGCGAAACTTTGGGCTCAACCTTCCCGCCCCGGTGTGGTCGCGCTTGCAGCGGTGCCGGTCCGGCCTCCGCGAACGCATCGTTAACACCGCCGTGCTGGGCAATTACTCGCGTTGGTATCGTCATCCGCTCACCAAACAATGGATGATCTTCGCTGATTATTGTGGTGGTACCAAGGCCTGCGGCCCGCTCGATTTCACCGTTGGCTTCTCCCATTACCTGCGGTATCGCTGGCAATTGCGGGGACGCAGTGAGATCCTCCCGGCTGTCTGGCGTGGGCTGCGGCGGCGCTTGAGCGGCACCGGGCGTACCTCCTGATGCTCGGTGTTTTGGCCCGCCTGTTGACCTGGCTTCCCATCCGACCAGCGGCAGAGAACAAGGTGGCTTTGGTCGATCGGGATGCCATGCGTCTGTTCGCACACTATTACCGATTTGCCGGGCGGCGTTTGGCGGCCTATGCCCTGGCGGCTTCGGCGCAGTCCCTCCTGGTCCTCCCGATTTTATTCTTGATCCGGCGTGCCTTTGATCAGGCGATTCCCCATGGGGACGTCGCGGCCTTGATCAGGATCGGCCTTGCGATCATTCTGGTACGGGTGCTCTATAGTCTGACCGGCTTGGGCCTCCGGGCTTACATTCTCGACCTGATCAAGCAGGCGGTCGCGCACTTGCGCCGTGATCTGCTGGATCGCCTCTATGCACTGGAGCGGGACTATTTCGGCCATGCCGATCTCGATAAGATGCACGCCCGCATCGTCCTGGACAGCGAACGTTTCGACAACCTCAGCAATCGTCTCTTGTCCAGCATGTTGCCGGCCTTGTTCGGAACTGTGGCCTTGTTCCTGGTGTTGGTAGCACTGAACTGGCGGCTGGTCGCCTTGACCGCCGTGGTGCTCCCGCCCCTGGCCGTTATCGCGCGTCTGGCCGGCAGCTGGGTCAAGCGTGATGTTTACGCCTTTCAGCGCGCCTTCGAGCAGTTCAGCAAGGCGGTGCTGTTCGCCTTGCGACAGATGGACCTGACGCGGCTCAAGGCCTGCGAAGCGATGGAACTCGGGCGTCAGTACCGCGCTGCCGAGACCGTCAGCACGGACGGACGGCGCATGGCCATGAGCTTTGCCATACACGGCCAACTCCAGCGCAATCTGACCGGCTTGGCCGGGATAATGATCCTGGTAGCGGGCGGGTCGGGCGTAGCGGACGGGACTATGACGCTGGGGGATCTGATGGCCTTCTACGTCGCGGCCGGCCTGCTCAACGGACAATTGGATTCACTGATTGGAGGGATGCCCGATCTCATCGCCGGGAGCGAATCGCTGGTGACACTGCGCGGAGTGCTGCGCGACGGACAAGTCGAACCGTATCGAGGCCAGCGGAGGGTGGTTTTCGATGGTGGTCTGATATTGTCGAAGGTCACCTTCGCCTACGGCGCGCACATCATTCTGCGGGACATCGAGTTGCATATCGACCCCGGCTCCAGCAGCGCGATCATCGGACCAAACGGTGCCGGCAAGAGCACCCTGCTCAACCTTTTGGTTGGTTTTAGCAAGCCCCAACTGGGCTGGCTGAGTGCGAGCGGTGTGGTCTATGAGGAACTCGACATGCGGGCCCTGCGCGCGCAAATCGGCGTCGTGATGCAGCATCCGGGTTTCTTTGCCGGGTCGGTCTTGGAGAACATCCGTTACGGTCGCCCTGAGGCAACTCTCGACGCCGTGCGTGACGCTGCCCGGCTGGCGTTGGCGGACGAGATCATCGTCAATCTGCCGGCCGGCTACGATACCGAAATAGGTGAGGGCGGGGTCTTGTTGTCAGGAGGTGAACGCCAGCGTCTTGCCCTTGCGCGTGCGCTTCTGGGCGAGCCCAGGCTGCTGATCCTGGACGAACCAACCAATCATCTGGATAGCGACGCGATCGACCGACTGATGCGTGGATTGTTGCTCGCTCGTGCGCGCCCGGCCATCCTGACCATCAGCCATGACCCGAGCGTCATTGCCTATGCCGAGACCGTCTATCGGCTGGACGGCGGCCGACTCGCGCGGGTCGCCCCCTCTGCCGCGGGATCATGAACCGAGTGTGGAGCCAATCATCGTGAATCGCCCCCAGAGCACCGACATTCCGTCCCAACCGGAGGCCGTTCAACTGGCGTTCTTTGACACAGTCCTGGGTTCCGCAGTGCGGGCGGAAGGCTGCGCCGGCGCTATCGAGCGACATCTCGATCTTGCTGGCACGCTGATACGTGTGGTGTACGCCGGCGAGGGGCTGTGTTCCGCTTTCAGTCCGGCGCTTGCTCATCTTGAAGTCGACCCGGTGCGTTCGCCGGATGTCAGTTTCCATGTCTGGGACAGTGCGTTGGCCGGCGTTGCCATGCCGCTGCCGCCTTTTCCGCGCCATTGCCTTACTGACCGGGGTGACATCTGGGGGATGAACAGCCGCCGCATCCGGAGCGCGTTCCACTGGAGCGAATCCTCGGTCAATCTGATGGATCTGGAGCGCGGGATCGGCATCTACTGGGTACAAGACCAGAAGTTGCTGCCTTATTGGTGCCATGCCTCGCCCTTGCGCACGTTGTTCCATTGGTGGATGACGCATAACGGGCTACAACTGCTGCACGCCGCCGCCGTGGGTGATGAGCATGGTGCCTTGCTCGTCACCGGCAAGGGCGGGGTGGGGAAATCCACGACGGCCCTGGCGTGCCTGACCGGCGGGATGCGCTATCTGGCCGATGATTACCTGGTAGTTGGGTTCGACCCGGAGCCGCGCGTCTATAGTCTGTATGCCACGGCGAAAATGGAGCCAAGCCAACTGGAGCGGTTCCCCGAGTTTGAACCGTTGCTGACCAACCGGCCCTATCTTGACGCTGAAAAAGCCGTGGTACAGTTGTGGCCTGCGTATCGTGACCGCCTGGTTCGCTCTATGCCCCTCAAGGCGTTAGCTACGCCACGCTTCGCCGGGGAGGGCAATACCTCGTTCGGCCGGGTATCGACTATCGTCCTGCAACGGGCCGCCGCGTTCACCACGCTGTCGCAACTGCCACATTCTGGACATTGTAATTACGTCTTTATCGCGCGGTTGGCAAGCCGGTTGCCCGGTCTGGAGATTGCTTTGGGTTGGGACCTCGCCACCATACCCGCGGCCATACGCGACCTGCTGCGGCTTCCGTCAGAGGACCTCGCGGCCTTGGCCTTACCGAGCGCCCCGCCGCAGGATCAAGCTTCGCGTCCGCTGATTAGCGTGGTCATCCCGATCTATAATGGCGCGGCGTTTCTCCGTGAGGCGGTCGCCAACGTGCTGGCGCAGAACTATCCAGCCGTGGAAATCATCGTGGTGGACGATGGCTCCACGGATGCCATTGATGAGGCCGTGGCGCAACTGCCGGTGGACGTCCGCTTCTTCCGTCAAGCCAACTCAGGGGCCGCCGCGGCGCGCAACCGCGGTATTAAGGATACGTCGGGAGAGTTCATCGCCTTCCTGGATGTCGATGACCTCTGGCCGGACGGCAATCTGGTCCTGCTTACGGACCTGCTTGGCGGTCGCCCGGACCTGGATTTCATCCACGGCTATGCACAGCTGATGGTCTATAATGACGCGACCTGCGCTTTCGAGTACGTCGGTAATCCGCGGGAGTCTTTCCCCTACTATATCGGCGCTGGCTTGTACCGGCGCCGGGCGTTTGAGGCGATCGGTTTATTCGATACGGAATTGCGTTTCGCGGAGGATACTGACTGGTTTAACCGCGCCGCCGAGCAGCAACTCCCCAGCGAGCGTTTGGACATGGTGACGCTGCATGTGCGCCGCCATGATGCTAATATGACGGCGGGTAAGTCGATGGTGGAACTCAACGCCCTGCGGGTGTTCAAAAAGGCGCTGGATCGGCGCCGCGCCGCGGCGTATCCGGATCAGTCCGAGGGGCGCTGAGGTCGTGGTACTAAGAGAGATTCTGGGGAGGCTCGGGGTCCGTCAGTGGTATGACTCTCGACGCGCGATACCTGGCGTCGTCCGGCCCCGCACCATCCTGATGACCGGGGCGGCCGGCAGGATCGCAAGTCAAATCCGCCCCTTATTGGCACGAGCCTATCCGCGGGTTCGCCTGACGGATTGCCAGGCAATCACGGAGTTGGCAAAAAACGAGGAATTCCAACCGGCCGACCTGACCGATCGGGATTCGATCGAACGGGTGGTCGCAGGCGTGGAAGGAATCATCCATCTCGGCGGAATCGCCGGCGAAGCGGCATTCGACCAACTGCTTGCCGTCAATGTGTCCGGTACCATCAATTTGTTCGAGTCGGCGCGCCGACACGGGGTGTCGCGAATCGTCTTCGCCAGTACCTTGCATGTCCTTGGTTTCTATGATAGGACGCAGATCATCTCACCGGACAGCGCGCCTCGGCCCGATAGCCGCTACGCCGTCAGTAAGCTGTTTGGCGAGAATTTGGGTCGGCTCTATGCTGATAAATATGGGATGCGGGTCTGTTGCCTGCGTATCGGCCATGCCGTGGCGACTCGCGCCGAGGCCGAGCCCGACATCTGGATCGGACCCCTGGATTTGGTTGCGTTGATCCGGATCGGTCTGGAACATCCGGATTTACGGTTTGAAGTGCTTCACGCCGTTGCCCAGTACACCGGCTCTGATATTGGTCAGGATCGTGCCAGGCGCATTTACGGTTGGGTGTGTCGTGAAGCGGGTGGGGATTATGGCGCCGCGCAGTCGGAAGTCACCCGGTGGTTTCCTGGAGACGCGATAGCACGGCGTGTGCGCGGTGGGGTCTTTGCCAGCACCGATGCCCTTCGCTGAATCAGTCGTAGGGGGCTGCATCAGACGCGCCGGGTGCAGCCTACCGGGAGACGGGTTGCGGTGGAGTCGGCGCGACGCGCTCGGCAGATACTCAACCCAGATGAAAAGTGTTTTATTTGAGGTGAAGTCATGAAGAGGGTCGGGCTCGTCAGTATCATTATTCCCGTCTTCAACGGTGAAGAATTTCTCGCTGCCGCGCTCGCCAGCATCCGCGAACAGGATTACGCATCGAGTGAAATCATCGTGGTGGATGATGGCTCGACGGACGGCACGGGGAAACTTGTTCGCGGCCTGGGTACTGACATCTGCTACCTTTACCAGGGCAATGCTGGCCCGGCGGCGGCCCGTAACCGTGGTTTGGCGGCGGCGCAGGGTGATTTGATCGCTTTTCTGGACGCCGATGACTGGTGGCCCTACGATAGCCTCAGCCGCCGCGTATCCTGCCTAGTCGATGATCCGCAACGCAGTGGTGTCATTGGCTATACGCAATTGATGATTGGTGCCGGGAGCGCTGCCCCGGTGGGAGACTATAGCCCCTGGGGCGCACCCCAGGCGACCCTGAATCTGGGCGGTGTGCTGATTCAGCACAATGCGTTTTCCCGGGTCGGTGGTTTTGACGAGACGCAAGCCTACGCCGAAGATGCCGAGTGGCTGTTGCGCGCCCGTGAGGCGGGCCTGCGCTTCGCTGTTCAGCGCACGGTGACACTGATGGCGCGTCGGCATTCCGGCAACATGACCAATCGGCTGGCGCCCAGTCTGCGCTTTTTGGCCCAGGCTCTGCATCATTCGCTCGCGCGGCGGCGGGCTGCGGCGAATCTGGCGCTGGCTGATTTCGAGGAGTGCCGCTGATGAAGACACTGTGGCTGATCCCGTCCTTTTGGCCGACGCGCGGTGGGATCGAGACTGCCGGTTTACTGCTTGGGAAGGGCTTGCAGGCTAAAGGCCACGAATTGCTGATTGTCACCGATGAGGGAGACCCCGCGGCGGCAGCGGAAGAGACGGTGGCGGGACTGCCCGTCATTCGCCTGCCAGTCTATCGGGCACTGGTCGCGGCCAGCCCGGCCGCGCTCCTGAGGGTCGCGCAGCGCCTGACGGCATTGGCGGCAGCGTTCAGGCCCGATTTGGTTCATTTGCATCTGGTGGGGCCTGCGCCCATGGGTTTGTTCGCCTTGCGGCTGCGCGAAACCTTGGGAGTGCCGCTGCTGTTGACTGTGCATGACGATGTGCAGGGGTTGCGGGCGGGGGCGAGTACCGTCTTGGGGCGCTGCTTTGAGGCAGCCGACTGGGTTACGACCCTGTCGCAGACCTTTATGACGGATGTGTTGGGCTTGGCGCCGCATCTGACGGAGCGCGCTTCGATCATCTATCCGGGGCTGGTGGGCGCGGCGCGGGAGTTGAGGTCGTTGCGGGCGCCAGTACCGGAGTTTCTGTGCCTGGGGCGGGTGTCGCACGAGAAGGGCCTGGACCTGGTCTTGACGGCCTTTGCCAAAGTGGTGCAAACGCACGCTACCACGCGGCTGATCATCGCCGGTGATGGGCCAGCTCGTCACTTGCTGGAGCGTCAGGCGTGGGAGTTGGAGGTGAGCGAGCGGGTGACCTTTACCGGAACGGTAAGCGATGAGGAACGGGCCGAGCTGTTCGGGCGCGCGCTGGCAGTGGTGATGCCCTCGCGTCATCGAGAAGGTTTTGGACTGGTGGCGCTGGAGGCGGCGCAACACGGGCGGGCGGTGATCGCCGCCAGAGCGGGGGCTTTGAGCGAGGCAGTATCATTGCTGGGCAACGGCCTACTCATCGCGCAAGAAGATGCAGGAGCACTTTCCGCCGCCATGACGCAACTACTGTTGCATCCAGACGATGCGCAACGGATGGGGGCGGCGGGGCAGGCACAGGCGGCCCTTCTTTTCAGCCAGGAGGCGTGTGCTGCCAAGTACAGTGCCTTGTATGTCAAACTCAGACAAACACCTGCGATCGATGCCCATTCGGGCTAAGATCGTCCTTGCGACCCTGTTGCGTCCTTCACCGCGGAGACTCTGGTCCACGTCATGAGCAAGCCACACCCGTTACTCGCCTCCCGCACCCTGGACAGCCTGGACAGCCTGGGTAAGGTGGTCACGGCGCGCGACGCGGTGCGCCTGATCGACCGCGGCGACACCCTGGCGACCGGCGGCTTTGTCGGGATCGGCTTTGCCGAAGGCCTGGCCGTGGCCCTGGAGGAGCGCTTTCTGGAGACCGGCGAGCCCCGTGACCTGACCCTGATGTATGCCGCCGGGCAGGGCGACGGCGGTGAGCGGGGCCTGAACCACCTGGCCCACGAGGGGCTGCTGCGGCGCACCATCGGCGGCCACTGGGGCCTGGCCCCCAAGCTCGGTCGGCTTGCGACCGGCAACCGGATCGAGGCGTACAACCTGCCCCAGGGGGTGATCTCGCACTGGTTTCGAGACGTGGCGGCCGGGCGCCCGGGGGTCTTCTCGCGCATCGGGCTCGGTACCTTCGTGGACCCCCGCCACGGGGGCGGCAGGCTCAACGCCCGGACCACCGAGGAGATCGTGGAAGTGGTGACCCTCCAGGGCCAGGAGTATCTGTTCTACCCCAGCCGGCCGGTCGACGTGGCCCTGCTGCGCGGGACGACCGGGGACTCGGACGGCAACATCACGATGGAGAAGGAGGCCCTGTTCCTGGAGGCCCTGGCCATCGCCACCGCCGCCCACAATTCGGGGGGGCTGGTGATCGTGCAGGTGGAGCGCATCGCCGAGCGCGGCACCCTGCCGGCCAAGGCGGTGAAGATCCCCGGCGTGCTGGTGGACTGCGTGGTGGTTGCCGAGGCCCCGGAGCACCACTGGCAGACCTTCGCCACGCCCTACGATGCGGCCTTCAGCAGCGAGATGCGCGCGCCGATGCGCTCGGTCGCCCCCATGCCGCTCGACCCGCGCAAGATCATCGCGCGCCGCGCGGCCTGTGAGCTCAAGCCCAACAGCGTGGTGAATCTGGGGATCGGGATGCCGGAGGGGGTGGCCAACGTGGCCCATGAGGAGCGCATCCTGGAACTCCTGACGCTGACCACCGAGCCCGGGACCATCGGCGGACTGCCCGCCGGGGGGCTCAATTTCGGTGCCGCCCGCAACGCCCAGGCGATCATCGACCAGCCGGCCCAGTTCGATTTCTACGATGGCGGGGGCCTGGACCTGGCCTGCCTGGGGATGGCCCAGACGGACCGCGAGGGCAACGTCAATGTCAGCAAGTTCGGCAGCAAGCTGGCCGGGGCCGGGGGCTTCATCAATATCAGTCAGAGTGCCAAGACCCTGGTCTTCGTCGGTACCTTCACCGCCGGCAAGTGTCGGCTCGCGGTGGCGGACGGGCGCCTGGAGATCCATGAGGACGGGCCCGCGGCCAAGTTCGTGGAGGCGGTCGAACATCGGACCTACAGCGGCCGCTATGCCGTCGCCAAGGGTCAGCCGGTGCTCTATGTGACCGAGCGCTGTGTCTTTCGCCTGCGCCCGGACGGCCTGGAACTGATCGAGATCGCCCCCGGGGTGGACTTGGAGCGCGACATCCTGGCGCGCATGGCCTTCCGGCCGATCATGGACCGGCCCCCGCGCCTGATGGACGCGCGTATCTTCCGCCACCCCTCAATGGGACTGCGGGCGGATCTCTTGGAGATCCCGTTGGACGAACGCCTGACTTACGACCCGCGCTCGCAACGGTTCTTCGTCAACTTCGAGCGCCTGACCATCAAGACCGAGGAGGATATCGCCGCGGTGCGGGCGGCGGTCAGCGCCAAGCTTGGACCCCTGGGCCGCAAGGTGGACGTGATCCTCAATTATGACCACTTCAGCATTCGCCCGGACCTGGAGGAGGCCTACATCGCCATGGTGAAGGACCTGGCCGGGCGCTACTATGCGGGGGTAACCCGCTACACCACCAGCACCTTCCTACGCATGAAGCTCGGCCGCGCCCTGGCGGCACGACCCTTGGCCCCCCACATCTACGAAAGCGAGGAGGAGGCGCGCGCACCGCTGCACGAGGACGGGGCCGCAAATCCTCTCACGTGAGAGAATCTCTTGATCTTCGGGTGCCGGGCGGGTCGGGAAACCCGCCCGGCAAGGCCTCAGGTCTTGGTGACCTTTTTCACCATATCCTGGATCTCGGCGAGCCCCTCGTTCATCCGCGACTGGATGATTTCCAGCGAGTCGGTGTTGGATTTGGTCATGACCTCGGCCAGTTCCTTCACGTTGGCGAAGGCCTTCTCGAACGCCTGCTTGGCGAGATCCGCCTGCTTTTCAGTCAGTTCCTTGGGGTCCTTGACGGAGGACAGCTCGGAGGTCGCCACGCGCATCTGCTCCAAGGCGTCCTTGACGATCTCGGTCTGGCGCTTGATCAGGGCCTGAGCGCCATCGCTGGCCGCCTTGGTGGCCGCGGTGACCGCCTCGATGTTCTTGCGGTAGGCCGCCATCATCGCGTCCATGTCCAGGCCCGGGATCTGCATCTGCTTGAACATGGACTCGAAATCGGTAAAGGGGTTCTTGGTTTCGCTCATTTTCAGGTTCTCCTCTGGTCGTTTGACGGGCCGCGTACAATGGCGGCGAACCCGCACTTTATGTGAGCGGCGGGATCAGGGTCAAATCGGAATCGCCGGACGGCCGTCCCGGGACCCGCCCGTCACCCGTCCAGGGGGCGGGGGACGCCGCGGCGCTTGGCGGTTTCGGCCGCAGGCTTTACGATCGCCACCCCAGACAACAAACCCGGTCCCCCCGACCCGGGGCGGACTCACCACCACCACCAGTATCCAACACGAAACGAGGAGATATCCGCATGAGTAGAGATGTTGTCGTTCTGAGCGCCGTGCGCTCGCCCATTGGCGCCTTCGGTGGTTCCCTGGCCGATTTCGAGGCCAGCGAACTGGCCGGCATCGTGATGAAGGAGGCGGTCGCCCGCTCCGGGGTCGACCCCAAGCTGATCAGCTACGTGACCGTCGGCAATATCATCCCGACCGATTCGCGCTACGCCTATGTCTCGCGCGTGTCGGCCATCCAGGCCGGGCTGCCGATCGAGTCGGTCGCGATGGGCGTGTCGCGCCTGTGCGGCTCCGGCCTTCAGGGGATCGTGACCACCGCGCAGAACATCATGCTGGGCGATGCCGACTACGGCATCGGCGGCGGCGTGGAGGTCATGTCGAAGGGCACCTATATGCTCGGCGCCCTGCGCTCCGGCGCGCGCATGGGCGACACCGCGGCCGTCGATGCGATGGTCGCGGTTCTGACCGACCCCTTCGGCGTCGGCCACATGGGCATCACCGCCGAGAACCTCGCCATCAAATACGGCATCACCCGGGAGGCGCAGGACGCCTTCGCCGTGGAGTCGCAGCGCCGTGCCGCCGCCGCCATCGCCGGTGGTCATTTCAAGTCGCAGATCATGCCGATCGTCAAGCAGACCCGTAAGGGCGAGGTGGTGTTCGACACCGACGAGCATCCGCGGGCCGGCGTCACGCTGGAGGCCCTGGCCAAGATGAAGCCGGCCTTCAAGAAGGACGGCACCGTCACCGCCGGCAATGCCTCCGGCATCAACGACGGCGCCGCCTTCTTCGTCCTGGCCGCCGCCGATGTCGCCGCCAAGGCCGGCTACAAGCCCATGGCCCGGCTGGTCTCCTATGCCGTGGCCGGTGTACCGCATGAGACCATGGGCGAGGGTCCGATCCCGTCGACCCGCCTGGCCCTGAAGAAGGCCGGCCTGACGCTGGGTCAGATGGACGTCATCGAGTCCAACGAGGCCTTCGCCGCCCAGGCCCTCTCCGTCGCCAAGGAACTCGAGCTCGACCCGGCCAAGACCAACCCGAACGGCGGTGCCATCGCCCTGGGCCACCCGGTGAGCTGCACCGGCGCCTTTATCGCCACCAAGGCCATCTACGAGTTGCATCGCACCGGCGGCAAGTACGCCCTGGTGACCATGTGCATCGGCGGCGGTCAGGGTATCGCGGCGATCTTTGAGCGGATGGGCTGATTGTAGCCCCGCCGCGACCGGGGCCGGACGGGGCATTCGCCCCGTCCGATGCGTTTATTTCGGACTCGCAGGTCCACGGCAGGGATCAGTGACGGAATAAAGGTTCGGGACGGGGCGAATGCCCCGTCCCGCCCGGGGGGGACGACCGTGATGGAGGGATCAGCGCTTCATGAGTAGTTGCGCGGCGCGTTCTCTGATCATCCGCTCGATGGGGCGGCAGAGTTCGGGCCGGTCCGCGAGGAGCGCTTGCGCGATCGGCCACTCGGCAAGGACGCGATTCACCAGGGTGCGTGCGACGTCGGCGAGTTCGGCCTTGGCGCCCAGCCTGCGGTCGAGTGCGGCGAAGGTCCCGAGCCGAACGTCCTCGAACCGGTGCGAGCGTCCAAACCGCAGCCCCATATCCTCAGGGCCCTGTCCATCAGGGCGGTAGACGAAGGTGGCTACCAGGTCGTAGGCCGGCGCAAGGGTTGGGGTGCGCGGATCACGGTAGATCAGTGACCAGTGCCGCACATCCGGTACCTCGATGCCGACCGCCCCCGCAAGCACCATCATCGCTTGCTCATTGTGCGGACGATCTCCATCAGGCGTTGTTGCCGGGTGTTGAGGAAGGCGGTCTTGTCACCCTGGGCAAGGTTAGATACCAAGGCGTCGTCCAGGGCATGAGAGGCCAGGAATTCGGCCGCATTGTTTTCTCGCTCCAACGGCGGGGAGACCAGCAGGTCGGCCGGCGTCCCCGGCAGTTCTTGATCGAGGACCAAGATGCGATTCGCTGCCCAGGCGAGTTGGTCGTTTGGTGCGCGGTTCAGGATGCGCCGCGCGATGCCGGCGGGCGTCCCTTCGGGTCGCATGGATTCGGCAAGGTCGCTGCGATCGTAGGGCCGACCGGACAACAGGGAGCGGGGCCGCAGCGCCCACAGGGCGGATAGAACGATCCGGCTCGCAGCCGCACTAGTGCGAAATCCCGTAAGCGGTGGAAGCCGAAGCGTTGAGTCGAAAGGAGAGGCCAGGAGTCGCTGGACAGACCCGCTTTCGTCGTCCCTGCTGATGCGTGTCGCAAGGGTCCGCATGGCGTTGGTCCAACTTGAAGTGAATGGACCCGGACCAACCATGGCCGCACGCCAGAACCAGCGGCGCAGGAGAATGCGATTGCGTGGCTCGGGCTCCGGGAAGTGGGCAAAGAAGCGAGTCAGCACCACCAGGAGATAGCGATAGGGCAGGAAAGCGAAGTGCGGGACGCCCGCGTCCTCCTGCAGGAAGGCCACCGCTCGCGAGAGGGCTATTGCCCCTTCCCAATAGGTTGTTTCAGCCTGTTCCCGGCCGAAATCGCGTGCCGCCTGGGTACTTTCCAAGAATTCGACCCGGATATCGCGGGTCACATCGCCGCCACGTCTGGCGAGCACGGATCGCAACACCGTGTCATCGTCCACGAGCCCAAAACCACGCTCGGCGTCAATCGATTCGGCGATCTGCTGAAAGCGCGATGTAGGCTCCAGGCCGCTTCCCTGCGCGGGATGCAGGGCCGCGAATACCTCAGCGCGGCTCAGGCGCTTGCCGTAGTTGTTCATGCGATCGAAGATATCGCGCAGGACCGATTCCTCCTCCTGACTCACCAGGTAGGCCGGAACCTGGTACTCACGGATCGCCCGCGTGACCCGTGATGCCTCGTCCAAACGCTCACCGGCCTCCGGATGCTCCTTGGTGAACCAGCGAATCAGCCGCTGGAGGTCGAAGAGGACAGGCAGGGGGATGATGTGCCCGAGGTCCTCTCGGCTCGGATGGCAGAAGGTCTGCTGCTCCAAGTCATAGGCGAGGGCGAATCGATCATCGCGCGAGCCTTCCTCGGAGAGCGCGTTGGCGAGGCTGGTCAAACGCTGCTGGCCATCGACGACCCACCAGCCGTCGTCGAACTGCCGCGCGGGGATGCGCAGCCCGCCCAGGCGAATAGCCGCCTCCGGCGCCGGCCGAATCCACAACAGCACGCTGCCGATGGGATAACCCTTGACGATGCTGTCGAACAATCGGCGCACATCTTCCCACTGCCACCGCAGCGGTCTTTGAAACTCGGGGATGCGGATACGTCCTTTGAGTGTCTCCCCGACCAGATCGACGACGCTGAGGGTCTTGGCGACCGGCTGCGAGATGGACGTGCTTGCCATGGTTGCTGCTCATTCCCATCTGAATCGGCCTAGCGTAGCACGCGCGGCGTTCAGATCAGAAGGTTCGGATGGCCTGCATCGTCATCGGCCACCCTACACGCAGCGCAAGCGCTGCCGGCCAGGCAGCGGTGGGGGCGCCCCTTTGGCGCGCCGGGCGGACCGCCGCACGCGGTTGGGCCATTGCGCCAGTGGGCAAGATGTCGGATCGCCCTCGCGGGCATCCGCCGTACGGGCTCGATTGACCAACGCAAACCCGCCGCGGGCCTTGATCATAATTCCGGTCGTAGGGTGGACAGGCGATAGTGCAGTCCACCGAATCCCGCTGGTGGACTGCGCTGCGCTTGTCCACCCTACGCTCGCAATGGCTTCATCAGGTCGAAATCGCCACCGCTGCGCAGACCCCGGATCACGGGCCGGCCCCCGCGCTTGCCGGGTTCGATCGCGATTCTGTCAGACCAGTTCATCGGTTGTTGCCCTCCGGTCCAAACCACCATGATCCCCGGACTATCGGCCGTTTTGCCGGGACTGTCTGCCCAGCCGCGCGGGCTGGCGGGCGATCCTCAAGTGATGGCGGAACCGCTGCGCGTTCCGCCATCCCTTGAGGACCTACGGCCTGCCGGTCAGCACATAGCGCAGATCGAGCCGTTGCGGCAGGGCCGCGGTGAGGGCCGCCGGGGACCCGTCGAAAATGAGCCGCCCGCGCTCCAGCACCGCGACCTGGTCGCAGCCGTCGCCTAAGGCGTCCGCCCGGTTGTCGGTGGCGATCAGGGTCAGGGGGCGATTGCCCCGCTGCGCCCGCAGGACTTCCAGGGTGTCGCGCACGGCGGCCGGGTCCAGCCCGTCGCTGAGTCCGTCCCACACCAGCAGGTCCGGCCGGTGGATCAGGGCCCGGGCCAGTTCGACCTGGCGGCGTTGTCCCAATGAGAGCGAGCGGGGCGGGTGATTCTCCAGCCCGTCCAGGCGCAGCGTGGCGACGACCAGTCGGGCCGCCCGCGCCAGTTGCGCCCGCCCGCCGGGCCGGGCGCGCAGCGGCAGGACCAGGTTCTCGATGACGCTCAGCCCCTCCAGCAGCGCGCCGCCTTGCAGCACGGCACCCAGGCGCCCGCGCAGTGCTGTCAGGGCGCCCCGCGGCAGGCCCTGCAGGTCCTGGCCCAGGACGCGGACCCGGCCGGCGGACGGCGCGTCGAGTCCCAGGACGAGGCGCGCCAACAGGCTCTTGCCGGCCCCGTTGCGGCCGACGAGCAGCAGCCAGGACCCCTGCGGAACCACCAGATCGATGGCCTCCAGGGCGCAACGCCCCCCGACGTGCTGGAAGACCCCGGACAGTTCCAAGGCATTGGTCATGGTCACCGGCCCGTCAGTACAATGACCGCGAGATCCGCGAGCAGGATCGCGGCCACGGCCCCGATCATGGTGCGCGTGGCCGCCGCCCCGACCCCCTGCGGGTCACGCCCGGCGGCGGTGCCGTTGACCGTCGCGATCAGGCCGATCAGGAGCGCGAAGAGCAGCGGCTTGCCGATCGCCTCCAGCAGGTCCGCGGGCGCGATGACACTGGTGAAGGCATCCAGGAACAGGGCCGGCGGCACCGTCGTCTCCAGCGATAGCCACAGGAAGGCGGCGATGAAGGTCATGAGGCCCCCCCATACGGCAAAGGCGAAGCTCATGATCAGCATCGCCAGCAGGGTCGGACCCAGGGTATATGCGATGGGATCGATGCCGATGGCCAGGAGTCCATCCACCTCGCCGCTGACCGACAGGTTCGCCTGCCGTACCGCGAGATCCACCCCGGCGCGCCCGGCCACCAGGATGCCGACCAGGAGCGGCACCAGTTCCATCACCACCGCATAGGTGGTGGACAGCAGCAGCAACTCCGGCACGTCGAAGCGCCGCAGGAAGGAGCCGGCCTGCTGACCCAGGATGGCACCCACCGCCAGCGTGACCAGGGTGATGGCGGGCAGGATCGACAGCCCCGATTGGCGCAGCGCCGCGGCGAAGGCCGGCACGTCGAGCCGCGCCCGGCCGGCCAGGATGCGCAGATACAGCCCCAGCAGGCGCACCAGGGTGAGGGCCGCAAGACCAAGCCCTTCGACGGCGCCGACGAGTCCGGTAAAGGGCCGCCGCGGCGGCGGCGCCACGGCCAGCGGGCGGGGGTCGCTCACTGCAAGGACCGCCGGGCAATCAGTGCCAGGGCCGGACGGCGGGGGAGCAGCGGCAGCCCGGGGGCGGTCTCAATGCGAGGCATCAGGGTCTCCGTCTCGAGGTTGATTTGGCGCGATCTTACCAGCCGGGCGCGGGTTTCATGCGGCGGCAGTACCGGGGGGCAATTTCGCCTGCCGGTCCGGCCCGGGCCCGACCGGGGTTCCATAAGAAAATCAGTATATTTGGTTATTCATGGTGCAGTGGTGCCGCCGCTGCACCGAAAACGCCCGGACCCCTCACGTCACACCTGCACTGGCCTCGGATATCGGGTAACATCCGCCCGCCCCGCCAGCGCGCGGGGCCCTCATCTTCCTCTTTTCGCACTTGGGCATGACACAATGGCAGAACAAAAACTCGGTAACCCGGCGGTGGTTGGCCTCGCCGGCTTCGGTCTAACCACGCTGGTGCTGCAATTCCACAACGTGGGTTGGATGCCCAGCATCGGGCCGGTGGTCTGGCTTGGGCTGATCTTCGGCGGCCTGGCGCAACTCATCGCCGGGCTTCAGGAGCAGAAGACCGGCAACAACTTCGGTTATTGCGCCTTTACCTCGTACGGCGCCTTCTGGATCGCGCTGGCAGTGATGCTGATCGCGAACAAGTTCGATCTCTTCAAGGCGGGCACGGAAGATGTGGGTTGGTTTCTGGTCGCCTGGACCCTGTTCACCGCGATCCTCTGGGTCGGTTCGCTGCGCATCCACGGTGCCATGGCCCTGACCTTCACCTTGCTGTTGGCCGGCTTCATCCTGCTGGACCTGGCGCACTTCGGCTATCCGCAACTGACCGTGGTGGCGGGCTACACCCTGATCGCCTGTGCCCTGATGGCCTGGTACATGATGGCCCGCATCATCCTGAATGAGATCTACGGGCGCGAACTCCTGCCCGCGGGCAAGCCCTGGGCTTGAGTCCGGCGTCGCGCCGCTCCCGCCTGCCGTAACCCCGATCAAGAACATTCGACTCGAGAGGACTAGAAAATGGGAAAAACGCCGTTTGCACTGGCCGGTTTGGTACTGACCTTGGGGTTCGCCCCCGCCGCCGGCTGGGCCCAAGACTCCGCCGGTTCCGTCTCCACCGCCATCGCCGCCTCCGCCACTGAGGTCATGGCCAAGGTGCGCGAGGCCGCCCAGTACCTGAAGGAAAAGGGCCTGGCCGGCTTTGCCGATTTCAACAACAACAAGGACGCCCGCTGGGTGTGGAAAGACAGCTATGTGTTCGTCTATAGCTGCCGCGACGACGTGATGATCGCCCATCCCCTGCGCCCCGACCTGGTGGGCAAGCCCATCCTGCAGATGCGCGACGACAAGGGAACGGCACTGTTCCAGGAGATGTGCAAGGCGAGCGACAATCCGAACGGCGGCTGGGTCGAGTATTGGTGGCCCAAGCCGGGCGAGGCGAAGGCCTCACGCAAGATCTCCTATGTCCACAGCGCCCCGGTCTCCTTCAAGTCGGACATCCAGGTCGGCGCGGGGATCTATGACGAGAAGCTGACCGCGTCCGATCTGAGCAAGATCGTCGAGGATACCGCCAAGCCGCAGAAGGCCGTGCCCTAGCGAATCGGCGCGCCGCCCCTCCCGGGGCGGCGCGCCGCTTCGCTTCTGTTTTTTCCAGGGGAGCCCGCCGCGGCCGCCCCCGCTGGACGGCAGGTCGCTGGTCCGCACAGCGGACCCTACGGGAGCGGGGCCGTAGGGTCCGCTGTGCGGACCACAGACCTCGCAGTCGGCCGATTGGCCAGGATGACGATCAAGGCCAGGCTTTAGTATTCAAACCCCCACTCGGCGCGCCCGGTCTTGGGGTCGAGCCGCACCTGTTTGGCGGTGCCCGGCCGGTCGGCGCCAGGCTGGGTTTCCACTTCGGCCGGTCCGTCCCTCACGTACAGCCTGATCCCCGCCCGCTGCCGGACCCAGCGCTCCAGTTCACCGGGGCGCGGCAGCGCGATGCGCCGCTCGGCGCGGGTCGCGAGCCCCAGCAAGTCCAGTCGGGCGGCGGCGTCCGGTTGGTCGGCCAGGGTCTCGGTGAGGGGGCGTTCACAGAGCAGGAAGAGCCCGGCCCCGGCGCGGTCCAGGGCGAGGCGCGCGACCAGTCGGGAGGCCGGCTCGGCCAGCGTGGCGGCGATTACCAGCGAGCGGTCAGGGTAGCGCGCCACCAGACGCTCCAGCACCTGCACGGCGAGGCGGGCCAGGCGGGCGTCGGCGGGACAGTCTGCGGCGGGAGGGGGTATTGCGACGATCAGGATGCGGACCACCCCGAGCCCCGAGCGGGCGAGCAGGGTGGGTACGCCGCGCACGGCGAAGCGGTCCAGGTCCTTCATCGGCTCGCTCAGGTCCGGATAGGGGATGAGTTGGGGGTGATGGCGGCGTGCGTTGTCCCGCACCGGGGCATAGCGCCAGCCGTCCAGGTGGCGGTCGGCGGCCCAGCGCAGGTGCTCGATGATGGCCAGTTGTTCCGCCTCCAGCGGGGCGAAGGTGAAGGACTCCACCCGCTCCTCCTGGATCGCCCGGCAGTCCATCACCGCGAGTTTGGCCCACAGGTGGTCCGCCTGGTGCCGGTTGGCGTCGCGATAGGAGGCCGTGAGCCGCGACCAGGGGCGCCCGGCCGGCTCCCGGTCCGGGTCGCGGCCCTGGGCGGCGATGCTGTCGGTGTAATGCTCATGGATGGTGCGGGCTAGTTGGTCGCCCAGGCCGTCGAACAGGACCGCCGGCCGGCACGCCTCGTCCAGATAGGAGAAGGGGAAGGTCTGGCCGTCCCAGTCCGCCAGGGTGCCGCCCGGGGTCTCATCCCCGACCTCCAGCAGGATCGGCGGGGAAACGCCCTGGTCCGCGGCCAACCGCTGCGCCAGCGTGCGCGCCGTCGCGACGGCGTCGGCGACCGCGGGCTCGGGACAGACCAGGACCAGGGTGACGGGGGGCAACTGGGCCAGTCCGGCCAACTGCGGTCCGATCCAAGCGACCTCGGCGACCTGTCCCGCCTGCGGATAGGCCAGCGCGAAGTCGGCCGACACCCGCGCCTCGGCGCCGACGATGCTGACGCGGGGGCGCCCCTCGCCGTAGGCCATCAGGCGCAGGGCCTGGACCAACAGGGCGCGGGCCGGGGGGGCGAAACCGGCGACCAGCAGGTGCGGGACCTGACCGAACACCGGGTCCAGGCCGCAGTGCAGGGGCCAGCGCCCGAGCAGGGCGCGCGCGGCACGGTCCTCCAGCGCAAAGGTCTCCAGGCTGATCGGACCCTCCGGGTCCAGGTCCGGCAGGGGCGGCGCCGGGTCCGCCTGGTGCATCAGGATCAGCCGCAGCGGTGCGCCGCGCGGCGCGCGCAGTCCCGGCTGAGCGAGCAGGCTGGTGACCAACTCCATGGGCGCGGGCGGGTCGGCCAGGACCAGGGTCCGGCAGGCCCCCGGCCACCGCCCGGCGAGTTCAGCAAGGGTGACCACCTGGACCCGCTGGCGGCGTTGCTCAAGGCCCGCGACCACCCGCCGCACCAGTGGTGCTCTGCCTGCGACCCACAGCGGCGGCTGACCGAAGAATCCTGACACGGCGAATCTGATGGGCAGGCGTCGGTCAGGACGACTGATGCAGGACGGTGCCGGCCTGATCCAGGACCGTGACCTGCATCGGGATGCCCGCACGGATGCTGGCCGAGACCACGCAGAAGTCCTCGAACAGGTCCTTGCAGCGGTGGAAGCGCGGCGCCTCCTTCACCACATCGGCGACGATCAGCCGGATCTGGAGCCCGCTGACCCGCATGCGCTTCTTTTCGTTGCGCGCCACGATGCAGGTCGCCTCCACCCGCAGACAGTGGTCCGGGGGCTCCTCCTTGAAGACACAGTACAGCAGGCTGGCGGCGAGACAGTCGGCCGCCGCCGCCGTCAGCATCCGGGAGGGGTTGGGCCCGGCCTGCTCACCCAGGGGCGGGGGTTCGTCCATCAGCAGGTCGGGGACGCGCTTGACGCCGAACTGCGCGTTGATCTGGAACCCTTCGCGCTGCTCCAGGTGGATGGTGAAGCGGCCTTCTTCGGACATGATGATTCCCCTCTAAAATCAGTTTCTTGAACGCGGGCGGTTCTTGGGGTCGCGGGTGTGGCGCACCCCGGCCGCACGGCAGGAGTCCGGATCGGCGACCAGGGCGCGCCAGTCCCCGCCCGGGAGCACCGGGCGGTCACGCAGGCACCCGCGGTAGAGATAGATCCAGGCGCGGCCATAGGGAGAGGGGAGCGGTCGGCGGGCATAGAGCCTGGGATATTCCTCCAACCGGTCCAGCCGTTGGAGCCCAGCCGTGTCGAGCCGAAAGACCTCCCCGACGAGCGCCGCCGTACCCGTCCGCACCGCCCCCGGGTAGGCGCCCAGGAGGAACAGCGTGAAGCAGGGTGCCGTCCGGTGGGGGCCCAGCAAGCGCGCCCCGGACAGCAGGTGGTGGTTCACTTCACCCCGCAACAGGGTGCCATAGACGAAGACCTGGTGATACATGGGCGCGGAGTCGGCGGTGCGGCGAGGATGCGGTCGGTTCAGGAGGCGGACTATAGCATCGGCGGGCGGAATAATTCGGCGCCGTGCGGCCTGAGTTGGCGGAGTTGTCCGGGTATACTTGGCACCACCGCAAGCCGTGCGGTACAGCCCGGGCCTTAAGGTCCATCCCTGCCCATCGTCCAGAGCACAGTGATGTCAAGTTCCGACAGTTTCGAAGACCTCTTGCAGCAGTTCAATCAGTCCCAGCCCGTCAAGCAGGCCGAGCCCAAGGTGGGGGAGAAGGTGCGCGGCACCGTCATCTCCATCGGCGAGGACTGTGCCTTCATCGACTTAGGCGGCAAGACCGAGGGGCGGATGGAGTTGGCGGCCCTGCGCGACCCGGAGGGCGGGCTCAAGGTGGCGGTCGGCGACCCGATCGAGGCGGCGGTCACGGGCAAGGATATCGAGGGCGGCTTTCTCATGCTGGGCAGCCAGCATGGTCACAAGTATCACGGGCTGGAGGAGGTGCGCCAGGCCTACAGCCAGGGCCTGCCGGTCCAGGGCCAGGTCACCGGTGCCGTCAAGGGCGGGGTCGAGGTCCTGATCGCGGGGCTGCGGGCCTTCTGCCCGGCCTCCCAGGTCGATACCCGCTTCGTCGAGGACCTCTCGGAGTACGTCGGCCAGCGGCTCGACTTTCGCGTCACCAAGATCGAGGGCGGGCGGCGGCCCAACCTGGTGGTCTCGCGTCGCGTCATCCTGGAGGAGGAACAACGCCAACGCGCCGCCGAGACCCGCGCCCAACTCAAGGAGGGGGCCATCCTCCCCGGCGTCGTCACCAGCCTCAAGGACTACGGCGCCTTCGTCGACATCGGCGGCTGCGAGGGCATGATCCACATCAGCGAACTCGCCTTCGGCCATATCAAGCACCCGAGCGAGATCCTGCGCGCCGGTCAGGCGGTGGAGGTGGCGATCCTGCGCATCGAGCCGTCCAAGGACGGCAAGGGGCGCGACAAGATCGCACTCTCGATCCGCGCCCTGTCGCGCGACCCCTGGGCCGACGCGGTGGAGAGCTTCCCGGTGGGCGCGCGGGTCACGGGGACCGTGAGCCGTCTCCAGCCCTTCGGTGCCTTCGTGGAACTGGCCCCCGGGCTCGACGGCCTGGTCCATATCAGCGAGTTGGGCGTCGAGCGGCGGATCAACCACCCAAGCGAGGTGCTGACCATCGGCGACACGGTGGAGGCGACGGTACTGGGGGTCGACCTGGAGCGGCGCCGCATCGCCCTGACGCTCGATTCCTCCAAGCAGCCGTCGGATATCCCGGACGTGCGCAACTATGCCCCGCCCAAGCCGGCCGCCAAGGGCGCGGGTGCCGCCGCGGCCAAGGCCGCCGAACCGGTGCCGGAGAAGACCATGGGGAGCTTTGGCGCCTTGTTGCAGGAGAGTCTGAACAAAAAGCGGTAAGCAAGGTTTGAATGCAGCAATTGCTGGACGCGCAGTTCTATCCCGGCACCCAAGTCCCTTGAGGGCGCAAGCCGCAAGCGCCCCTATGATCAAGCATGCCCCTCTACTGCTCACCTTGCTGCGCGCGGGCCTGGCGCCGGTCGTGGTCCTGCTGGCGCTCTTTGCCCCGCTACCCGTGGCCTTCGCCGCCTGTCTGAGCCTCGCCGCCGTGTCCGACTATTTCGACGGGGCCATTGCGCGGCACCTGAAGATCGTCACGCCGGGCTTGCGGCGGCTCGATTCGCTGGCCGATCTGTTGTTCTTTCTGGCCGCCCTGTTCGCGCTCTGGTGGCTGTATCCGGGGGTGCTCGCCGACCATGCGGGGGCGCTGGCGGTGCTGATCGGGCTGGGCTTGATCCGCTATGCCGCAAGCTACGCCAAATTCGGCCGCGAGGCCAGCTATCACCTCTGGTCGTCGAAGCTCTGGGGGTTCGCACTCTTCCTCGGGTTCTATTCGCTGTTGGTACTTCAATCCGACGGGGTCTGGATCACGCTCCTCATTTACTCAGGCATCCTGGCGGCCCTCGAAGACCTGGCCGTCACGGTGGTCCTGCGCGAGTGGCGCACCGATGTGCCGACGCTCGTGCACGCCTGGCGGTGGAGACAGGCGGGTGCTGCGCCGGGTGCGATACCGCGCCGTTCGGCGAAACGGACAGATGGCACCTCTAAACCCTCCTCGCTGCGGTAGACATCATCAAGTTGTCCGTTCGCCGCCACGCACCCTAACCCGTGGCGTGCCGCCAGGAACTTTTTCAACTGAAAGGGCGCGCCGCACGGCCCCGCCGGCCGGCACTGACCCCGCGCGCGCCCTTTCAGAACTCAGCCGAGTTCGTCCGCCCCAATGATCTGCATCAGCCCGAAGCTCTTGACGAAGGGGTTGGCCATGCGCGGGTCCTTGAGGATGGCCTTGTAGTCGCCGACCTTGAACTTGAGCTTGCCGGTGGCGAAGGCGATGCCCATGCCGGCCATGCCGATGCCGTTCTCGACCCACTTGAGCCAGTCCTTGAGATCCGCACGCATGTCCCAGTTGGCGGGCGGCTCGGTGTTGGACCAGGAGCCCGCGCGTACGCACACGCCGTTTTCCACCACGAACAGGCCGCGGGGGTCCTCCTCGTTCTTGAATCCGCAGTAGATCACCGAGTTGAAGCCGATCTCGGCCAGTTTGTCGCGCACCTCCGGCTCATCGTTCCAGGCGTCTTTGAGTTCGTTCATCCAGTCGGCGGAAAAGAGTTCGGCCATGTTCGTTGTCCTCAAGTGTGGTGGTCGAGGCGACCGGGACCCTGCCGGCCCCGGTCGCAGTGCGCTGCTCGCGGCCTTCGGGAGGCACGGCCGCGATGGTGCGGATTCTATCAGGATGGGACAAAAAGGGTACGCGCCCAACGGTTGCTGCTGCGCCCGCGGGCCGGGGCGCCGGTGCGTCGCGGCGCCTGCCCGCACCACGAACCCTTTCAGCCAGCCGCGCCGCCGGTCTTCTCGACTTTCGGGGTCGCGGGAGGGGTCTGGTTGGCCTTGGGGGCCGGGGCGGGGGTCTTCTCGAGCTTCGGTGTGGGGGTCGGCGCGAGCATGGGCGGCGGCGCGGGGGTGATGGCGATCTCCGGGGGCGGTGCGGGCGCCGCGGCCGGGGTACCGGTCCCGACGTAAAGCGGCTGGGCGCCGCGTGCGCCGCAGGCGCTCAGGCACGGCTCGAATTCCTGTTGGCAGATCCCCAGGTCAGCCCCCAGGCAGGTGTAGGGCGCCCGGCAGTTGCGGTTACCGGCCTTGAGGCACAGACCATAGTCGGCCTTGGCGCTGGTGTAGTGCTGCGCGCACCCCTGTTCGCGGGTCTGCTGACGCTGTTGGCACTGGGTTTTCTGGAGGTCGCAGCGCGCGCGGCAGTCTTTGCTTGCGGGTCGGGCGGGGCCCGGCGACTGCTGCTCGAAGGGCCAGTGGCCGCAACCGACGAGGAGTGCGATCAGCGCGATCGCCCCCATCTTCTGGGCAACGGCCAAGGCGAGCGGTCGGGCCTGTCGGTGAGGGGCCAGGGCGGTCTGCGGCAAGGGCATCGGGATTCTCCGTTGGTGGACAGTCGAGGGCGGATCGGGGCGGACGGACTCAATGCCGGGCCGCGGGGCGACGGCCCCGACGCGCCGGGAGACCACTGGTGCCGGGGGTGCCGGCACCGGCCGGTTCGGCAACGGCGCCGGCCGCATATCAATCCGCGCCCGCGGACTTTACCATAGCCCGGACCGCGTTCAGACTGCCCGCTTGCGCCTTGGTACGGTGTGGGCGCGGCACCGCGTCCGGTCTCGACCTTTTACAGCGTGTGACAGCAATCCGAATGAAGCACTGGTGGCTCGCCCTCTTGATCGTCCTCTGGCCCGGGAGTGTCGGCGCCGCCCCCGCGGGGGTCCTGCGGCTACAGACACCGCTCCAGGCCGATGCAGTCTATGACCGGATTTACAAGGCTCTGGAGGCCGCGCGGTTCTGGGTGGTGCATGAGGCCAACCTGGGCGAGCGGATGGCCGGCAATGCCGATCAATGGGGAGCGGATTACAACCGCAGTCGGCTCGGCACGGTGCGCGCCCTGGCCTTCGGCAATCTGGAGTGGACCAACGCCATCGCCAACGCGGACCCGGACCTGTTGGCCCTGTACCCCCTGCATCTGACCGTGTTCGAGCGCGACGGGACCAGCTATATCGTGCTTCCACGTCTTTCGGTCATGGTCAAGGGCAGCCCCGGCGAGGGCCGTGCCATGGAACTGGAGGCCGAGGTCCGCCGCATCCTGGAACGGGCCTTGACGGACTAGCCCTGACGGAGTAGGGGTGGACGAGGCGATGCCGCGTCGTTACGGGTGTTGAAACCTGGCGAGCGAGTCGTATATTGAAAACCTAGTGAACTGCTGAGAAATTGGCACCTGATAAAGACGGAGCCCAAGTGTGATAGCCGCAAGTCCAGCCGTTGAAGCGCTCGTCGCCTCCGAGTACGAGCACGGGTTTGTCACCGAGATCGAGTCCGACACCCTCCCGCCCGGTCTGGACGAGGGGGTGGTGCGTGCCATCTCCGCGCGCAAGGGTGAGCCCGACTTTATGCTGGAGTACCGGCTGCGGGCCTTCCGGCACTGGCAGACCATGGCGACTCCCGCGTGGGCGCAGGTCCACTACCCGGCGATCGACTTCCAGGCGATATCGTACTTTTCGGCCCCCAAGTCGAACGACGGACCCAAGAGCCTGGACGAGATCGATCCGGCCTTGCTTGAGACCTACAACAAGCTCGGCATCCCGATCGAGGAGCAGATGGCCCTGTCCGGGATCGCCGTGGACGCCGTCTTCGACAGCGTCTCGGTGGCCACGACCTTCCGTGTCAAGCTCGCGGAGGCGGGTGTGATCTTCTGCGCCATCTCCGAGGCGGTCCACGACTACCCCGATCTGGTGCGGCAGTACCTGGGCTCGGTCGTCCCCCACACGGACAACTTCTATGCTGCGCTCAATGCCGCGGTCTTCAGCGACGGCACCTTTGTTTATATCCCCAAGGGGGTGCGCTGCCCCATGGAGCTCAGCACCTATTTCCGTATCAATGCCCGCAACACCGGGCAGTTCGAGCGCACCCTGATCATTGCGGAGGCCGGGAGCTACGTCAGCTACCTGGAGGGCTGCACCGCCCCGATGCGCGACGAGAACCAACTGCACGCGGCGGTGGTGGAGCTGATCGCCATGGATGACGCGCAGATCAAGTATTCCACGGTCCAGAACTGGTACCCGGGCGACGCGGCGGGCCGCGGCGGCATCTACAACTTCGTGACCAAGCGCGGGGACTGCCGCGGCGCCCGCTCCAAGATCTCCTGGACCCAGGTGGAGACCGGCTCCGCCATCACCTGGAAGTATCCCAGTTGCCTCCTGCGCGGGGACGACTCGGTGGGGGAGTTCTACTCGGTGGCCGTCACCAAGGGCCGCCAGCAGGCCGACACCGGCACCAAGATGATCCATCTCGGGCGCAACACCAGCTCCACCATCGTCTCCAAGGGGATCGCGGCCGGGGAGGGCGAGCAGACCTATCGCGGCCTGGTGCGCATCGCCGCCAGGGCGGCGGGGGCGCGTAACCATACCCAGTGCGATTCGCTCCTGATCGGGGCGCGCTGCGCGGCCCACACGGTCCCCTATATCGAGGTCAAGAACCCGACGGCGCAATTGGAGCACGAGGCGACGACCTCCAAGATCAGCGATGACCAGCTCTTCTACTGCCGCTCCCGGGGACTGACCGCGGAGGATGCCGTGGCGATGATCGTCAACGGTTTCTGCAAAGAGGTCTTCAAGCAACTGCCGATGGAATTCGCGGTCGAGGCGCAGAAGCTCCTGAGCATCAGCCTCGAGGGGGCGGTCGGTTAGCAGGAAAGAAGCAGAGGCCGCAAATGAAGGCAAATAAACGCAAATGAGGGGCTCGCGGTGCAGTTCGCGCCGCGGCCCGCTTTAAGGTTGATTCGGAGTATATTTGCGTCCATTTGCGTCATTTGCGGCTGAATTTATTCTGAGGCGGACCCTGGCGGCCGCTCTACGTGCAGGAGATTCCAGATGTTGTCTGTCAAGGGCCTGAGGGCCAAGGTCGGCGAGAAGGAGATCCTGAAGGGTCTCGACCTGGAGGTCGGCCGCGGGGAGGTGCACGCCATCATGGGCCCCAACGGCTCCGGCAAGAGCACCTTCGCCCATGTCCTGTCCGGTCGCGAAGGTTATACGGTCACCGGCGGCAGCGTGACCTTCGAGGACCAGGACCTGCTGGCCTTGACGCCCGAGGAGCGGGCCCACCTGGGCCTGTTCCTCGCCTTCCAATATCCGGTCGAACTGCCCGGGGTGAATAATACCTACTTCCTCAAGGCGGCCCTGAATGCCATTCGCAGCGCCCGCGGGCAGCCGGAGTTGGACGCGGTGGCCTTTATGCGTCTGATGAAGGAGCGGCTCAAGGTCCTGCACCTGGACGACTCACTGCTCAAGCGCCCGGTCAACTTCGGCTTCTCGGGCGGTGAGAAGAAGCGCAACGAGATCTTCCAGATGGCGCTCCTGGAACCCAAGCTCGCCATTCTCGACGAGACCGACTCGGGGCTGGATATCGATGCCCTGCGCATCGTCGCCGATGGGGTCAATACCCTGCGCAGCCCCGAGCGTTCGGTGATTCTGGTCACCCACTACCAACGCCTCCTGGACTATATCGAGCCGGACTATGTGCATGTGTTGGCACATGGCCGGATCATCCGCTCCGGCGGCAAGGAACTGGCCCTGGAACTGGAGGAAAAGGGTTACGGCTGGCTCGGTGAGGAGGCGGCATGAGTGCGGTACTCGACAAGGGCCTGCTCCCCTGGCTCGCGGCGGCCCCGGCCGCCGAAACAATCCCCTTGGGCTGGCTGGAGGCCCAGCGCGCCCAGGCGCGCGCCCGGGTAGAGACCCAGGGCATCCCCGGCAACAAGGCCGAGAACTGGCGCTATACCAGCCTGACGCGACTCCTGGCGCAGGGCTTCGTCCCCACCGCCGAGTCGCTCACCGCGGTGCAGCGCGAGGACCTCGAAGACCTGCTGATCCCGGGGCTTGAGAGCTACCGGGTGCTGATCGTCAACGGCCGCTTCATGCCGGGACTGTCCGAGTTGCACGACCTGCCGGCCGGGGTGCGGATCGCGGGACTGGCCGCGCTGCTCAAGTCGGACCCGGACGCATTGCGGGGGCGGCTCAACGGCGTGGTCGGGGAGGCGCAGCCACTCTTCGCGGCGCTCAATACCGCTGGCCTCGACGATGGCCTGGTCGTCCTCCTGGAGCGCGGCGCCCGCCTGGAGCGGCCGATTGAACTCATTCACCTGTCGGTCGGGATGGACGAGCCGCGGGTCGCCCAGCCCCGCCATCTCATCGCCCTGGGGGACGGTGCCCAGGCCAACCTGATCGAGCGCTATCTGAGCCTCGGTGACTCGCTTTACTGCACCAATGCGGTGGTGGAGATCGCGCTGGGCCGGGATGCAGTCCTCACCCACCAGCGCATCCAGGCGGAGAGTGCGCGCGCCTTCCACTTGAGTGGGCTTTATCTGCGTCTCGGCACCGCGAGCCGCTATCAGGGCATCAATGTGGGCCTGGGTGCCACCTGGGCGCGGACTGATTTGAGCGTGCGCTTTGCCGGGGAGCACGCCGAGTGTGACCTGCAGGGGCTCTATCTCGCCGGTGACGGCCAGTTGATGGACTTCCACCTGGACGTCGAGCATCAGTTGCCCCAGTGCACGAGCCGCGAGAACTTCAAGGGCATCCTCTACGGCAAGGGGCGGGCGGTGTTCGACGGTCTGGTGCGGGTCGCCCGGGACGCCCAACAGACCGATGCGGCCATGACCAACCGCAACCTGCTCCTGTGCGAGGGGGCGGAGGTCGACACCAAGCCCCAGCTTCAGATCAACGCCGACGATGTGAAATGCAGCCACGGCACCACGGTCGGCCAGATCGACCCGGAGCAGTTGTTTTATCTGCGCTCCCGCGGGATCAGTCGCGCGCGCGCCCGGCGCCTGCTGTGCCTGGGATTCGCCGGCGAGATCCTGGACGCGTTGGTGCCCGAGGCACTGCGCGAGCAGGTCACGGAGCAGGTCGGGCGGCTGCTTGAGCAGGCCCCGTTGGATTGAACCGCAATTGGCTAGGCACGCCGCAGCAGTAGCAGAAGAGGTCTCCCTATGAACCGTTTGGCTCGCTTCGCGGGTTTCGGGCGACACGAGGCACCGCCGGAAGAAGCCCCGCATCCCGTGGATGTGGTGGTCGAGCGGATGGACGCGCAGGAGTTGCGCGAACCCATCATCGCGGCCATCCGCGGCGTCTATGACCCCGAGATCCCGATCAACATCTATGACCTGGGTCTGATCTATACCATCGACATCAGCGATAACGGCGACGTGGCCATCGACATGACCCTCACCGCGCCGTCCTGCCCGGTGGCCGGCATGATGCCGCTGATGGTCAAGGACGCGGTGGCCGCCGTCGAAGGCGTCGGCGAGGTTGCGGTCGAACTGGTCTGGGACCCACCCTGGGGCCAGGATCAGATGAGCGACGAGGCCAAGCTCCAGCTCGGGATGCTGTGATGGGCTAATGGGCCTCGATCATAAGTCCGGCCAGCCCGTGAGCAGCGAGGTCGCCGGTCCGCACAGCGGACCCTCCGGGTTGGCTCCGCGCCCGTAGGGTCCGCTGTGCGGACCGCGGACCGCGGACCGCTCGCCGAGCGCCGGAACTGGCATGGTCAAGGCCCCATCATGCCATCGGCTGCCTGATGATGGTCTTCCATTCATAGTCAATGGCCGCGGGCCCCTTCTTGATCATGAACTTCACGGCATAGGAAACCATGAATAAGACTTCGACCGCAGCGGCGTAGGCCGGTGAGGTATTGGGATCGCCCGTGCCGTCCACCATCAGGTAGTTCATCTTTGGCACCTCAACCTCGACAACCTCTTTGGCCGATGGTTGATACAAGTGCTTCAAGTCCTTCTTGAAATCGACTTTCTCCATGGCTGCTCCCGATGATTGCTGAGGGTATGCCTGGAACGGCGCGTGCTCGCTTTCCAAGACGTGATCATAACTCCGGCCACGCGCCCTTGCGGCAACCCGTCGCGGCCGGGGGGCCGCTCCTACGGCGTAGGAGCGGCCCCCCGGCCGCGACGGCTATCACCCTCGAGGTAGCCGAAATAATGATCAAGGTCCGCCGCGGCTCCTGGCCGACTGGTCCTCGGCACTCCGTCGGCTCAAACCTCCCCGCGGTTATAGTCCGGCTGCGCGGTAATCTTATGGATGCTCAGATCCGCGCCCAGGTATTCGTCCTCCTGGCTCAGGCGCAGGCCCATCACGGACTTGACGGCGCCATAGATCAGGAAGCCGCCGCCGAAGGCGATCACGACACCGGTCAGGCTGCCGGCCAGTTGGCCGCCGAAGGTGACACCGCCGACCCCGCCCAGGGCCTGGAGGCCGAAGATGCCGGCCGCGATCCCGCCCCAGAGGCCGCAGAGACCGTGCAGGGGCCACACGCCCAGCACGTCGTCGATGCGCCATTTGTTCTGGGTCAGGGTGAAGGCATAGACGAAGAGGGCGCCGGCCACGGCGCCGGTCACCAGGGCACCGATCGGGTGCATCAGGTCGGAGCCCGCGCAGACCGCGACCAGGCCGGCCAGGGGGCCGTTGTGCAGGAAGCCCGGGTCGTTCTTGCCGACGACGAGCGCCGCCAGGATGCCGCCGACCATGGCCATCAATGAGTTCACCGCGACCAGCCCGCTGATCGCATCGAGCGTCTGGGCGGACATGACGTTGAAGCCGAACCAGCCCACGGTCAGGGTCCAGGCCCCGATGGAGAGGAAGGGGATGGAGGACGGCGGGTGCGCCGTCATGCCGCCGTCGGTACGATAACGCCCTTGCCGGGGGCCGAGCAGGAGCACGGCGGCGAGCCCGATCCAGCCGCCGACCGCATGGACCACGACGGAGCCGGCGAAGTCGTGGAAGGGCTTGCCGAAGATGCCCTCGATGAGCGCTTGCAGGCCGAAGTTGCCGTTCCAGACCATGCCCTCGAAGAAGGGGTAGAGCAGGCCGACGATGAGGAAGGATGCCAGCAATTGCGGGTTGAAGCGCGCGCGCTCGGCGATGCCGCCCGAGACGATGGCCGGGATCGCGGCGGCAAAGGTCAGGAGAAAGAAAAACTTGACCAGGGCGTAGCCGTGTTGGGCCTGGAGCGCCGCGGCGTCGGAGAAGAAGTGGACCCCGTAGGCGATCCAGTAGCCGACGAAGAAGTAGGCGATGGTCGAGACGGCAAAGTCGCTCATGATCTTCGCCAGGGCATTGACCTGATTCTTGGCCCGGACCGTCCCCAACTCCAGAAAGGCGAACCCCGCGTGCATGGCCAGGACCATGACGGCGCCGATCAGGATGAAGAGGACGTCGCTGCCGGTCTTCACTATCTCCATCGAAACTTACCTCTGTGCTGTTGGGTCGTGTCGCTCGTGCAAATTTGGTGCGAGGGCAAGCAGGAACCGTGCCGACCGGAGACGGTCAGGTTCGTGCGGGTGAGGACGGCGGCGGTACGGGGCAGTTCCACATCGGCGGGCGCGCATCCGGCGCGGTGAGTGCCGACGATGCACCAGCACAGCGCAGCGGGTCCGGGCTGACGCACCGGCTTGGATCGTTCCCCGGTGCTTGTCCCCACGCAAGGCATTCCTCTGCCCGAGTCGCCAGGCTTGGTTTCATGGGCTTGGTCCGGCGCTCGCGACCCGCGCGATCAGGGCCTGGTGCAGCTCCGCGGGTAATCCGGCATCCTCTTGACTGACCAGGCAATGGACGGTACGCGCTCGGGCGCAGGTGTGTCCCCGATCATCCAGAAAGCGATAGTCCAGCGCGAAGGAGCGCCGTCGCACCGCGGCGACCCGCAGTTCCACCCGGACCCGGTCGCCGAGCCGCAGCGGGCGCTCGTAGCGTGCCTGCGCCTGGGTGATGGGCAGTGGGAGCGCGCTGGCCCCGGTTCCGATCAGGTCCTTGAGCGGGAACCCCAGGTGCTCCATAAATGCCTCGTAGGCGTCGTGGGCGTGTCTGAAGAGGTGCCCGTAGAACAGCACCCCGGCCGCGTCGGTGTCGTGCAGCCGGATGCGCAGGGCGTAGGCGTAGGGTTCAAGCGGCATGGGCTGGTCCTGCGGATAATTTGAGCAATCCGGGTGACGGGGCTTCGCCAAGCACCGGTCTCCCGCGTTACAGTAGTCGCCTGTCGAGCGGCGTGCGGCGCTCTGTCGCGCGTCGGCGCCTGCCATGAGACCGGGTCCTGACCTCGGAGTCACAGCATGAACGCGGATGTCATCGTCATCGGTGCCGGGCTGTCCGGCTTGGCCTGCGCCCTGACCCTGCGGGAGAACGGGCTCGAACCCCTGGTGCTGGAGGCGGCCGAGGGGGTCGGCGGGCGCGTGCGTACCGATCAGCGCCAGGGGTTTCTGCTCGATCGCGGCTTTCAGGTGTTGCAGACCTGGTATCCGGAGGCCCGGCGCTGGCTCGATTACGGTCGCCTCGACCTGCGCCCATTCTATCCGGGCGCCCTGGTGCGGACCGGCGGGCGTTTCCACCGGGTCAGCGACGTGTGGCGCCGCCCGGCGCGGTTGCCGGAGATGCTGGCCTCCCCCATCGGCATCCTGGCGGACAAGCTGCGCCTCCTGGGGCTGCGCCGCCGCTGCCTGCGCGGGACCCTGGAAGACCTCTATGGGCGCCCCGAGACCCAGGCCCTGGGGCGCCTGCGGCAGTTGGGCTTTTCCGAGCAAATGATCGAGCGCTTCTTCAAGCCCTTCTTCAGCGGCGTCTTCTTCGAGCCGGAGTTGGCGGTCTCATCGCGCACCTTCGAGTTCATCTTCCGCGCCTTCGCCTTGGGCGACACGGCCCTGCCTGCCCGCGGTATGGGCGAGATCCCGGCGCAACTGGCCGCCCGTCTGCCCGCCGAGCAGATCCGCACCGGTTGCCGGGTGGAGCGGCTGGGCGACGGTGCGGTGCTGCTCGACTCCGGCGAGCGCCTGCGCGCCCGCACCCTGGTGATCGCCACCGCGCAGGCACAGACCGCGCGGCTGCTGGGGGTGCCGCTCGCGCCCGCGTTGGCGGCCGGGCGCGGCACCACCTGCGTCTATTTCGCGACGGGGCGGGCGCCCTACCGTGGTCCCTATCTGCTGCTCAATGGCGAGGGCCAGGGGCGGGTCAACAGCCTGCTGTGCCCAAGCAACCTGTCGGACCTCTATGCCCCGGCGGGCCAGTCCCTGATCGCGGTCAATTGTCACGGCGCCCAGCACAACCCGGATGCACTGGAGACGGCCCTGCGGCGTGAACTCGCCGCCTGGTTCGGCGATCGGGTACGGGGCTGGGAGCGGCTGGCTGTCTATCGGCTGCCCCAGGCGCTGCCGGTGCAGGCGCCGCCCGTCCCCTATCCGGGCGGGGGGGAGCAGCGGGTGGCCGACCGGCTCTGGGTCTGCGGCGACTACCAGTGCGCCCCGTCCATCCAGTGGGCGCTGCACTCCGGGCGCCGCGCCGGGGCTGGGGTCGCCCGCGCCCTGCTCGGGCGCGTGGCCGAGCACAGCGCGGCGGGGCTGCGATGGCCCGATGACCGGCCGGCGCTCGGTCCGATCGCCGGGGAGCGCTGAGGCGCAGACGGATGAACCGCTGTCCCCTGTCCCCGCGGGCGTCGTCGTCGGCACCTCGACCCGGGTGCCGCGGTTTCATCATTGCCGCGCTGGTCCTGGCGGGCGCCGCGACGGCCTTGGGCGCGGTCGCTGCCGATGCGATCTACAAGTCGGTGGACGCGCAGGGCCGCGTGAGCTATTCAACCACGGCCCCGGTCCCGGACAGCGCGGGCACTGTCGAGGCGATGCGGATTCGCATCGGCGCCGAGGCACCGCCGCCCGGGGGGGTGGGTCAGGGCGCAAACGCGGGCGCCGCTACGCTCCCTTCGCCCCAGCAGGCCCAGCAGGCCCTGATCCAGGCTAAGGCGGCGCTGGAACAGGCAAAGATCCACGGTGAGGACGATTGGCAGACCACGCCCGGCGGACAACAGGTTTCCACGCTGGAGTATGACCAGCGGGTCACGGCGGCCCAGGAGAAGGTGCGGGAACTGGAGGCGGCGCTGGGGCGTGCGCGCAAGCGCTGAATCGATGAGTCCAGTACCTCCGGCAAAAAAAGGGCAAAAAAAAGCCCGGCGGGGAGCCGGGCTTGAACGTCTCATGTTGAGAGAGACGAGGAGGACTCGGTTGAGACCTTCAGGCGACTTGGTTGTTGTTATCGGTCGCCCGACTCAATTGGTGACTAAACGGCGGGGACGGTCTTGCGAAGATCGGCGCTGACCTCGGCCAGGCTCTTCTCGAACCAGACGCGGTAGTCGTCGCGGGTCTGGCCAGCGAGCTGCAGGTTGAGCTTGGACTCACCCATCACGCGCTCACTGAAGTCCTTGACGGCCTCGGCCTGACCCTTGACGAACTCGTTCACACCCTTGGCCTCGGTGGCGAGCTTCGTCAGGCGCACGCTGTGCTCAACGGCGAGATTCATCGCATCGACCTGACGGGCGGCCAGACGCTCGAAGATGCGCAGATTGAGCTCGCCCAGGCTGGACATGCGCTCCACGCCCTTGGTGGTGATTTCGTTGACGGTATTGAAGGTGTCGTTTGCGTTCATTAGTCTGTCTCCAGAACTTTGTTGCGTTGCAACATTTGTTGCAGTGCACAATAGTCGGCGTTTTGGCCCCTGTCAAGGAAGAAAAACGAAATACTATGGATTAATTTTCTTTAGGTGCGCCGATCTTGGGGCTGGGGCCCGCTCACTGGTCGTCGTCGTCGTTGTCGTCCGGGCGCTCGCCGCCGACGGGGATCCCGGCCGCGCGCATGAACTCGTCCTGCAGCTCCGACCACAGGTCCATGTTGCGCTTGGTCATGCGGGTTACCGCGTCCAGGGGGCTGTCGCCCCAGGCGTCGGTCAGTTGTTTTTGCTGCTGGGCGAAGAGGTCGAGCGAACTCTCCAGGTAACGGGCAAAGACCCCCTGGACGGTGCCGCCGTAGAACCGGATGATCTGGGCCAGCATGGTCGCGCTGAACAGGGGCTCGCCCCCGGTTTCCTCCTCCAGCATGATCTGGAGCAGGATCGAACGGGTGATATCGGCGTCGTTGGCGGCATCGACGACCCGAAACCGGGCGCTGCCCATCACCAGGTTACGTACGTCGGCCAGGGTGATATAGCGGCTGACCTCGGTATCATACAGACGCCGGTTCGGGTATTTCTTGATGATGCGTTCGCTGCTCATGGCCATCGCCTGATTGGGGACCCTCGCGACCAAGTGTACCGCGCCGCCGCGCCGCGACGGTGCGCCCCCAGGGGGAGGCAAGGCCCCGGGCGCGGTCCCGCCGGGTGTTCCGGCGGCCGACGGCGCGCCGTTGCGGGCCGCGCCGACTGGTTTTCCTTTGCGCTCGGCGATGCCGCCCGGTAGGATCGCGTCGGCGGGGCGCCTGGAGCGACCGGTAACCACCGCCTTGGCGATCCGCACCGCGGCGCGGATCATGCTGGTGTCGCTCATTGCCCCTGGTGTGCTCCGTAACTATATCAGGTAGCGGACCGCCGGCCGGGGACGGCCGTCTCCGCGCCAGGCGCAGCAAAAAGGCGCCGGCGCGGCTGTCGGTTCACCGCCGCTGCTGCCCGCACGACTGCCGAAACGCTCACGGGGCTGCGCGCTTGGGGGCGTCTGGTGCCCCTCGTCAACATCCCCATGCCTGGTTCACCGACGGATCATAGCGGAGTTTGTTGCAGCGCACAATTTTCCGTGCTAGCTTTTTCCGACTTTACACCGAGGAGGTCACAACGTGAACGAAGATAGCTTCTTTTCAAACGACTGGATGGAAACCCAGCGTAAATACTGGGAGAGTTGGATCGCGATGAATCGCAAGGCCATGGGCCTGGAGGGGGGCAGTCAGACCGCGCCCTGGGAGTCCGCCCTGGAGCACTGGTGGAGTGCCGTGTCCCCGGCCGCGCCCGCTGCCTCCAAGCAGTTCATGGAGCGGATGATGGAGCAGGGTAAGTCCTTTTTCAAAATGGCCGAGACCTTCCTGCCCACCGCGGGCGGCGGCGGCGACGGTTGGAGCGCCTTCAGCAAGGCCCTGGAGGACATGCAGAAGGGCTTCATGGGCGGGCTCGGCGGGGGCGGTGACGACAAGAACGCCATGCACCGCATGCTGGCCTTCTGGGAGCTGCCGCTGGACAACTGGCAGCGCATGACGTCCTCCATGTCGCCGTTGATCCCCGGTGACGTCCTGCGCAACATGCCCCACGACGGCATGCAGGAGCATGTGGACCGGCTGCTGTCGGCCCCCGGGCTAGGTTACACCCGTGAGGAGCAGGGCGCCTACCAGGACCTGATCCGCCGCAGTATCGACTACCAGAAGGCCCTCCAGGAGTACTCGGCCTTCTACTCCAAGCTCGGGGTCAAGGCGGTCGAGCGCATGCGCGCCTACATGCAGGACCTGATCAGCAGCGGCAAGACCATCGACTCGGCCCGCGCCATCTATGACGACTGGGTCAACTGCTGCGAGGCGGTCTACGCCGAAGAGGTCAGCACCCCGGCCTATGCGCAACTGCACGGCAAGCTGATCAACTCCCAGATGGCGCTCAAGGCGCGCATGTCGGAGATGGTCGACGGGCAACTGGGCGCGCTGAACATGCCCACGCGCTCCGAAATCCGCACCCTCCAGGACCGTCTCCAGGAGACCCGGCGCGAAAACAAGAAGCTCAGCCATGGCCTGAAGGTCCTGCAGGCCCAGGTCGAGGCCCTGGCCAGCGGCCAGCCGCTCGCCCCGGGTGCCCGCGTCAAGACCCATAACGTCCCCCGCGCTGCCCTGATCGCCGGCCCGGCCGATAGCAAGGCCGCTGCACCCAAGAAGCCCGCCGTCAAGCCAACCACCAAATAACTGCCGCCCCCCCATAAGAAGGCGCGGCAGACACACCTAAAACGAGGAGAGATCACGTGATCCCAATCGACATTCGGCCCGACAAACTGACCCAGGAGATGCTCGACTACACCCGCAAGCTGGGCAAGGGCATGGAAAACCTGCTCAACGCGGACAAGATCGATACCGGCGTCAGCCCCAAGCAGGCGGTCTACAAGGAAGACAAGCTGGTCCTGTACCGCTACGACACCCCCGCGGGCGTCACCCCCCGGCCGGTGCCGGTGCTGGTCATCTACGCCCTGGTCAATCGGCCCTACATGACCGACATCCAGGAGGACCGCTCGACCATCAAGGGCCTGCTCGCCACCGGTCAGGACGTCTACCTGATCGACTGGGGCTACCCGGACGGCGCCGACCGCTGCCTGACCCTGGACGACTATCTCAACGGCTATGTGGACCGTTGCGTGGACTTCATCTGCGAGTCCCACGGGCTGGAGCAGATCAACATCCTGGGGATCTGCCAGGGTGGCGTCTTCAGCCTGATGTACACCTCCATGCACCAGGACAAGGTCAAGAACCTGGTCACCATGGTTACCCCGGTAGACTTCCAGACCCCCGGCAACCTGCTCTCCAGTTGGGTGCAGGCCATGGACATCGACCTGGCCGTCGACACCATGGGCAATGTCCCGGGTGAGCTGCTGAACTGGACCTTCCTGTCGCTCAAGCCCTTCGCCCTGGCCGGCCAGAAATACGTCAACATGGTCGACGTGCTGGAGGATGCCGACAAGGTCAAGAACTTCCTGCGCATGGAGAAGTGGATCTTCGACAGCCCCGACCAGGCGGGCGAGACCTTCCGGCAATTTTCCAAGGACTTCTACCAGAAGAACGGACTCATCAACGGCGGCGTCGTCATCGGCGACTACGAGATCGACCTGAAGAATCTCACCTGCCCGCTGCTCAACGTCTTCGCCCTGCAGGACCACCTGGTGCCCCCGGCCGCCTCCCAGGCGATGAAGGGCCTGGTCGGCAGCACGGACTATACCGAAAACCCCTTCCCCGGCGGCCATATCGGTATCTATGTCAGCGGCAAGGCCCAGAAGGAGGTCACCCCCGCCATCGGCAAGTGGCTGAACGATCGGTCCTAGGCCTGCCGACGGCCTAGCCCTCTAAGGCGCGGGCGCGGCCTGCGGGCCGCGACCCGACGCCGATCGGTCGGAAGGACCCGTCCGGGGGCACAGGCAAGGGGTGGCGCCGTCGGCGGCACCCCTGATGGAAAAAAAAGCCCGTGCGGCGGTAACGCCACACGGGCTTTTCATTGCCGTCAGTGATTGGCCTCCCAGACTAGAGGCGCGCCTCGCGCAGCAGGCCGATCTCGACCATCTTGGGCAACAGGACCAGTTCCTCACGATCGAGGCGCTGCGCGACGGAGGCGACGACGGCTTGGGTCTCGGCGAGAAATTCATCAGTGAAGTTGAAGTCGCAGTGCTTCAGCCAGCGCTGGTGGTAGTCCTCGAGGGTCTGGCGCATGGGCCGCTCCCCGATGATGAATCCCCAGGCCATGGACTTGACCTTCGGGTCTTCATGAATTAGCAGGGTGGGGTACAGGTCGTGATCCTCCAGGTCCAAATGCCTGCTCACCCGCTCGCCCAGGTCGCACAACAGATCATAGGCCGTCCTGGCGTTGCTGCGTAGACTCGGTTGCTGATCGGCGAGGATCGAGCGCAGGTCGCCGATGATCTGGCGCAGGTCCGAGTGAGTGCTGCGGTAGCCGTCTAAGGTTCGCATTGATTGTCTCTCCCGTTGTGAGTTTGGCGGGCCCGCCGGCAGGACCGAATCCTCCGGCAATGCCCCACGGCCGACCCGCTTGTGGCACCGCGACATCAGTCTTCGCGTGCCAAAGCCTCCGGGCAGCGGCCTCATCCAAAGCCGATCCGGCGTCACAACCCCTTTTTTTGTCTTATGATGACCCGCTGGCCCTGAGCACAAAGCGCCCCTGGCGCTAAACACACCGCGGCTGACGATACGCCTGTCCCCCCCGCCTGATCTGTTCGCCAACCCACATAGGTCCGATCGACATGGTCACGCGCCCATGCAGGCGAGCGCGTTAGAGCAGGCGCTGACCGGGTTGTTCGACCGGACGGCGGACTATGCCGCGTTGTCCCAGGCGATGGCGGGCTTAGCCGGTGAAATCCCCGGGCTCGATGAGGCCGGGGCGCGGCGCCGACAGCGCCAACTCGATCGATCGCTGGCCGAGATCGAGCGCCAGGATTGCTTTCCCGGCGTCGCCCAAGACCGGTGGGGGTCACGGGGCCTCGGGCCGGACCTATGGACCGGCCCTGATCGACGACCACAGCCCGCCGCCGGTCCACGCCGGCCTCTCCTGGCCACGCACCCTGGTCTACTGCCTGGTGGGTGTTGGGACTTGGGGCCGAGTGGAAGGGGCCTTGTTCTTAAGCTTCGGCTGGGCCGGACCGCTGACCCAGATGGGCTGGTTCTTCACCGCCCCTCTGACCGGCATCACCGCCGTGGTGGTCGGGGTGATCGTCAACCTGGCGGTCTTCTTTGCATGGCATGTGCTCTGGCCCCAAGCGACGCACGCGGCGCCCTTCGCGGGGCGCTTCGAGTGGTTCTCGCTCCTGGTCATGGGGCCGCGTTCCTCGCCCTGTGGCGCTATAAGATCGGCGTCATCTCGGTCATCGGGGCCTGCGCGCTGGCCGGGCTTGGCTACTCGATCAGTTGGTGATCACCGGCAGGCCAGCCCGCCGCCACTCCGGCCAGCCGTCGCGCAGACGACGAGCAGAGAATCCCGCCGCGCGTAGTCGGGTCACCGCCTCGAACGAGAGCACGCACCAAGGGCCGCGGCAGTAGGCGATCACTTCCCGGTCCGGCGTGAAGCGATCCAGATACTCCTGCAATCGCTCTAGCGGGATATTCAGCGCCCCGGCGACATGGCCCTGGGCAAATTCATCGGGGGGCCGCACGTCGATGACGGTCGCCAACCCGTCGCGCACCCGGACGAGCAGTTCATCGGCCGGGACCGGCTCCAGATCGTCGCGGCTCCCGAGATACTCGGCCAACAGTTCACCCACCGCCCTGCTGCGTGCCTGCGCGAGCGCGCGCAGCACCATGACCGCATCCAGCACCCGATCGTCCGCCAGCGTGTAGCGGATGTGTTTGCCGTCGCGCCGGGCCAGCACCAGGCCCGCGGCCTTGAGCTGTTGCAGATGCTTAGAGGTGTTGGCGATGGAGAGTCCGGCGACCCGAGCGAGATCCTCGACGGCTCGCTCGCCCTGGGCCAGAAAGTCCAGCAACTCCAACCGCGCCCCATGGCCGAGCGCACGGGCGATCACGGCCAAGTGCGCGAACAGTGCTTGCTTGTGATCCGGAGGTTCGGACATGGTTGGGGCTCGCAGTGGTTCGGCAACAGTCACCAACAGCCCTGAACGACGGCCGGGACTGTCAGTATAAGGGCTTCCCCGACTGGCAGGCAGGCGCTCGTCGACCTCGCTGGTCGGCTGCCCGGCCAGCGGGTGGCCGGCGTCCGAGGGACACCGCGGGCGGGCGCTCCGGCGACGCCGGAGCGCCCGAGAACATTCAACTGAAACGTTGATCGATGATTCCGGATCTGTCAGGATGGGTCGCACCGTCCCGACTGGATAACGCCCATGAAGATTCTGATCGTGCTGAACCGTGAGCCTTACGACAGCACCGATGTCACCTGGAACGCACTGCGCCTGGCCAACACCCTGGTCGACGGCGGACAGGAGGTGCGCTGCTTCTTGATGAACGATGCCGTCGATCTGGCCCGCGAGGTCTGCCGTCCGCCCGAGGGCTATGACCAGGATCTGTCGCAGATGCTCAAGTCTTTGATCGGGCGCGGCGTCGTGGTGAAGGTCTGCGGCACCTGCATGGCGCGCTGCGGCATTTACAAGAACCACCCCTATTTCGACGGCGCCGAGCATTCGACGATGAAAGCGCTAGCCGAGTGGGTCATCGACAGTGACCAGGTGCTGACGTTCTGACCCCATGACCCCGCCCATCTATCTCGACTACAACGCCACCACCCCCATCGCCCCCGAGGTGCGCGATGCCATGCTGCCCTGGCTGCGCGGTGCGGGTTACGGCAATCCGTCCTCCGACCACTGGTACGGTCGCCAGGCCCGGGCGGCGGTGGCCCAGGCGCGCTCCCAGGTGGCGGCCCTGATCGGCGCCGATCCTGGCGAGGTCCTGTTTACCGGTTCGGCCACCGAGGCGAACAACCTGGCCGTGCTCGGCGTCGCGGCGGCACTGCAGGGGCGGGGACGCCACCTCGTCACCAGCGCCATCGAGCACCCGGCGGTGAGCGCGCCCATGGCGCACCTGTACGCCCAAGGATGGGAGGTAACAACGCTGCCGGTGGACCCGACCGGTCAGGTCGCACCCGCGGACCTGTTCGCCGCCCTGCGCCCCGACACGGTGCTGGTCTCGATCATGCATTCCAACAACGAGGTCGGCACCCTGCAACCCGTTGCCGAGTTGGCGGCGCTGGCCCGTGCTCGTGGGGTCCTGTTTCACACCGACGCGGCCCAGTCGGTGGGCAAGGTGGCGGTGGATATGGTGACCCTCGGGGTCGATCTGCTGACGATCGCGGGCCATAAGTTCTATGCCCCCAAGGGCGTCGGGGCCCTGTTCGTCCGTGCCGGCACACCGCTCGCCCCCATTCTCTTCGGGGCCGGGCATGAAGGCGGCCTGCGGCCGGGAACGGAGAATGTCGCACACCTCGTTGGCCTCGGCGCCGCAGCAATCCTGGCCCAAGGGCGTTTGGCCGTCGGCGCGGCGCGCCAGCGCAACCTGCGCGACGCGCTGCATGAGCGGCTGGTCGCGGCGGTCCCCGGGCTTACCCTGAATGGCCACCCCGATGAGCGCCTGCCCAACACCCTGAATGTGTCCTTCCCGAGCGTGGGCGGCCGGGACCTGCTGGCCCGCACCACCACGGTTGCGGTCTCGCTCGGCGCCGCCTGCCATGGGTCCGGCGCGGCGGTCAGCGGCGTGCTCGGTGCCATGGGCATCCCGCGGGAGCGGGCACTGGGAGCGGTGCGGCTGAGCCTGGGCGAGCCGACCACCGAAGGGGAGATTGAGCGCGCTGCGGACGCCTTAGCGACTGCCTGGTGCGCACTGGCGGGGCGGTAAACGGCGCAGACCTGGCGAACCGGGCTAAACAGCCCGGGCCCGAACGACCGCGCCGACTGGTCCGGTTAAGGTTTTTCTCAACCGGACGCTGCGGCTGTTTCGTCATATGCAATCATCGGCGCCGGCCCGGATTAACTGCCAACATCCGCCCGGTCCCAGACGCCTTCGGACCGGCACCCTCGTCTGCCACTGGGCATACCGCGGCCAAGCCGCATCATGAACCGAGAACCAGGATGCAGATAACGACGAATTGGAAACACGGGTTGCGCCAACCCGGCGTACTGGCCGCCTTGGGTGCCGCGCTGTTGTTCGGCGGCAGCACCCCGCTCGCCAAGTGGCTGCTGGCGAGCGTCGACCCCTGGCTGCTGGCGGGTCTGCTCTACCTCGGGTCGGGCGGCGGGCTGTCGCTGTATCGCCTGGTAAGGCGCGCGCCCAAGGGGCGGCTGGCGCCCGGCGAATGGCCTTGGCTCGCGGGCGCCATTCTGGCCGGCGGGGTGGTCGCTCCGGTGCTGCTGATGTTCGGGCTGACCGGCATGCCGGCGGCCGGTGCCTCGCTGTTGCTCAACGCCGAAGGCGTGTTCACCGCCTTGTTGGCCTGGTTTGCGTTCCGCGAGAACTTCGACCGGCGCATCGCCTTGGGAATGGCCGCCATTGTGGCCGGTGCGCTGGTGCTCAGTTGGCCGCAGGAGGCCCGGCTCGGCAGTGTCTGGCCCGCGCTGGCGGTGCTGGGGGCCTGTTTCGCCTGGGGGATCGACAACAACCTGACCCGCAAGGTCGCGCTGGCGGATGCGACCTGGATTGCGGCAATCAAAGGCGTGGCGGCCGGCGGTGCGAACCTGGCGCTGGCACTCTGGCTTGGTGCAACCTGGCCGGCGGTACCGAATCTGGCCGCCGCCTTGTCGATCGGCGCGCTGGCCTATGGCGTCAGTCTGGCCCTGTTCGTCGTCGGGTTGCGTCACCTGGGAACGGCCAGGACTGGCGCCTATTTTTCCGTGGCCCCCTTCTTCGGCGCCCTGCTGGCGATCCCCCTCCTGGGCGAAGCGCTCGACCAACGGCTGCTGATCGCGGGCGCATTGATGGCGGTGGGCGTCTGGCTGCACCTGACCGAGCAGCATCGTCATGAACACACGCACGCAGCGCTAGAGCACGAGCACGCGCACGGCCACGACCCCCATCACCAGCACCAGCACCCGCACGATGAACCGATACCGTCCGGCCAGCCACATCGTCATAAGCATCGACATGCGCCTTTGTCCCATGCGCATGCCCATTTCCCCGACGCGCATCATCGTCACGATCATTGAGCCGACGGGTGCGCTCTATTCACCTGCACGAATCTGGAGTAAAGCGATGAGCAACGACTATTCCCGGCGCGACTTTCTGGCCACCGCGACCGCCGGCGCGATGCTGGCCGCCCTGTCACCCGAGGCCCTGGCGGCCCCGCCATCAGCAGAGCCGGCCCCGACCGCACCCATCCCGACGGCCTTCGCCCCGGGGCATGAGCCCAAACCCCTGCCGTTCGATCCCGCCAAGCTCGATGGCATTTCGGAGAAGCTGATCCGCTCCCACTGGGAGAACAAGTATGGTGGCCCTGCAATCTGAATGATAATTGCGAGGTAAGCTCATGATCCAGTAAGAAGAACGCCCCTCAGTTTGCAGCACTGCCGGCTGGATGCTCTCCAGGCACCTGAGGTGGATCAGCGGGGCTGGGCATGGATGTTCTCCTTTACCGGGGCCGCGTCGCGGGCATAGACCTCGAACTGCTCCGCCGGGAGCGGTCGGCTGAACAGGTAGCCCTGGGCGATCCGACACCCTTCGGCCTGGAGAAAGTCCGCCTGGGCCTGGGTCTCGACCCCCTCGGCGACCACGCGCAATCCCAGTGCCCGGCCCAGGGCGATCATCGCGCGGGCGATGGCGCGGTCGTCCGGGTCCTGCGCCAATCCGGCGACGAAGGACCGGTCGATCTTGATCTCGCTGACCCCCAGGCGCTTGAGCGCGGCCAGGGAGGAGTAACCGGTGCCGAAGTCGTCGATCCCGACCGCGATCCCCAGGGCTTGGAGGCGCCGGATATTCGTGGCCGCGAGGTCCGGGTTGCTCATGATCCAGGTCTCGGTGATCTCCACCGCCAGGCCGCCCGGGTGTACCCCGACCTCACCGCACAGGCCCGCAATGGTCGCGGCCAGATTCGGGTCTTGGGTGTCGCGGCCTGACAGGTTGACCCAGACCGCCGCATCGGTCAGCAGCGCCCGCTCCTGCCAGGCCTTCATCTGAGTGGCGGCGGTGCGCACGACCCAGGCGCCGATCGGGACTATGAGCCCGGTGGACTCCGCCAAGGGGATGAAGCGCCCCGGTTCGACCAGGCCGAACTCCGGGTGCTGCCAGCGGATCAGGGCCTCGCAGCCGACGATGAGCCCGGTCGCAAGCTCGATCTGGGGCTGGTAGTGGAGCACGAACTGCGCGCGCGCCAGGGCCAGGCGCAGGTCGGTCGCAAGCGTCACCTGGGCCAGGGCCTGCGCCGTCATGTCCTCGGTATAGAAGCAAAAGGTGTCGCGGCCCTGGTCCTTGGCGCGATACATGGCGGAATCGGCGTTGCGCAACAGGGTATCGAGCTCGATGCCGTCATCGGGGTAGAGGCTGACGCCGATGCTGGCGGTCACATAGAGTGGTCGGTCGGCGACCGCGAAGGGCTCCTGGAAGGCCGCGACCAGCTTGTTGGCGATCAGCCCGGCGTCGCTGCCCTGCGTCAAGCCTCCCAGGATCACGGTGAACTCATCGCCCCCCAGGCGGGCAACCGTATCGCCCTCCCGCACCAGGGTGCTCATGCGCCGGGCGGCCTGCTGCAGGATCAGGTCCCCGGTCGGGTGTCCCAGGCTGTCATTGATGGCCTTGAAGCGGTCGAGATCCAGGAACAGCAGTGCGACCTTGCGTTGTTCGCGATGGGCGTGGCGCATGGCCTGGTGCAGCCGGTCGGCGAACAGGAGCCGGTTGGGGAGCCCGGTCAGCGGGTCGTGCTGGGCCAGGTGCTCCAGTTGCAGTTCCCGCTCCTGGAGCCGTGCGGTCAGGTCCAGATGCTCGGTGATGTCGCGCAGGGACTCGACCACGCCCAGGATCTCGCCGCCGGGACCCAGCAGCGGCGCGCCGATTACCTCGATCCACTGGGTCTGTCCGTTCGCGCATCGCTTGCGATGGACCACCTTGACCGCGGTCCCGCCCGCCAGGACTTGCGGTACCGGGCAGGGATGCTCGGGGCTGTCACAGGGGGCGTCACGGCCATGGATTGCGCCGTAGCAGCTCAGCCCGCAGCGGCCCTCGGGCGGCACCCCCGTCGCCAGCCGTGCCGCCCGATTCATCAGCAGGAGCCGGTAATCGGTGCCGATGACGACGACGGGGTCGCCGATCCCGTCGATGACCGACTGGAGGAAGTGCCTCTGGGCGGCAATTTCGGCGCGTGCCCGCGTGATCTCGGTGATGTCGAACAGGATCACGCGGCAGGTGGGGGCCTCCCCGGTCGCGGGCCGATCATCGCGCCGGATCATCAGGTGCAGGTTGCGCCGGTTTGCCGTTGGGCGCCCCAGCCCGACCTCAATGGACTCCTGCTCGCCGCTCGCCAGGACCCGCCCGAGGCTGCTGAGCAGGTTGCGCCCGTCCCCAGGGGCCAGCCGCGTGCCCAGGAACAGTTCCAGCCCCCGCGCCCGCTCCACCCCCAACAAAGCGGCGGCGGCCAGGTTCATCCGGGTGATCCGACCCTCGCCGGTGAGCGTGGCGTAGGCGACCGGGGCGAAGTCGTAGAGGTCCACATAGTCGTCGCGCGCGTCCTCCAGCAGTTGCCGGGCCTCGAGCAACTCCCGGTTCTGGAGTTCCAGTTCGATCTGGTGAATCTGCAGCTCCAGCACCAGACGCTCGGGATCGGCGGCATCGACCCGCTCGCGCCGCAGCGCGGCGAGCAGATCGGTCAGGACAGGGTCAGGTTGGTTCCTGAAGGACGGCATCGTGGGTCCGGGGGGGCGGCATGGCTTGGGACGGCCAGCAACAGCGAACCGGGCAGGGGTATCAGGGATGGTTGCTACGGCGCCCGCAGAGGGAGCCGTCACTGTTACTGAATCTTAACGCTACGCCCGTCGTTTCCCGCTGTCTATCCGCTTTCCGCAGCCGAGTCGTCGCCCGCCGAAGCGCGTGCGGGGTCTATCCCTCAACCCAGCAGGCTGGCCCCGGTAAAGGTGCCGCGCCGCGTCAGGGTGACGGAGGGCAACTCGCCGAACAGCGCCCGGTACTGCGCCGCGAAGCGGCCGAGTTGGTAGAAGCCGAAGGTCATGGCGATCGACGCCACCGTGTCGTCCCCGCGGCTTGCCGCCAGCAGCGCACGGCGCACCCCATGCAGGCGCAGCCGCCGGATGAACTCCATGGGCGAGGTCCCCAGCCGTTCCCGGAAGGCGTACTCCAGGGTGCGCTGACTGACGCCGGCCTGGGTGCACAGGTCCGCGAAGTTGAGCTCGTCGAGGTCGGCGCAACGCATGATATCGATGGCCAGATCGAAGCCCCGTTGACGCCGGTGTGCCGCCTCCAGGGTGGCCCCGGGGCCGCCCAGGCACAGGGTGCGCAGCAGCCCGTCCAGCAGGTCCTGTTCCAGCGCGGTCACGACGCCGCGATGCTCCAAGAGCCGCGGCTCGGCGTGAACCCGGTTCAGCAGGTGCCGCAGCCATGTCCCCAGCGCACTCCGCTGCCGGGCGGCGGCCGGCAGCACCCGGCTCTCCGCGTTCCGCTCGATGGTCTGGGCCGTGACCGGATCGAGCTGGGCGCGCAGCCAGTCCAGCCGCGTCAGGGCGACCATGTGCTCCTGTCCGGCATCCAGCACGACATCCAGGGACCCCGGCAAGGAGGTGCGAAGCCCGTGCTCAGCAAGTGCGGCCCCCCAGTAGCGCGACCGCGCGCCCAGACGGATCGGCACCGTGAAGGCGAGCATCCCGGCCGGGGTCCAGCCCTGAACATGCAGGGCGCAGGCGAAGGACTCCCGATAGATGAGCCAGTTGGGGGTAACGAGGATCCGCTTGATGTTCCGGAAAGGGCCGCGCCCGATCGGTGAGGCGAGCACCTCCCACGGGGGTGATGCCGCCTCCCAGACGCAGGGGTCGTCGATGTCCTGAAGGACGACGAAGGAGCTTGGGGCCGCGGCCGTGCGCGCGGCGGCAGGCGTTTGTCTCGATGTCTGCAAGGGTTCTCCCCCGGTTGCGGAAAATGCATAGACCGCGCGTGACAGTTGGTCTAATTTCACGTCGAAGTTAGACAACCCTCGCCGCGGCGATACCGGTTCATCCACCGGCCCGCGCTGCGACGGGCCAGCCACAGCCGATCCCAACATTTTAGCCCTTCAGCAAATGACGGGGGCCCGAAAAGCGTGCCTGAGGATTGCTCGCGGTCGTCTCATCACAACGCTGCGGGTAACAAGTTTTCACCATTTCAAAATAAGCGCCAATCAATAGCTTGAGTGGTGCGACCGGTCAACCCAACCACCACGGCGGAGCGCAGAAAGCGATGGCGAACCTAAGCTCAAAGAGGCTGGGATGAGCGGGGATACGGAGGCCTGGATCATGAAGGAACTGCGGCAACCCCTGGACCTGGACGCCTTCGCCGCCGCCATCCCGAACCAGGAGGTGGCGGCCCAGGTCTATGCCGCCTCGCTCCTTGCAATCGAGGTCGACACCCCTCACGAACGGGCTTACCTGGCTGAGCTGGCCCAGAAGACGGGCCTCACTGCGACGGTCGTCCAGAACATCCAGCAGACCTTGGGGGTTAAGGTCTGACTTCGTCGCTGCCAGGTCGGCACATCGCGCGCCGAGCCGCGGCTCAGCGCGGTGGTTTCCATCGATTGCCGGCACCCCTGCCGTCCGCGGCAGGCCGTGCTGTGCAGCCGACGCGCCAGTCCTGCCGCCTGGTTCTCAGGAGGCGTTCGGTGCGCAGTCCGTAACAATTAAGCCCCGGGGGGGTTCATCATGGCGTTCAATCTCTTCAGCCTGCTGCAAAACGAGTTCTCCAGCGACGTGATCGACAAGATTGCGTCCTTCGTCGGCGAGACGCCGGCCAAGACACAGACCGCAATCACCGCCGCGGTCCCGGCCGTCATGTGCGCAGTCCACCAGAAGGTCGCAACCACGGGCGGGGCGGCCGACCTGCACGAGATGCTCCAGCACGGCGGATTCGACGGCAAGACGATCGGGACCCCGGCCGATGTGGCCGGCAGCCCGAGCGGGCTCGCGGATCTCGTCAAGCGCGGTGAGCCGTTCGTCGCGTCGCTCTTCGGATCGCGGGTTTCGGGTCTGGTCGACTGGTTGGCGGGCGCCGCCGGCATCGGTAAGTCGGCCTCGTCCTCGCTGTTCGGCCTCGTCGTGCCCTTCGCCCTCAACCTGATCGGTCGGCAGGCGGGCAGCACCGGCGGCCTCAACGCCGCGTCCATCGCCGAACTGACCACGGGACCGGGGTCCTTCCTGGACAGTGCCGCGCCGCAGGGTCGCGCGGCGGCGCTCGGTGTCGGCCAGTTTGGTGAGGCACCGGCACGGGCCTATGGTGCGGCAGCCCCGGCCGCCCCGGCGGCCCACGGCGCGGCGGCTCCGGCGGCCTATGGTGCGGCGGCCCCGGCGGCCTCCGGCGCGGCGGCCCCGGGTGCCTATGGTGCGGCGGCCCCGGCGGCCCGCGGCGTGGCGGCCCCGGGGGCCTATGGTGCCGCGGCGGCCGGCGGCGCGGCGGACGCGGACGGGGGTGCGTGGAAGTGGGTAGCCCCGGTGCTGGGGATGATCGCGCTCGGCGTCGGGTCCGTCTGGTGGCTCGCGCACCAGGCCAAGTCGGCTCCCGGGACGAGCGTTCCGCCGGTCGCGGCCACGACAGCGCCGCCGGCGGCGGCCGCCCGGGCTCCAGCACCCGCGCCGACACCCGCGCCGACACCCGGTCCCGCCGGGGCGGTGCTGGTCAAACAGACCATCTGTTCCGGCCAACTGCTCGAGGTCGGCGTGAACGGCGTCGAGTCGATGCTGATCGCGTTCCTCGACGACAAGACCTCGGTCATCGGCCCGAACACCAGTTTCTCCTTCGATCGGATGGAATTTGAAACCGATTCGGCCGCACTCAAACCGTCCTCGCGCGCCCAGCTCAAGAACATCGCCGAGATCATGAAGTGCTACCCGACCCTGGAGATGAAGATCGCCGGTCATACCGACAGCAAGGCCGACGACGCCTACAACCTGAAACTGTCGCAAGAGCGTGCTGACAGCGCCAAGGGCGAGCTCGTCGCGCTCGGCGTCGCCCCGTCGCGCCTGGCGGCGGAGGGCTACGGGGAGCAGTTCCCCATCGCCACTAACGATACCGAGGAAGGGCGCGCGCGCAATCGGCGCACCGTCGTCGTCGTCACGAAGAAATAGTCGCGCCGGGATCAGCGGCGGCCAGCGGCTGGCCCGCCTCGTCCGAGGCGGGCCGGCGCGGGGGTGACGGGGTTCCCCTGGTTGCGGAAAGTGCATAGACGCCGGAGGAGGATTGCCCTAGAGTGACTGTCAAGTTCTAACACTATTCGCCCAAGCGCGGGTGCTCCTCCGTCTACGTCTAAGTGTTGTGCTTGGATGACAGACCGCGGCTGCGAAGACCAGCCCCAACCGAATGCGAATCCGAGCAGGCTGATTTTCATGTGCAATCCGTCGATTCCGCCGCGTACTGCCATGGGTCTTCTTATCTTGACTACCGTGGCGGGGGCGGGCGCCGCCGCCACCGTCCCCACCAACCAGGCCCTGGACCAGGCCGCCAACGACCCCACCGCCTCGCTGATCGCGGTACAGATCCAGAACATCTACTCGGGCAACTACTACAACCTGCACGACGAGAGTGGCAACATGGTGCTGCTGCGCCCGGTGGTGCCGTTCACGACCGGGGCGCTGAGCCACATTGCCCGCGCCACCATCCCCTACGCCACCCTGAGCCCATCGGGCAAGACCGGCCTCGGCGATTCGGTGCTGTTCGACCTGATCGTGTTCAATCAGTCCTCCTCAACTATTCACTCCCGCACAAGTGGTCCATCGGCGCGTCCGAGATGAACATCACCTACGACTGGAATAAGGGCGTCTGGAGCAACCTCCCGCTGGGAGTCAAGGTCTCCAAGCTGCATAAGTTCAATGCATTGCCGGTGCAGTTCAGCGGTAGCTATGAGTACAATTTTGCGAACGCCGCGGTGGTTCCCGAGTGGTCCGTGAACCTGACCGTCAAGCTCCTATTCCCAATGTAACGACCCAATCCGGAGTCCAACCCATGAAGCGATCCCTGCTCGGCCTGCTCGCCGCCGCGGCGCTGCTGATCCACCTGCCCAGCCTTGCCGCGACACCGGCCGCAGCGGCGGCATCCGCATCGACACCGGCCAAGCCCAACATCCTCGTCATCATGGGCGACGACATCGGCTGGATGAATGTCTCATCCTACGGCGCCGACATCATGGGCGTGGCCACACCCAACATCGACCGCATCGGGCGCGAGGGGCTGCGGCTGGGCGCCTTCTACGCGCAGCCGAGCTGCACGGCAGGGCGGGCGGCCTTCATTACCGGTCAGTTGCCGGTGCGTACCGGGTTGACGACGGTCGGCACCCCGGGCTCCCCCGCCGGGCTCAAGGCCGAGGACATCACACTGGCCGAGATCCTCAAGACCCGCGGCTATGCGACGGCCCAGTTCGGCAAGAACCACCTGGGCGACCTGGACGAGCACCTGCCCTGCCGCCATGGCTTCGATGAGTTCTGGGGCAACCTCTATCACCTGAACGCCAACGAAGACCTGGAGGACCCGGATCGGCCCACCAATCCCGAGTTCGTGGCCAAGTTCAATCCGCGCGGCATCGTCTCCTGCACCGCCGGCGGGCCGGCCGCGGATGAGGGGCCGCTCACCATCGAGCGCATGAAGACCTTCGACGACGAGGTGGCCGCCAAGTCGGTCGCCTTTCTGGAGCATCGCGCCCAGGACGGCAAGCCATTCTTCCTGTGGCACAACAGCACCCGCCAGCACGTTTTCATTCACTTGAAGCCCGAATCCCAGGGGCAGTCCCGCGCCGGTCGCGAGGATGTCTACGGTCAAGGACTCAAAGAACACGACGGGCATGTAGGTCTATTGCTCGCCAAGCTCGACGAGACGGGACTCGCGAAGAACACCATCGTCATCTACACCAGCGACAACGGTGCCTACCAGTATATGTGGCCCGAGGGCGGTACCTCACCGTTCCGCGGCGACAAGGGCACCACCTGGGAGGGCGGCGTGCGCGTGCCCTTCCTGATGCGCTGGCCGGGGGCGCCGGCCGGGCGGGTGAGCGGCGAGATCGTCGACATGACCGACCTGCTGCCGACGCTTGCCGCCGCCGCGGGCGAGCCCGGCGCGGTGGATCGGCTCAAGGATGGCGCGACCTACGGGGAGCGCAGCTACAAGGTGCATCTGGACGGCTTCGACCAGAGCGCTTTGTTCACCGGCCAGAGCGACAAGTCGGCGCGCAACTTCGTCTTCTATTATGACGAGAGCACGCTGACCGCGATCCGTTACAACCAGTTCAAGGTCAGCTTCTCGGCTAAGCTCAACGGCCACTGGGACGACCCGCTCCAGAACCTGGGGCGCCCGGTGATCGACAACCTGCTGATGGACCCCTTTGAGCGTCAATGGGGCGATCTGAATCGCCAATACGCCGAGCACAAGGCCTGGGTGTTGACACCCATGGTCGGCGTCGTCGAGCAGCACTTCGCGAGCTTCAAGGACTTCCCCATCCGGCAGGTCGGTCTCTCCGCCCAGTTCGGCAAGACCATCGAGGGCATCCAATCGCAACTGCTGAAGATGCAGCAGGCAAACTAGGCAGGACCGGAGATACTTCAAGATGGCGAATCACCCGCCGCACGTCCGACCAAGCATCGCCCCGCCGTGGGCGCTCGCCCTGATACTCGCCCTGGGATGCCCGGGGGCGGCGCTCGCCGCGGAGGGCGGGGTCGGCCATTATCTGCCGGGCGGCATGGCGACCCTGATCGACCGGCCGCCGACCAAGCCCGGTTGGGTCGTGGAGCCGATTTACCTGCATTATGAGGGCAGTGCCGCGGCGTCCCGGGCAATCCCCATCGCCGGGACCCTGGCCGCCGGGCTGACCGCCGACAGTGACGCCCTCCTGCTCGGCGGGCTCTACACCTTTGCGCAGACCCCGCTCGGCGCCCACTACAGCCTCGGCGCCTATCTGCCCTATGTTTGGGCCACCGTCGAGGCCCAACTCGACACCCCGCTGGGCGCAGTGCGGCGCCGCGACCGCGCCGCCGGGGTCGGCGACCTGACACTGATCCCCGTCATGCTGGCCTGGGAGACGGGGTTCTGGCAGGTCAGCGCCACGCTCCCGGTCTATGCCCCCACCGGCGAGTACCGCAAGGGACGGCTGGCCAACCCGGGACTGAACTACTGGACCTTTGACCCAACGTTGGGCGTCTCCTACAACAACGACAAGAATGGGTTCAATGCCGCGCTCTACCTGGGGCTCGGCATGAATACCGAGAATCCCGATACCCGTTATCGCAGCGGTTCCACCCTGCACCTGGACGGCAGTATCCAGCAATTGCTGCCGGTCGGGACCGGCTTCCTTGGGATCGGTGCCGAGGCCTTCTACCTGGATCAGGTGACCGCGGACAGCGGGCAGGGCGCGCGGCTCGGCGATTTCCAGGGCCGCACCGCCGGTATCGGCCCGGTGCTCAGCTACGTCCTGCCGCGCGGCACCAAGACCTTCGTCGCGGAACTGCGCTGGCTGCCGGAATTGGACGTGAGCAATCGGCTGAAGGGCGATTACGTCTGGCTGAAGTTGGTCATGCAGTTCTGATCACTTCAATTCTGCATTGGCGACGGCGGGTTGCGGCCCGAACCGCCACCACGGGCAGCCGACCGACGACCCGCTATCAATAACCCGAGGACCAAGCCATGAGCATTCAGAAACCCGCTTCGACCACTGCACTGGTGTTGACACTGTTGGGCGCCGCCGCAATCGCTGGTGCCGGTGTACTGGACCCCGATTGCACCGCCCAAAAGGCCGCCAAGGGCGCCGCGGCCAAGGCGACCGTCGGGGTCGGCGGTCGCTGCTCGCCCGCCGAGGCCGCCAAGGACACCGCCAAGCGCGCGGCCGGCGGCGTGGGCAAGGGGGCGGTCAAACAGCCATCCTACAGTGCCCAAGGGGCGGCGAAAAAGGCCGTGAAATAGAGGGCTTAGGCCCTGTCGGGGCTCGACCTATCGACCCCGGGCAAGACCCTGGGGAACCGTTCGTAAAGATCATGAGCCCTTGACGCGCCTGACATCGGCGCACGGCATAAATTGGCCGACGCTCGCTACCCATCACCTTGCCCAATCTTCTGTATCACCGGAGCAACCCGCCCATGACGCCGCGTTCATTTGCCTTCTTATCTTTTTTCTGGCTCGGCCTGAGCGCGTTGCCGATCGGCCAGGCCGCCCCGCCCGAGTCGCCGGGCGCCGCCGCGGCCAAACCGAATATCATCGTCATCCTGGCCGATGACCTGGGCAATGCCGACCTGGGCTATCGCGGCAGCGATATCAAGACGCCGAACATCGACGCGCTCGCCCGCGACGGGGTGCGGCTGGAAAATTTCCACGGTATGCCGGTCTGTACCCCGGCGCGCGCCGCCTTGATGACCGGCCGCTATCCGATGCGCCAGGGCCTCCAGACGCTGGTGATCTTTCCCAACCACCGCTATGGCCTGCCCACCGACGAGCGGACCCTGCCGCAGGCGCTCAAGGCGGCCGGCTATGCGACCTATATGGTCGGCAAGTGGCACCTGGGCCATGCGGATAAGAAATTCTGGCCGCAGAACCGCGGCTTCGATCACTTCTACGGCAATACGGTCGGCGAGGTCGACTACTTCACCCACCAGCGCTCCGGCATCATCGACTGGCAGCGCGACGGCCAATTCATCGACGAGGAGGGCTATTACCTGGACCTCATCGGCAATGAGGCGGTCAAGATCATCGAGCAGCAGTCGAAGGACCAGCCGTTCTTCCTGTATTTCGCCTCGCTCGCCCCGCACGCGCCCTATCAGGCACCCAAGGCCGGGGAGGCCCGCTATGCCGACAGCATCGCGGACCCGACGCGCCGTACCTATGCTGCCATGATCTCCTCGCTGGACGAACAGGTGGGGCGGATCATCAAGGCATTGGATGACCGCGGGATGCGCGACAACACCCTGATCATTTTCTCCAGCGATAACGGCGGACCCCGCAGCGCGGTGGTTGCCAGCGGCGCGCATTCCCCGGCCGAGCGCGCGGCGAGCGGTGTCACCCAGGATGTGCTGCCGGCCAGCAACGGCGCACTGCGCGGCGGCAAGGGCAGCCTATATGAAGGCGGGGTGCGCGTTCCGACCATCTTCAACTGGCCGGCCCGGCTCCAGCCGCGGGTCGTTGATGCGCCGCTGCACATGGTCGATGTGATGCCCACCGCCCTGGCCCTGGCCGGCGCCCCCGCCAACCCAGCCGACAAGCCGCTCGACGGCAAGGACATCTGGGCGACCGTCGCCACCGGCCAGGCCTCGCCCCACGACGATATCCTGGTGAACGTCGAAGCCTTCCGCGGCGCCGTCATCAAGGGCCAGTGGAAGTTGGTAAAGGTCGCGCTGCTGCCGGGCAAGACTGAATTGTTTGACCTCAGCGCCGACCCGGGCGAGAAGACCAATCTGGCCGAGCAGAACCCGGAGGTCGTGCGCGACCTGGAGGCCCGGCTGCTCGCCTATGCCAAAGAGCAGAAGATGAGCGAGTGGCTCAAGGCGCAGCCTGACTACCTGGGCGCCCAGGGCCAGACCCTGTTCGACCCGGACTTCGACATCGACGACGGCGGGATGCCGCATCTGAAACCGGTTCTGCCGCAACCCTGAACGTGCCCTTTGCCACTGCCGGACGGGGCATTCGCCCCGTCCGAAACGATTTTTCCGGACCTGCCGGCTCGTATCAGCGGTCCGCAAGGCAATAGACGTTCGGGGCGAGGCGAATGCCCCGTCCCGCCCGAGCGGCGTAGGGTGCGCCGTGCGCACCGAGTGCGCGCAGCGACCTTGAGTCCGGGTCGCTGTGCCGTGGGGTCGATCGCTGGGCGGGGTGCCCGCCGCGCCCGCGATGTGCTAGCCTAGGCCACGGCACAGGTCAAACAGAGTGCAACATCATGCAGATCGAGCGCCGCGTCAGATTGTTCACCAAGGACCCGGTACCTGCCGAGGTCGACCTGTAGCGCCGACGTCATGACTGACTGGGTCTATCTGCTACCGTGTTGACCGACACTGACATCCGCGAAGCCGCCCGGCGCGTAACCGCCGCCGCTCACGCGCCCGTGAAGGTGATCCTCTTCGGTTCCTATGCCCGCGGCGATGCCGATGAAGGCTCCGACCTGGACCTGCTGTTGGTAGAGCGGGAGATCCCTGATTACGCGCAAGAATACCTACGCGTCCACAGAGCATTGGGCCAACTCGACATTGGAGTCGACCTGTTGCTCTTGTGCGAGGCCGACTTCGAGAGGCAGCGGGACTGGTGGACCACGCCGGTGTATTGGGCGACACGGGAAGGCAAGGTGCTCTATGAGTATGCATAGTGCGCAGGCGCAGTCGATGATGGCCGCGGGCTTACGTGATCGCCTCACATTACGCCTATTGCGCGACTCCGGTGAGGCACCTGTAGAAGTCATGGGCTTTCATGCCCAGCAGGCGTGCGAAAAGTTCATCAAAGCGGTGTTGGTGTTGCATGGCGTCATATTCGAGCGCACGCACGACCTGGCGCTGCTGTCATCGCTATGTGCCACCCATCGGATACTGGTCCCCGCCGATCTGGATGCATTGCGCATCCTCAATAGCTTCGCCGTCCGGTTCCGCTACGAGACCTGTTCCGTGCCGCTGTTTGACCAGTTACAGGCGACGGCCATGGTGGAAGAACTCAGAGAGTGGGCAGAACGGGAGCTTGCCGCTGCGCTGGACTAAGACCAGAAAGGCATATCAAGCCCGTGCGGGACGGGGGATTCCCCCCGTTCCAAACGCTTATTCCGTCGCGGACGGCCTTGATCAAGACCCCGGCCAAGCCGCACCGGCGAGCGCACGCGCGTAAGCCCGCTCCGGACGCTGGCAGCGCCGCACCCCAGTGTGGCGCGGCCTCGCGAGCGACCGCAGCGTGGCGTTCGGCGGATAGGCTGCGCCGCACTGGGGTGCGGCCCTCCCAGCGGCCGGAAATATGGTCAAGGCCGTCGCGGACCCTCGGCACGAGCCGGCGGGTCTGGGGAAAATGTTTCGGACGGGGCGAATGCCCCGTCCGGCCACAGAACAAAGAAGAATTTCACCATGTCAGATTCCCAGCATGAATGTGGCGGCGCTTAATCCTCACTGCCAACATCAAGCCCGGGGCGGACCAGTGAAGCCAGCCCGGGGTCAACTTAGAGAACGGAGAGACAAGCATGAAACTGAGCATACTGGCATTGATGTCGCTGCTGTCGGTCGTGGCGGGCGGGGCCATGGCGGCGGATGTGGGGCCGTCCGCGAAGGTGCCGGGCGTGGCGCCTCCCCCGCACGGCATGCCCGGCGCTGACCGCGATGCGCATGGGTGCATCGGTTCGGCGGGCTATTCGTGGTGCGCGCGCGAGAACAAGTGTGTCCGGCCATGGGAGCTGGCGAAAGACAAGGGGTTGGCCTCGACTGAGGCGGCCTTCGACGCCTACTGTACCGGGACCAGGTAGTAGCCCGCGTGAGGTGGAACGCGCAGCGGTACCGCCATCTTTGGCGTCGGCGCCATGGCGGATCGCCCTGCGGGCATCCGCCCTACCACCTTGTGGTTTGCGAGGCTTGCGCCAAGTGCATAGACAGATCCACGGGCACTGGGCTAGGTTGACCGTTACCCTGGGCCAAACGTGGCCGACCCCTCAGTTGCCGGAGATGCGCGAGTGTTGAAGATCAAGCCCCTGCTGTTGGCCGCCCTGTGCGGCCTCGTGCCCCCTGCGAGCCAGGCGGCAACCGCGACCCCGGACGACGGCTCGGTGCTGCCCTTCCCGCCGACCCCTTCGGCGAGCATCGCCGCCCCAACCCTTCAGGAATCGACGATGGTCCGTCGGGCGGCGCCGAACCACCTGCCCGCGGATGCGCCCAATATCCTGATCATCCTGCTCGATGACGTGGGTTTCGGCCTGCCTGATACCTACGGCGGCCCCATCCATACGCCGACCCTCTCGCGCATCGCCAATGCGGGTATCAGTTACAACGCCTTCCATACCACCGCGATCTGCTCACCAACCCGGGCGGCGCTGCTGACCGGACGCAACCACCAGCGGGTGGGCTCGGGGACCATTGCCGAACGCGCGGTGGATTGGGACGGCTATACGGGCGAGATCCCGCGGACCTCGGCCACGCTCGCCAAGGTGCTCGGCGACTATGGCTATGCGACCGCCGCCTTCGGCAAGTGGCACAACACCCCCGCCACCCAGACCACGGCCATGGGTCCCTTCACCCTCTGGCCGACCGGTGAGGGGATCGGCTTCGACTATTTCTATGGCTTCCTGGCCGGCGAGACCTCACAATGGGAGCCGCGGCTGGTCGAGAACCTCAATACGGTCGAGCCGCCCCACGATGTGCGCTATCACCTGAGCGAAGACCTGGCCGATCAGACGATCACGTGGCTGCGCAAGCACCGCGCCTTTGCCCCCGACAAGCCGTTCTTTGTGTATTGGGCGCCCGGTGCCGGACACGGCCCGCACCATATCTTCAAGGAGTGGGCGGACAAGTATAGGGGCCAATTCGACGCCGGCTGGGATCAACTGCGTGAGCGGACCTTCGCGCAACAAAAGGCGCTGGGCTGGATTCCCGCGGCAACGCAACTCACGCCGCGGACGGATAGCATGGCCGCCTGGGCAGACATTCCGGAGTCCGAGCGTCCATTCCAGCGGCGATTGATGGAGGTCTTCGCCGGGTTTGTGCAGCACGTCGACACCCAGGCGGGCCGGGTCATCGACGAGTTGGAGCGCCTGGGCCTGCGTGACAATACCATCGTCTTCTATGTCTTCGGTGACAACGGAGCGAGCGCGGAGGGCCAGCAGGGGAGCATCAGCGAGCTGTTGGCGCAGAACCAGATCCCCAATACTATTGCACAGCAGCTCGCCGCGCTGGATCAACTCGGCGGCCTGGACGCACTAGGCGGCCCCAAGGTGGACAACATCTATCACGCCGGCTGGGCCTGGGCGGGCGATACGCCGTTTCAGTACACCAAACTGATCGCCTCGCACTTCGGCGGCACCCGCAATCCGCTAGCCGTCTCCTGGCCGGCGCGCATCCAGCCCGATCGGACGCCGCGCCCTCAATTCCATCACGTCAATGACATAGTACCGACGATCTATGACCTCCTGCAGATAGTGCCGCCGCGGGTGGTCGACGGCTTCACGCAGGACCCGATCGACGGTACCAGCATGGTCTACACCTTCGCCGACCCCCAGGCCCCCGGCCGCAAGCTCACCCAGTATTTCGACAACAACGGCAGCCGCGGCCTCTATCAGGACGGCTGGTTTGCCTGTACCTTTGGTCCGCTCACACCCTGGCTCACCCTCAGTCCGGGGCTTGCGACCTGGGACGCGAACCAGGATCGCTGGGAGCTTTACAACCTCAAGACCGACTTTTCACAGGCCGCGAACCTGGCAGCGCAGGAGCCCGAGCGGCTGGGGGAGATGAAGGCGCTGTTCCTTGAGCAAGCGCGCGAGAACAAAGTATTTCCCATCGGCGCCGGTATCTGGTTGCGCCTGCATCCCGAGGACCGCATCACGACGCCCTATACCAGGTGGCAATTCGACGCGACCACGACCCGTATGCCGGAATTCACGGCGCCGGGCCTCGGCCGTGAGAGTAATCAGGTCAGCATCGAGGCCGTGCTGGGGCCGAACGCAACGGGTGTACTCTATGCCCTTGGCGGCGCCTCCGGCGGCTTGACGCTCTATATGGACCGGGGCCATTTGGTCTATGAGTACAACATGATGATCATCGAGCGCTATACGGCGCGTTCGGCGCAGAAGCTGGCGGCGGGCAGACACCGGATCGAGGTGGACACGACGATTGCCAAGCCCGGCGCCCCGGCGGAGGTGGTACTCAGCGTCGATGGCCAGGAGGTCGGTCGTACCACGGTCAAGCGCACAGTCCCGGCCGCCTTCACGGCGAGCGAAACCTTCGATGTGGGTACTGATCTGGGTTCACCGGTGTCGCTCGACTATTTCGATCGACGGCCCTTCGCCTTCGACGGGACCATCGACGCGGTCAAGGTCACCCTGAAGTAGCGAGCGTTGCTTCACCGTCTGCCGGAGCGGGATTGAACAGGTGCTCGCGGCGCGGCTGCCGTTGACCGTCCAGGAAGGCGTCGAAGACCTGGTCGAACTCACCGCGGGCCTGCTGCTGCCGGCTCAACAGGTTGCCGACCACCGCGCCGACCGCGAGCAGGGTGTTGCTCGCGGCCTGGTCCTCGTCGCGCATACGCTGCGCCAGGTCACGCAGGTGGGCGGCCTGCACCGCCCGGTCCTGAAAGCCGCCGAGGTTGTCGAGCAGGACCTTCAGTTGCTCGATCATGGTGCGCAGGGGTTCCAGGTCCGGGCGCAGGGCCGGGGGCAGCGCCCGTTGATAGGCATCGAATTCGAGCAGGTAGACATCCAGGTCACGGACGGGCCCGGTCACCTCCTGGAGCCAGGCGAATTCGGCCTTGAAGTGTGCCGCCAGCGGCGCCGGAAAGACCCCGCGGATCTGGCCCAGGGCGGAGCGGGTGCGGCGGGTCGCGACCCGCAGATCGTGCAGGAATTCGCAGTCCAGGTCGCCGTCGCCGCCGCGCGGGTCATGAAAGCGCGATTGCGCAAGTCGCAGCCGCGCGACCGTCTGGTGGTCCGCGTCTTGCATCAGGAGGCTGTGCGTCCGGGTCTCGATGCGCATCACGGGTAACAGGCGGCGGTGCTGCGTGATCCGCAGCAGCCGCTTGCGCACGGGTCCGGGCGGCAGGTCGGCCGCAAAGCCCGGCGCGGTGGGCGCGCGCTGCGCGAGGTCCCCATCCGGCGCGCTGAGGCCGTTCCAGATCAGCCGCGCGTGGCGCGGGGTGTGGCGCCATTGCAGGGTTGCGCCGGCGCGGTAGACGGCCCAGTCGAAGGTGTCGATGAAGGTCCGGCGCAGGTCCAGGACCGGCCCCGCCGCGAGGTGCCAACGGCCCTCTGCCAGGGAACTCAGGGCGATGGTTCGGGCCGGATCGGTAACCAGGTAGTCCAAGGTGGCGGTGCTCTTAAGCGCCTTTGGTTGCCCCGCGGTCGCGGGGGGCTTGCGGTGGCCCTGCGTTCGCGCGGGGTCAGGGTGCCTCGTCGGTCAGGGGCGCGGCGCCCATGGCGAACCGCTGGGCGTGCCGGTGCGGCCTGGCTGTCGAGGGCGGCATTATTACAAAAGCGCGGCGGCGGAGTAACCGCTGGCGAGGCGCCTCGTCTTGTTGGTACTCTCACTACTTTATTTGCGTACCTTGTCTGCGCAACCTGGGTTTGATCGGCCGCCTGGTCCCTGGCGCGGCCGGGCGCGCTGTCCCTGCGGTCAGGCTGAACCTGTCGGCGGGGTTGTGTTCTAACGCCGCCGTAGCCGCGGGCCCTGCCGGGCCGGGCTGATCGCCGCGCCGCGGTGGTCAGCCGCACGAACCTGGCGTGCGGCCCGGCGGCAGTGCGTCCCGTCGGCGGTCCGCGTTGCGGCTCGGCCAGTGCCGTCCCCCGCGGCCCCCGTAGTTCTGGCTTGGTTATTGCTTATTTTCCGGCAAGCCTTGTCTTTTCGCGGTGTGCCCCGAACAATTGAACAATCATGCCCCCGGTTGTCGGTGCGCCGGTCCGGTGGGCGAGAGCAGCATTCGAGAGAGGTTAAGCGTATGTCGATCTTCGAGCGTTACCAGGCCCGGTACGAGGCGTCCCGCGAGGAGGTCATGAGCCTGGATGACTATCTGCAACTGTGCAAATCCGATCGCAGCGCCTATGCCGGGGCGGCGGAGCGGCTGCTGCTGGCGATCGGTGAGCCGCGCCTGGTGGATACGCGCGACGACCCGCGTCTGAGCCGCATCTTTCAGAATAAGGTGCTGCGGCGCTATCCGGCCTTTCCGGAATTCTATGGGATGGAGGAGTCCATCGAGCAGCTCGTCTCCTATCTGCGGCATTCGGCCCAGGGGCTGGAGGAAAAGAAACAGATACTGTACCTGCTCGGTCCGGTGGGCGGCGGCAAGTCGTCGCTGGCGGAGAAGCTCAAGGAGTTGATGCAGGAGGTGCCTTTCTATGCCATCCAGGGCTCCCCGGTGTTCGAGTCGCCGTTGGGCCTGTTTTCGGCGGAAGAGGACGGCCCGATTCTGGAAGAGGACTACGGCATCCCCGCCCGCTATGTGCGCGGCATCATGTCCCCTTGGGCGGTGAAGCGTCTCCAGGAATACAAGGGCGACATCACCCAGTTCAAGGTGGTCAAGCTCTACCCCTCGATCCTGGAGCAGGTCGCCATCGCCAAGACCGAGCCGGGCGACGAGAACAACCAGGATATCTCATCCTTGGTGGGCAAGGTCGATATCCGTCAGTTGGAGCGCTTCGCCCAGCACGACGCGGATGCCTACAGCTATTCCGGGGCACTGTGCCGTTCCAACCAGGGCATTATGGAATTCGTGGAGATGTTCAAGGCGCCGATCAAGGTGCTGCATCCCTTGCTGACCGCCACCCAGGAGGGCAATTACAACGGCACCGAGGGCCTCTCGGCCCTGCCGTTTCAGGGCATCATCCTCGCCCATTCCAATGAATCGGAGTGGCAGACCTTTCGTAACAACAAGAACAACGAGGCCTTCCTCGACCGCGTCTTCATCGTCAAGGTGCCTTACTGCCTGCGGGTCAGCGATGAGGTGCAGATCTACGCCAAGCTGCTGCGCAACAGCTCGCTCGCCGCCGCCCCCTGCGCCCCCGGGACCCTGGAGATGATGGCCCAGTTCTCGACGCTGACCCGCATCAAGGAGCCCGAGAATTCAAATATCTTTTCCAAGATGCGGGTCTATGACGGCGAGAACCTCAAGGACACCGATCCCAAGGCCAAGTCGGTGCATGAGTATCGCGACTACGCGGGCGTGGACGAGGGCATGACCGGGATCTCGACCCGCTTCGCCTTCAAGATCCTGTCCCAGGTATTCAACTTCGACCACACCGAGGTGGCGGCCAACCCGGTCCATCTGCTGTATGTGCTGGAGAAGCAGATCGCCCGTGAGCAACTGCCCCCCGAGACCCAGGAGCGCTACTTCAGCTATCTCAAGCAGTACCTGGCACCGCGCTACGCGGAATTCATCGGCAAGGAGTTGCAGACCGCCTATCTGGAGTCCTACGCCGAGTATGGTCAGAACATCTTCGACCGCTACGTGACCTATGCCGACTACTGGATCCAGGATCAGGAATATCGCGATCCCGACACCGGCGAGATGATGAATCGCGGCGGCCTGAATGAGGAGCTGGAGAAGATCGAAAAGCCGGCCGGCATTTCCAACCCCAAGGACTTTCGCAACGAGATCGTCAACTTCGTGCTGCGGGCGCGCGCCAACAACGGTGGCGCCAATCCCCGCTGGACCAGCTACGAGAAACTGCGCGTGGTGATCGAAAAGAAGATGTTCTCCAATACCGAGGAACTGCTGCCGGTGATTTCCTTCAATGCCAAGGCCTCGGTGGATGACCAAAAGAAGCATGATCAGTTCGTCGACCGCATGACCGACAAGGGCTACACCGCCAAGCAGGTGCGTCTGCTGTCGGAGTGGTACCTGCGGGTGCGCAAGGCGCAATAGGTGCGGCGCGGTCGGCGGGCGGTCCGGGAGCGGCGCAGCCGGCGTCCCGGCCCCCGCCCCGCGCGGCGGTGCGGATGACGCGCCCGACCTCGTCGGGCCAGCAGGTGGCGGAGCGGAATCACCCCATGTCCCATTTCATCGACAGGCGTCTGAACGGCAAGAACAAGAGTGCGGTCAACCGCGCGCGCTTCATCAAGCGCTATAAGACGCAACTCAAACGCGCGGTGGCCGACGCGGTGAACAAGCGCAGCATCACCGACATCGACTCCGGTGAGCAGGTGGGGATCCCCTCACGCGACATCTCCGAGCCGGTCTTTCACCACGGCCCCGGCGGTACCCGGGATATGGTCCACCCCGGTAACCGTGATTTCATGAGCGGGGACCAGATCGAGCGGCCGCCGGGCGGGGCGGGCGGCGGGTCCGGCCAGGGCAAGGCCGGGAAGGGCGGCAAGGGGGAGGACGAGTTCATCTTCGACCTCTCCCGTGAGGAGTTCATGGATCTGCTCTTCGACGACCTGGAACTGCCCAATCTGGTGCGAAATCAATTGCTGGGCAGCACCGAGTTCAAGACCATCCGCGCCGGTTACCGCACCGATGGGGCGCCCGCCAACATCGACGTGGTCCGCTCGCTGAAGGGCGCCATTGCACGGCGCACGGCCCTGGGCGGTCCCTACCGCGCCCGCATCCGCGAGTTGGAAGAGGAACTGGCGGCGCTGCTCGCCGCGGGAGCGGCGTTGGATGACATTCGCGTCCTGGCCTTGGGCGAGGAGATCGAGCGGCAGCGCGCGCGCATCGCGGCACTGCCGTTCATCGATACCTTCGACCTGCGCTATCAGGGCTTCGTCAAGCAGCCCGAGCCGACCAGCAAGGCGGTGATGGTCTGCATCATGGACGTGTCCGGGTCCATGGACCAGGTGCGCAAGAACCTGGCCAAGCGGTTTTTCATCCTGCTGTACCTGTTCCTCAAGCGCAACTACGATCGCATCGAGGTGGTCTTCATCCGCCACCACACCGTGGCCCAGGAGGTCGACGAACAGGAGTTCTTCTACTCCCGCGAGACCGGCGGCACCGTGGTTTCGAGCGCCCTCGATCTGACCTATGAGGTACTGCGCGAGCGTTATGATTCCAGCGTCTGGAATATCTATGCCGCCCAGGCCTCGGACGGCGACAACTGGGACTCCGACTCCGCGGTGTGCCGTGACCTGCTGGGCGCCAAGCTCCTGCCGTTGATGCGCTACTTCGCCTATGTGGAGATCACCCCACGCCAGCACCAGAGCCTCTGGTATGCCTATCAGGAGGTGGCCGCGGCCCACCCGCATTTTGCGATGCGCGAGATCGCCGGGGCCGACGATATCTTTCCCGTGTTCCGGGATCTGTTCAAGAGGCAGGCGGCATGACCAGTCGAATCATCTCGGACTCCTCCGAATGGACCTTTGCGCTGTTGGAGCGCTTTGATCGCGAGCTGGGCACGCTCGCCCACAACGTCTACGGGCTCGACACCTACGCCAACCAGATCGAGGTGATCGGCTCCGAGCAGATGATCGACGCCTATTCCTCGGTCGGACTCCCCATCAACTACAATCACTGGTCGTTCGGCAAGCAGTTCGTCAGTACCGAGCAGACCTATCGCCGCGGCCAGATGGGGCTTGCCTATGAGATCGTGATCAACTCCGACCCCTGCATTGCCTATCTCATGGAAGAGAATACCCTGCCGATGCAGGCCCTGGTCATCGCGCACGCCTGTTACGGCCACAACAGTTTCTTCAAGGGCAACTACCTGTTCCGTGCCTGGACCAGCGCCGACGCGATCATCGATTACCTGGTGTTTGCCCGCAAGTATATCGCCAGTTGCGAGGAGCGTTATGGCGAGGCCGAGGTGGAGCTGCTGCTCGATTCCTGCCACGCCCTTATGAATCATGGAGTTGATCGCTACAAGCGGCCGGCCCCGCTCTCGCTCGCGGAGGAGCAGCGGCGCCAGGGCGAGCGCGCGGACTATCTCCAGTCCCAGGTCAACGACCTGTGGCGTACCATCCCGACCCATGACGCCGACGGGGTGACGCAGGGTGACTCCCGGTGGCCCCCGGAGCCGCAGGAGAATCTGCTCTATTTCATTGAAAAGAACGCCCCGCTGCTGGAACCCTGGCAGCGCGAGATCGTGCGGATCGTGCGCAAGGTTAGCCAGTATTTTTATCCGCAGCGCCAGACCCAGGTGATGAACGAGGGGTGGGCGACCTTCTGGCATTTCACCCTGATCAATCGTCTCTACGATGAGGGCTTCGTCAGCGACGGGTTCATGCTGGAGTTTCTCCAATCGCATACCGGGGTGGTGTTTCAGCCGCCGTTCGACGCCCCCTACTACAACGGCATCAATCCCTATGCCCTGGGCTTCGCGATGATGCGCGACCTCCGGCGCATCTGTGAGTCGCCGACCGCGGAGGACCGCGAGTGGTTTCCGGACATCGCCGGCGGGGATTGGCTCAAGGTGCTGGATTTCGCGATGCGCAACTTCAAGGACGAGAGCTTCATCGCCCAATACCTGTCCCCGCACCTGATCAGGGAATTGCACCTGTTTGCGGTCCGTGACGACGACCGGGAGGAGACCATCGCGGTCACCGCGATCCACGAGGAGCGCGGCTACCGGGCACTGCGTCAGTCGCTGGCGGAGCAGTACAATCTCGGCACCCGGGAGCCGAACATCCAGGTCTACAGTGTCGATCGGCGCGGTGATCGGTCGCTGCTGTTGCGCCATTTCCGGCACAACCGGCGTCCCCTGGCCGCGTCCGCCGACGAGGTGCTGCGCCATGTCCGGCGGCTGTGGGGGTTCACGGTGCGGATGGAGGCCGTCGACGAGCAGGGGCGCGTCCAATTGGTCGGCGAGGTATGACTTCACGGACCGGCCGAGATCCGGTTAGAATTGGGCGTTGGCGGACGCCAGAAATCGTGCTGCCTTTTTTGAGTCTGAAGTCTTTGCGGGAGACGGAGATGGCTTGGTTTCGCTTCTTCGGGCACCTGTTGCTCCCCCTGGCCCTGCTGTCCCTCGGCCTCCCCCTGCGGTCGGCGGCGGGCGAGGCGGCGGGCAGCGCTGCGGCCGCGGACCCCCTGCTGCGGGCGACGCTCGAGTCCATTCGCGAGCAGGGGCCCGTGACCATTGGCGGCGTGCCGCTTGAATCCGGACGCTTCTTGGCGGAATTCTATGGTGCCCGCGGCTTCCGTCCGGCCTGGGACAGCGCCCAGCGGGTCGGGGCCCTGCTGAGCGCGGTCGAGGAGTGCCCGGCCGATGGTCTCGACCCCGCCGATTACCACCTCGCCGTGCTGCGCCGACTCAGCAAGCCGGACGCGCTGCTGTCCTTGACGCCGGCGCAGCGCCTGGGTGCGGACCTCCAGTTGAGCGACGCCCTGCTGCGCTACAGTTTTCATATCCGCTTCGGACGCCTGGACCCGGTCGCCGTCAATCGCGCCTGGAATCACCGCGGGGCCGTCCCCGCGCAGACCCTGATCGACTCCATGGAGCGCGTGGTGGCGGCCGAAGATACGCGGTCCGCACTGGGTGAACTCGCCCATCAGCCCTTTTTCTACAACAATCTGAAGCGGGCACTACGCGAGCACGGAGGGTCCGCCGATCCGTTGCGCACCCTGGTGCCGATCCCCGCGGGGCGCAGACTGGTGCAGGGCAACCGCGATCCGCGGGTGGTTTCAGTGCGTGAGCACCTGCGTGCCCACGGCGAGTACGGGCCGACGGCGCCGGATGCCCCGGACCTGTTCGACGCGGAACTGCGTGAGGCCCTGATGAGGTTCCAGCGGCGCTTTGCCCTGCCCGCGGATGGGGCCCTGGGCGCGCGCACGGTGGCCGCGCTCAACCAACCACTCGGCGGCGGCAAGGTCGAGCAGATCCGGATGAACCTGGAGCGGATGCGTTGGCTCTACGACGAACTGCCCGGCGACTATGTGTTCGTGGACGTCGGGGGCTTCATGGCCCATGTGGTGCGCGCCGGTCAAGTTGATTGGAGTACGCGCGTCGTCGTCGGTACCCGGGAGGCGCAGACGCCGAGCTTTCGGGACGAGATGGAACATGTGGTGTTCAATCCGACCTGGACCGTGCCCCCGTCGATCCAGAAAAAGATGCGTGGCGTTTCATCGAAATTCAGGGTCTTGGACCGGCGCACCGGGCGGGCGGCGGGCGGCGCCAATGTCGCCGATTACCGGCGGGTCAGCATCGTCCAGCCGCCCGGTCCGAGCAACGCCCTGGGACGCGTCAAGTTCATCTTTCCGAACGACCAGGCGGTCTATCTGCACGACACCCAAAGCAAGGGACTCTTCAGCCAGTCGGTACGCGCCTACAGCCACGGTTGCGTGCGGGTGCAGAATCCCCTGAAACTGGCCGAGGTGATCCTGAATCTGAAGCGCCCGGCGTGGGACCAGCACGAAATCGGCCGCGTGGTGGCCTCCAACAAGACCCGCTACGTTCCGCTCGAGGATCGGCTCCCCGTGCTGCTTTATTATCTGACCGCCAAGGCGGATGAGAACGGCAGGCTCGAGTTCCGTCCCGACATCTATGGGCGGGACCCGGCCCTGCGTCGCGCCCTCAACGGCCCGCCGAGTGAACTGCGGATCGGCTTCGCCGCGCCATCGCCCCTGGTGGACCCGGAGGCGGTGCAGACCGCTGGTCCGCAGCAGCCCGCCGGGACCCAAGTGCCCGCGCCGGTCACCGGGAACCCGCCGGCACCGCCCGCGGGTCCTGGCCCGGGTGTCACCCTGACCCAGGGCGCGCCCGCCGCACGGGGCCTGTCCCTCGACCTGCCCCCCGCGCCCGTGTCGAGCATCCCTGAGATCGGTGCGCCGCCCACCCGCCTTTAGTACCGCGTGATGCAAGTGCCCGGACCATTGGCCGCGCCGCTGCCGTCGGGGGCACCCTGGCGCCCTCCGCGACCCTGACTGCACCGCTCGGGCGCACCCCCTCTCTCAAGGTGCGCGCGGCGCACCCTACGCCAATCTTCTGAGTCATTGCACCTGCTGTCCGGCCTCATCGGCGGCGGCCCGCGGCGCCGAGGCTTCTGCCTTCAGCCTCCTGACGGTATGGTGAAAACCTGATCCCGCTCACGGATCGCCCATCACTCCTGCCTTGACAATGCCTGGGCATCGATCCCGTCACACTGTCCGGCTGGCCGCCCTGGTATAGGTCTAGCGGTTCGTGTCGATTTCTTAACATCCCTCTGTGCCCGCGCTCCCCCGGGCTGGCGACACGACCCCGGGGTATGTCAAGCGCGGTTCGTCTCCGACCCGCGAAGGGGGCAAGACCATGAATCGGAACCGTACCATGACGCGCAAATTCGGCCATTTCTTCCTGCTGTTGTTACTGAAGCTCCTGATGCCCTTCGGCTGCGCCCAGGCCGACGACACCAATTCCAAGACCAGCGGTCCGCTTAAACAGGTGGTCCAGCCGGACCAGGACTTCGGCTTCAGCGCCGAACAGGACCTCTGGGTCGAGGTCAGCGTGAACGATCTGGAAGGGGCTCCCGCGGGGATGCGCACCGTCGAGGTCCTGGAGCCGGTTGAGGGCGTGGACGGCGAGTACCGGGTGATCGACCGCGGCCTGACCGACGACTGGGGCAATTTCGACCGCAAGATCCAGGTCCCAAGCTCGGTGAAGAACCTCATGATCCGGGTCGGCGTATTGGGGATCGACAATGCCGCCCTGGTGCCGGTCGACGCCACCCACACCCTTCACCACGAGTTCGGTTGATCGGCAGGTAACGAGTCAAGAACAAGTTAAACACGACACAATCGTTGTCGTTGTCGTAGTCGTAGTCGGGGAAGCGCTGCAATTTGGCGTGCGGGACAATCCGGGGCGCTACGATAACCTCGATTACGACAACGACAACGACAACGACAACGACGCGACAAGCAGTCCCTAATGGACGTGTTTGACTTATCAGTGAGCCATTCCTAAGCGGCAACGGTACACACCAAATGAAGAGCCTCTATCACGCACCTGCCCGCCCCGCCGTCCTCGCGGCGGTCTGCGCCGCGACCCTGGCCGCCGCCGCCCCGGCGGGGGCGGTCCAGTATCGCTTCCTGTTCGGCAACGGTGGCCCGGCCGCCTTTCAGGCCAATTACGATGGTCAGGGGATCCCGAAGAAAATGGACCTGACCCAACAGCCGGTCCGGGCCGAGTTGATGGATCGTATCAACCTGACGCTGCCCGAGCGCAAAGACGTCCGGGTCAGCGGGGCCACTGCCCTGATCGCCGACAGCGAGTCCTCCACCCTGAACCTCCTGAAGGACGCGGACATCTGGGTGACCTTCCTGCATGAGGGTGCCGGATACCGCAACGCCTTCGGCTTTTACCAGTACCCCGCCGCCGGCCCGCCCAGCGACCGCGATGCCGTCGACTATGTGGTGGTGTGGCCCAACGCCTCCTATTCCACCAGCGGCGGCAATGCCCGCGGGCTCAAGACGGGCCAGCAGGTTTTCCTCGGACGCTTCACGGCCGGGACCAAGATCGGGTTCTTCCTGATGGCCGACGGCTTCGATGGGACCAACGGGGTGTTCGAGCGTTATCCAGGCTGGGTCTGGCACAGTCTGCAGAACCTCAACATGGAAACCGACCCCCTGTTACGGCCTCACGTCATCATGCTGCGTGACGAGACCAATCAGCAGTTGATCCTGGGTTTCGAGGACATCAACCGGCAGAGCACCGGTTGCGATCAGGACTTCAACGACGTGCTGTTCAGTATCCAGGCCAATCCCTATGAGGCGATTGCCACGGAGAAGATCGGCGAGTTGGTCGACCCCAACGACAGCGACAAGGACGGGGTGATGAACTCGGACGACGACTACCCGCAGGACCCCTTGCGTGCTCTGCGGGTGACCTACCCCAGCGACAAGACCCGCGCCCAGTTGGCCTTCGAGGACCTCTGGCCCATGGAGGGCGACTACGATATGAATGACCTGGTGTTTGCCTACACCCTCACCGAAGTGCGCGATGCCGCCGGCAATATCAAGGATGTGGAGGGTAACTTCCAGGTCAAGGCGCGCGGGTCAGCCTATTCCCACGGTTTTGGGATCAACTTCCCCAAGCTACTGCCCGCGGACCTGGAGAGCGCCGCCTTGTGGGTCGATGGTCAGCCCAGCGTGCCGCTGGTGAGCGAGCCGGGCCAGCACGGCCTGACCCTGGTGCTGCTCGACGACAGCAAGAAGATCGCCAACAGCAACCCGGGCAGCCGTACCTGTTACACGGTCAAGTTCAACGCGGACCGCAACTGTCCCGAGGTCAAGGGGCCGACTATTCACTTCCGCGCCACCTTCAAGAACGCACTCACCCGCGAAACGCTCGGCTCCGCCCCCTACAACCCCTTCATCTACATCACTGGCGACCGGTTGCGGGAGACCCATCTGGCCGATCACCCGCCGACCGATAAGTACAAGGGCTGGCTCTTCGGCTGGGGGCAGGAGGGCAGCGACCCGGCCATCGGCCGCTTTTACAAGACCAAAGGCGGGCTGCCCTGGGCGATCAACCTGCCGTTGGAGTGGCAGCAACCCCTGGAGAAGCGCCCGGTCAATGCGTGTTATCCGGCCTTCGTGAGCTGGGTCAACAGCAGTGGCGCCGAGGATGCGGACTGGTACCGGCATCCGGTGGCTGGTTGCGTCTTCCCCGATCCTGCGCCGCAGTGACCTGGGCCCGTGCACAACCCCCGGCTGGTGCCCGGGGGTGAAGGATCGGGACCCGGCGGGGTTCGTCCACAAGCCTGTGGGCCTTTGCGCCTCCGGCCTCAGGGTTTAGGATGCAGGATTGCGCGCGGGGCCGGGCCACCGGTTCCGTCCGCCAATCCGGCGAGCCGAGTAACCCAATGACAGCGATACACCGCTGGCCCCGCGCGTCCCGCTGGGCCGCCTACGCTCTGGCACTGGCCGCGACCTTAGCGGTCCTGCTGGTGCGGGCGCAGTTGACCTCGTTGATGGCCCACCGTCCGCTCATCATCCTGTTCGTCCTGCCTATTACACTGAGTGCCGTCTTGGGGGGGGTCGGTCCCGGCCTCGTGGCGACCCTGGTGGCCGCCGTCGGGGCTGACCTGCTGATCTTTGAACCCATCGGCTTTGGGATCAGCGCCCCCATCGATACGGTCCAGTTGGGGCTGCTGGTCGCCGTCGGGGTGCTGATCAGCGTGCTGACCGAGGGTCTGCATCGCGCCCGGCGGCGGGCGGAGGACGCGCGAGCGCTGGCCGCCTACGGGTTACTGCTGCGCGTGCTGAGCGAACGACTGGAGCGCGCGCAGCGCCAGGTGCAGGAGGGGCAGGCACTCCAATCGGCGATCCTGACCAGCGTCGGCGACGCTGTCATCGCCACCGACCAGCAGGGCCGGGTGACCTCGCTCAACGCCCGGGCTGAACAATTGACGGGCTGGTGCGACGCGGAGGCGGTGGGACGCCCGCTCCCTGACGTCCTCCGGATTCTGCATGGGCAGACCCGTGCGCCTGTTCTTGACCCCGCACGGCAGGTGCTTGCCACCAGCGAGCGCGTGGGGCTTCCCGCGGATGCCGTCTTGATCGCAAGGGATTATCGGAAATTGCCTATCCAGGGCAGCGGCGCACCCGTGCGCTTGGGGGATGGCAGCCCCGTGGGCGTGGTGCTCGTGTTTCGTGACGATCCGGCGGCGAACCCGCGTTGAGCGCGCCGCGCGGCGAGCGCTCCCGTCCCCTCGGCCCACTGAGCCCGGGCGGCGGCTTGCTGCAACTGCGCCTGGGCGGTGGTGCCTTGAGGGTGTCGGCGAGCCGGGTCGCGGCGGGCCAGCGCGTGGCCGCCACGGCGGCGGTCATAGGTCGGGAACATCACGCTTGGACCGCTGCGGCCGATGTGGCGGCCACGGCGGCGCGCAGGGTCAGGAGTGCCCGTTCGTAGTCGAAGGTTTCGATCGCCTGCGCGAGGGTGGCCGTTGGGGCACCGAGCGCGGCCGCGAGCAGGGCGCGATGCTCATCAAGGACGGCCGCGCTGTCCAGGTCGTCGTTCGCCAGCAGGGTCTCGAGTCGCGTGGTGACCCGGCGCACGTGCACCCAGTCGAGCCCTGCGGTGCGCGTCGGCGGCGTCGCGGCGGTTTCTGACTCGGGTAGTGCGGCCCGCAGGCCCTCGCGCAGGGCCTTCAGGTCCGCCTCCAGGAGCGTGGCCCGGGCCGCCAATTCCTCCATCGGGATGCGCGGCGCGGTGCCGGTCAAGTCGGCCTCCAGGGCCGCGGCCAGGGCCCGTATCCGGGCGGCGCCGAAGGTGGCTGCCAGCCCTTTGAGTGTATGGGCGCAGCGGTGCGCCGTGGCAAAGTCAGCGGCGGCCAAGGCGCAACGCAGTTGCGCCGGCAGTTCGCTGTCGGCGAATTTGCCGAGCAGGCGGACGTGATGGTCCGGGCGCCCCCCTGTGGCGGCGGTGTCGGCAGTGGGGTCGAGGCCGTCGCTGGTCGCCGGACGCACCCGCGGGGTCTCCGCGACGGCCTCCCGGCTCCCCCCGTCGGGCGCGGCCGGTGCGGCTGTGGGTGCCGGGCCGGTGGCTACCCCAGGGGCGCGCGGCGGCGGTAGCCAGTCCAGCAAGGCGCGGTAGAGCGCTTCCGGTGCCACCGGCTTGGCGATGTGGCCGTTCATACCGGCCCGCAGACAGCGCTCGCGGTCCTCGTCGAAGGCATTGGCGGTCATTGCCAGGATCGGGGTCAGGGCCCGGCCCGGCAGTGCGCGGATCAGCCGCGTGGCCGTGAGGCCGTCCATCACCGGCATTTGAATATCCATCAGGATCAGGTCGTAGGGCGCGTCGGCGGCCTCGGCTGCGGCGACCCGGTCCAGCCCGGCCGCGCCGTCGGCGGCGGCGGTGACCTCGATACCGAACCCGGTCAGCATTGCGACCAGCGACTCGCGCGCCTCCGGGAGGTCATCGACCACCAGTGCGCGCAGGCCGCGCGTGGCTACTGCCGCGGCGCGCCGGGGCGGGGCTGCGGCCGTGCTGTAAGCGAGCGGTATCTCGATCCAGAAGGTGCTGCCGTGCTCCGGTGCGCTCTGTACACCGATATGCCCGCTCATCAACTCGGTCAGCCGCCGGGCAATGGCCAGTCCCAGACCGGTGCCGCCGTACTTGCGCGTGGTGGAATTATTTTCCTGCGCAAAGGGTTGGAACAGGCGCCCTTGCTGCTGCGACGTGAGACCGATGCCGCTGTCGCTGACCGCGAAGCGCACCAGCAGGCTGTCCGGCGTCTCGCCGACCCTGTCAGCGCTGAAGGTGATACGGCCCTGTTGCGTGAACTTGACGGCGTTACTCGCAAAGTTGAGCAGGATCTGCCCCAGGCGCAGGCCATCGCCGTGCAGCAGCGGCGGCAGGCCGCGCAGTTCGAGGTCGGGGCGCTCGGTGATCCGGAACACGTCGTAAAGGCAGGCCATCTCCTTCATGCGCTCGCCCAGGTCGTATTGGGCGGCCTCACGGGCGAGGATCGTCTGCCGGAAGGCGAGTACCGATTGCGCGATGTCTCGCAAGACGCTGCCCGCGTTGCGGCTGATGGTCTGGACCTCGGACAGTGCCATATAGCGGTTTGCGGCCTGGTCGGCCGACCGCGCTGCGCCTGCCGGATCGATGGCGGCGAGGTCGGTCGCCTGGGTGATGAGTTGGCGATATAGGCGTCAAAGTCCTCCGTGGCATCGGCAGTCGTGTCGCCGCGCTCCGGCTCAGTGTGCCGCAGGGTCGCCAAGCGTGGTTCGAGCGCCGCGAGCCGCTCGACCACCTCCGTATGGAGGCGGTAAATGCGACCAGCGCCGAGTTGGCCCGCGCCCGCCTGTTCCAGGGTTGTGCCGACCAGGTGCTGGATCTCGGTGAGGTCACGGTGGAACCGGGTGCCGGCCTCGATCCGCGTGAGATCGCGGTCCTCTTCCCGGCTGGCGGCATCTTGACTGGCGCTCAGACGGTAAAGGGACACACCGTTGATAGCGCCCACCGCCAATGCCACCAGAGCGACCGGCAGAAAATACAGCACCAGGAGGGGGGAGAGCTTGGATGGGCGCAGGCGCATGGCGGCGATGGGGTCAGTCCAGGAGGTCTGGCCAGCCGGTGGGCAGGATGCTGGCGACGTAGGTGAAGCCGGCGCTGCCCTGCGGGCGGAAGACCACGAGCGTTGCCTCCGGGGGGAAGTAGCCGATCAAATCCATGAGGTTGGGCGCGTGTCCGATCAGCAGACGGTTGGTCCCCGCGGCGACCGGCGCGGACAGCAGGCGCCGGGTGTGGGCGATGATCGGCGCCTTTTGCGCGGCGGTCAGGTTGGCGGTATACATCAGGTCGTTGTCGATGACGTAGGGTTGCCCCGTGCCAAGGGCCGCCGCCGCGCTGTCCTTGGCGCGGCACAGCGGGCTGACGTGGACCTCGCCGATGGGGATGCGCGCCTGGCGCAGCGCCGCGCCGATCCGGGCGGAGTCCGCGCGGCCCTGGGCGGTGAGGGGGCGCTGGGTGGTACAGTCGTTGAAGTCGACATGTGGCACCCGGTCCGGGCGGGAGTTGTCGGTCCTGCCATGGCGCAGGTAGAGCACGAAACCGCCGGCCCGCAATTGTTCGAGGGTGGCCCGGGTGGCGGTAATCTCGCTGAAGCTGGGTGTGGCGGCAGCGGCGGGCGCGGTGTTCGCGTCAGCGGCAAGTGTCGACGCCGGTGCCGCGGCGACTGCCGCGAGTATCAGGAACGCGGTGCAGACGCTCGGCTTGCTCATCTGGCCGGTTCCGGTCCCGGTTCGGGGTCGACATAGCGTGCGGCGATCTCGCTGAACTGCTCGCGACACGCCAGGAAGGCGTCGACCACCTCCGGGTCGAAATGGGTGCCGCGTCCGTCGCGGATGATCCGCGTGGTCTGCTCAAGGGTCAGCGGCGCCTTGTAGACGCGGCGTGTCAGCAATGCGTCAAAGACGTCGGCGAGCGCCATCAGCCGCGCCGACACCGGGATGGCGTCCCCGGCGAGTCCCGCCGGGTAGCCGCTGCCGTCCCATTTTTCGTGGCGGTTGAGTGAAATTTCGCGGGCGACCTCCATAAAGGCAAAGGCGCCGGACGCCAGTGCGGCGGCGTCATCATCCGCCGCGGCAAGCGCCTGGCACATCGCCTTGTCGATTGCGTTGGCGCCGATGCTCGGGTGCAGCTTCATGATCTCGAATTCCGCGCTGGTGAGGCGGCCTGGTTTCAGCAGCGTGGCGTCGGGTACCCCGACCTTGCCGATGTCGTGCAGCGGCGCGGCCTTTACGATCATCCCCCGCGCGCCCGAGTTGGCCGCGCGTACGCGGTACAGCGGCAGCAGTAACTCACCGAGCAGCGTCAGGTTTTGCGGTGTGTCATCAACGATCAGGATGGTCTGCCTCAGGGCCGGGACCGGCGCCGTCTCATCTGCATCGCGTGCGTTCATGGCCTGCCTGCTATGCTGGCGGGCACCGCCCGGGAGGCCTCGGCGTCCGGTGGATCGGTGGTCGATGGGGGCAGCGTGGCCCGGGATCTGTTCGGGTCCCGTGTGCGCCCGGAAATTTTTGGTGCAAGGTCGGTGCGACTGTTACATAGTGCCCGGCATACTTGCGTACCACAAACAAGACTAGAGGGGACACGATCATGATGTTTCAGGTCCGCATCCACGGCCGCGGGGGCCAAGGCTGCGTTACAGGCGCGGAGATGCTGTCCATCGCCGCCTTTCTCGAAGGTAAGCACGCCCAGGCGTTTCCGAGCTTCGGCTCCGAGCGCACCGGCGCGCCCGTGGTGGCATTCTGCCGCATCTCCGATCGGGAAATCCGGCTGCGTGAGCCCATCATGCAGCCCGACGGGCTCATCATCCAGGACCCCACCCTGCTCCACCAGGTGGATGTGTTCAGCGGGTTGCGCCCGGACGGCTTCGTCCTCATCAACTCCAAGAAAAATTTCGACGACCTCGACATCAGCGAGCGCTTTCCGGGCTGGCACCACGCGCACCTGTGCACGGTCCCGGCCACCGAGATCGCCATGGAGCACATCGGGCGCCCGCTGCCCAATGCCATCCTGCTCGCCGGCTTCGCGGCCATGAGCGGGGCCGTCTCGCTGGACTCCGTCCACGCGGCGATCAGGGACAAGTTCTCCGGCAAGGTGGCGTCCGGCAACATCTCCGCCGCCAGTGCGGCCTACGACTTCGTGAAAAAAGAGAAGGAGGATTACGACCGTGCTGACGCAATGTGAAGGCTCCCACGCGGTCGCCGCGACCGTGGCCCTGTGCCGCCCCGAGGTGATCTGCGCCTACCCGATCTCACCCCAGACCCACATTGTCGAGGGCCTGAGCGAGATGGTGCGTGACGGGACCCTGCAACACTGCGAGTTCATCAACGTCGAGTCGGAGTTCGCCGCCATGTCGGTCGCCATCGGCTCCTCGGCCACCGGCGCCCGCTCCTACACCGCCACCGCGAGCCAGGGCCTGCTGTTCATGGCCGAGGCGGTGTGGAATGCCTCCGGGCTCGGCCTGCCGATCGTGATGACGCTCGCCAACCGCGCCATCGGCGCCCCGATCAACATCTGGAACGACCACACCGACGCGATGTCCATGCGCGATGCGGGCTGGCTCCAGCTCTTTGCCGAGAACAACCAGGAGGCGGCCGACCTGCACATCCAGGCCTTCCGCCTGGCCGAGGAGCTCTCGCTGCCGATCATGGTGTGTATGGATGGCTTCATCCTCACCCATGCCTACGAGGGCGTGGATATCCCCACCCAGGCGCAGGTGGACGCCTATCTGCCGCCTTACGAGCCGCGGCAGGTGCTCGACCCGCGTGATCCGGTGTCCATCGGCGCCATGGTCGGCCCGGAGGCCTTCACCGAGGTGCGCTATCTGGCGCACGCCAAGCAGATGCAGGCCCTGGAACTGATCCCGCAGTTGGCCGAGGAGTTCCAGGCGCAGTTCGGGCGCGCTTCGGGCGGGCTCATCCGCACCTATCGCACCGAGGACGCGCAGACCGTGGTGGTGGCCCTGGGCTCGGTCCTGGGCACCATCAAGGACACCATCGACGACCTGCGCGAGGAGGGACACAAGATCGGCGTGCTCGGCATCACCTCCTTCCGCCCCTTCCCGACCGCCGCGATCGGTGAGGCGGTGAGGTACTGCGAGCGCGTGGTGGTCGTGGAGAAGAGCTTTGCGGTAGGCGTCGGCGGCATCGTCTCGCGCGACGTGCGCACCGCTATGCGCGAGCATCCGCATCCGATCTATGCGGTGATCGCCGGGCTCGGCGGGCGGGCCATCACCAAGGACTCGCTGCACCAGCTCTTCCTCACGGCGATGGACGACAAGCTCGAGGCACTGACCTTCCTCGATCTGGACTGGAACGCGGTGAACCGTGAGCTCGAGCGCGAGCGCACCACCCGCCGCTCCGGCCCGATCGCCGAAAACCTGCTGCGCGACCTGGGTGTCGTGGCAGCCCGCGTCGGTTGAGTGAGGCACCCATCATGACAGCGACCACCGTCAAGTTTTACCAGACCGGCACCCACACCGTCGGCAACCGTCTGCTCGACCCCGAACACCGCTCCGTGCAGGCGGACATGCGGCGCACCAACTCGCTCAACTCCGGCCATCGCGCCTGTCAGGGGTGCGGCGAGGCGCTCGGGGCGCGCTACGCGATCGACGCCGCCATGCAGGCGACCGACAACCAGTTGATCGCGGCCAACGCGACCGGCTGTCTGGAGGTCTTCTCGACCCCCTATCCCGAGACCTCCTGGCAGATCCCCTGGATCCACTCACTGTTCGGCAATACCGCGGCGGTCGCCACCGGGATCGCCGCGGCCCTGCGCGTGAAGGGGCGCACCGAGGTGCGCGTGGTCGCCCAGGGCGGCGACGGCGGCACCACCGACATCGGCTTCGGCTGTCTGTCCGGCATGTTCGAGCGCAACGACGACGTGCTCTACATCTGCTACGACAACGAGGCCTACATGAACACCGGGGTGCAGCGCTCCTCGGCCACGCCCGGTGCCGCACGGACCGCCACCACGCCCGCGGTCGGCGAGGCCCCCGGTAACGTCTTCGGCCAAGGCAAGAGCCTGCCGCTGATCGCCATGGCCCATGAGATCCCCTATGTGGCTACCGCCATCGTGTCCGAACTGCGCGACCTGGAGGCCAAGGTCAAGCGCGCCATGGAGATCCGCGGCGCCCGCTACATCCACATCTTCGTGCCCTGCCCGCTGGGCTGGGGCACCGCCTCCAATCAGACCATCCACATCGCGCGTCTGGCCAAGGAGACCGGCATCTTCCCGGTGATCGCGGCCGAGCACGGCGAACTGACCAAGGTGTCGAAGATCCGCAAGCAGTTGCCGGTCGAGGACTATCTGAAGCCGCAGCGGCGCTTTGCGCATCTGTTCTCCCCGACGCCCAATCTCGCGGCCATCGCGCACATTCAGGCGCTCGCGGACCGCAACATCCGGCGCTTCGGTCTCATCGATGCCGCCCCGGTCGGCGCCGTTGCCAGTGCCCCCACCGGCGCAGGAGACAATTGATGGAAAAGCCCTTTGCCATAACCCTCGACGTCGGGTCTTCGCTCGCCAACAAGACCGGGAGTTGGCGCACCTACCGCCCGCTCTACGTCGACCGGCTGCCCCCCTGCAACAACGCCTGCCCCGCCGGCGAGAACATCCAGGGCTGGCTCTATCACGCCGAGTCCGGCGACTACGAGCAGGCGTGGCGCGTCCTCACCCAGGACAACCCCATGCCCGCCGTGATGGGCCGGGTCTGCTATCACCCCTGCGAGACCTCCTGCAACCGCGGCCAGCTCGACGAGTCGGTCGGCATCAACTCGGTCGAGCGCTTCCTGGGCGACCAGGCGATCAAGCTGGGCTGGAAGTTCAACCCGCCGGAAACCGTGAGCGGCAAGCACGTCCTGGTGGTCGGCGCCGGCCCCTCCGGCCTCTCCGCCGCCTATCACCTGGCGCGCCTGGGGCACCGGGTGACCATCCACGAGGCCGGGCCCTTTGCCGGCGGCATGATGCGCTTCGGCATCCCCAAATACCGGCTGCCGCGCGACGTGCTGGAGGCCGAGGTCCAGCGGATTCTGGACCTGGGCGTCACGCTCGAGCTCAACACCAAGGTCGAGAACATCGAAGCGACGATGCAGGCCGGCAAGTTCGACGCCGCCTTCCTCGCCGTCGGTGCCCATATCGCCAAGCGCGCCTATATCCCGGCCGGCGAGGCGGCGCGCCTGCTCGACGCCATGCAGGTGCTGCGCGGCATGGAGGGCGAGGAAAAGCCCATGCTGGGGCGCCGCGTGGTGGTCTACGGCGGCGGCAATACCGCGCTCGACGTGGCCCGCACCGCCAAGCGCCTGGGCGCCACCGATGCCATCATCGTGTACCGGCGCACCCGCGAGAAGATGCCCGCCCACGACTTCGAGGTCGAGGAGGCGCTGCAGGAAGGCATCATGATCAAGTGGCTCTCCACCATCAAGAACATGTCCGACGAGGGCACCTTGACGGTCGAGAAGATGGAACTCGACGAGAAGGGCTTCCCGCAGCCCACCGGTGAACTGGAGACCCTGGAGACCGACTCGCTGGTCCTGGCCCTCGGGCAGGACGTGGATCTGTCACTCTTGGACGGCGTGCCGGGGCTGGAGATCAAGGACGGCGTGGTCCAGGTCAGCCCCAACATGATGACGGGGCGCGCCGGCATCTTCGCAGGCGGCGACATGGTGCCCTCGGAGCGCACCGTGACCATCGGCATCGGCCACGGCAAGAAGGCGGCGCGCAACATCGACGCCTGGCTGCGCGGGGAGGTCTACGAGCCCGCCCCCAAGCACGCCCTGGCCGAATTCAGGAAGATCAATCCCTGGTACTACGAGGACGCGCCCAAGACGGTGCAGCCGACGCTGGACCAGGCCCGGCGCCAATCCACGTTCGAGGAGGTGGTCGGCGGGCTCAACGAGACCAACGCACTGTTCGAGGCGCGGCGTTGTCTGTCCTGCGGCAACTGCTTCGAGTGCGACAACTGCTATGGCGTCTGCCCCGACAACGCAGTGATCAAACTCGGCCCCGGGATGCGCTTCGAGTTCAACTTCGACTACTGCAAGGGGTGCGGGATCTGCAGTGTGGAGTGTCCCTGCGGGGCCATTACCATGGTGCCTGAGAACGCCTGACCGGACTCCGGGCGGCCAGGGAGGGCCGCACCTGGGCCGCCGCAACAGTGCGTCAGGTCCCACCCGTTTCAGATGAACCGCGGGGTGAATCCCATGCCGAAGACGGTTCCGGCTTTCCAGGCCCCTGGTCCGTTCCGGGCCGACCAGATCAGACCCGGCGACCCCTACGAGTTGTCCAATGGTCACCCGATTCACTGCATGCCGACGGGCGGGCGCGGCTCGCGGGCCAACCTCGTGGGCGCCGCGCTGATCGACAGCGATCCCGCGGTCGAGTCGGCCGGTGTCGATACCGGTTTTGCCCTGACGCCGAACACCCTGAGGGCGCCGGACGTGGCGGTGGGTAATGTCACCGACGCGCCTGGCTGGGTGAAGGGCCAGGCCCCCCCGTTGGCGGTCGAGTATGCAGATTCGGGCCAGGACGAGGCCGAACTCAGGGCCCGGATTGCCGACCTGCTGGCCGGTGGGACACGCGTGCTCTGGGTCGTGCGGCTGGTCTGTCCCCCACGCGTCGAGATCCACACCCCGGGCCTGCCGCTGCGGGTCTGCCGCCCCGGTGAACTGCTCGAGGCCCCCGGTATCCTGCGCAACCCGGTCCCCGTGGCCGCCCTGTTCGACCGCACGGCCGCCCACGAGGCCACGCTGCGGAACCTGCTGCAGCGCAAGGGCTACGGCGATCTCGACGCCGTGCGTGAGGAGGGACAGGTGCAGGGGAGGGAAGAAGGCCAGACGCAAGGCGCACTCATTGCCCTGCGTGAGGCCCTGCTCCTGGTCCTGGCCCAGCGGGGACTGGACCCCGATCCCGCCCGGCGCGCGGCCGTCGCTGACTGCACCGACCCCGAGCGGCTGCGACGGTGGCTGGGCCAGGCGGCGGTCGCGGCGAGTCTGTCCGAGGTCTTTGTGTGATGTCCGCGCACTGCTGCAACAGGCCCCCACCGGAGATCCCACCATCCAAGCCTACATCGACCGCTACATCGAGCAAGGCAGACAACAGGGTGTCACGCAGGGTGTCGAGCAGGGCAGGCGGCAGGGCGAGGCCGCGATGCTGCTGCGTTTGATCGACCCCCCAGCCGGACGGGGCATTCGCCCCGTCCGAAACGTTTTCCTTTGACCTGCCGATTGGTGCCACCGTCCGGCGCAGCGTCAAACGTTTGGGGCAGGGCGAAGGCCCCGTCCGGCCTTGAAGGATCGCTTCCCTGACGGACCCCCGAGCAAAGCCGGATCGCAATGAAGACCGACAAACAGATCTACACCCTGTTGGGCGCTGACCCCGACTTCCTGCGCGTACTCACCGACGGCATCGCCGTGCGCGGGCCCTACCTGTTCGAGGCGCTCGACGTCAAAGGACTGGAGCGGCGCACCGACGGCGTCCTGATCCCGCGGGCGCAAGACGAAGACATCTGGGTCATGGAATTTCAGGCGCAGTCGGACCCGCTCATCTATCACCGCCTGTTGCTGGAAATGGCCCTGGTGGGGGAGCGCCATCCCCAGCGGGTGGTGCGCGGCTTCGTCCTATTCGCCGAGGCCGCCCTGGACCCCTGCACCGAGCCCTGGCACGGGCTGATGACGCGCGATCACCAGCCGCCGCTGCGCCGCGCCTATCTGCCCGAGGTGCTCAAGCGCCTGGCGCGCGAGGTTCCGGACCACCCGCTGCTCGGGGTCTTCCTGCCCTACCTGGAGGCCGACCTGGAGCGCTTGCGTCGGCAAGCCCCAACGGTCTATCGTCAATTGCAAGCAACCGCCCTGCCGGAAGCCTCGCGTCGCCACTGTGTCGCGGTGTTTCAATCCTGGCTGATGGCGCGGTTCAAATCGCTGAGCCTGGAGGAGATCCTGAAGATGTTAGGCGAACTCACCCCACTCGAAGAGACCCGGGCCTACAAGGAACTGGTGGCCAAGGGCGTGACCATTGGCCACCAAGAGGGCCGCCGACGCGAAGCACGCCGACTGGTGCTGCTGCAACTCCAACGGCGCATCGGCGTGGTGCCCGCTGCCCAGCAGCGGCGCATCGCCGCCTTATCGGTCGAGCAACTGGAGTCCCTGGGCACCGCCCTGCTGGACTTTCGCGACCTGTCGGAACTCAACGCCTGGTTGGCAGACCACTGAGCGACCCGAATGACGCGGCCGGGGCCTCGTCGCGGCTGAAGCCGCTGTCACTCGACCTTCGGTGGGGGGCGATGTCGTTGGCTGACATGGGCCTGCGACCGCCAAACGACCGGAGGTCGAGGCTTCAGCCGGTCGGCGCCCGGGTCGGGCACGGCGTCGGCTGGGGCCTTGGACCCTGGGGGCGCCGCACCCCAGTGCGGCGCGGTCTCGCGCAAGATAATGATTCTTGATCTGGCGGGCCGACCTTGGTTTCCGGGGAACGGGCCGGACGGGGTATGCCCCATCAACCGCGGCGGGACTGGGCAGTCACCCCGTCCCGGACAGTTATTCCGTGGCCGACCCTGGATATGGGCCGGCGGCCTCGGGGAAAACGTTTCGGACGGGGCGAATGCCCCGTCCGGCCCTAGCGCCCGCCCATCCAGCCCCAGGATCGAACGCAGATCGCGATGAAGACCGACAAACAGATCTACACCCTGCTGGGCGCTGACCCCGACTTCCTGCGCGTACTCACCGACGGCATCGCCGTGCGCGGGCCCTACCTGTTCGAGGCGCTCGACGTCAAAGGACTGGAGCGGCGCACCGACGGCGTCCTGATCCCGCGGGCGCAAGACGAAGACATCTGGGTCATGGAATTTCAGGCGCAGTCGGACCCGCTCATCTATCACCGCCTGTTGCTGGAAATGGCCCTGGTGGGGGAGCGCCATCCCCAGCGGGTGGTGCGCGGCTTCGTCCTATTCGCCGAGGCCGCCCTGGACCCCTGCACCGAGCCCTGGCACGGGCTGATGACGCGCGATCACCAGCCGCCGCTGCGCCGCGCCTATCTGCCCGAGGTGCTCAAGCGCCTGGCGCGCGAGGTTCCGGACCACCCGCTGCTCGGGGTCTTCCTGCCCTACCTGGAGGCCGACCTGGAGCGCTTGCGTCGGCAAGCCCCAACGGTCTATCGTCAATTGCAAGCAACCGCCCTGCCGGAAGCCTCGCGTCGCCACTGTGTCGAGGTGTTTCAATCCTGGCTGAACACCCGGGCCGGACGGGGCATTCGCCCCGTTCGCAAGGTTTTGGGTGGCGCGACGAGCCCTGGTTCCCACGCTGGCCTCGGATAGGGGGCGCCAAGGCTGAAGCCTTGGACTCCAGGCGCCCCGGCCGGCGGGGTCCGTGCTAGCCTATGTCCATGACCACCACCGCCCCGGGGGACGCCCATGTCGCAGACCGCCCTTGCCGAACCGCGTCGCACGCGGCCTGAACCGGCTGGTGCCGTGCCGCCTTCTCAAGCCGGCCGCCACGTCTCGGAGGAGGAGTACTGGCGCGACTACTACCTCGAGTCTGACGTCCACTATGAATGGAACAACGGGCGTCTGGAGGAAAAGCCGGTGTCCAACTACGAAACCTTCCTCGTCTACCACTGGTTCATGCTGCTGCTGGAGCACTTTCTAACCGCCCGGCCCATCGCCAGGATGGTCGCGCTGGAGATGGGCTTTCGGCTGCCGCTGCCGACCGGCACCGTCATCCGCAAGCCCGACTTCGGCGTGGTCTGCAATGACAACCCGCAGCCGCTGTTGCCGCTGGATGCGTCCTATCAGGGCGTCTTCGACCTTTGCGTCGAGGCCCTATCGGATCAGGAGCACCGCGACATCCTGCGCGATACCGTGCTCAAGAAGGCCGAGTATGCCGCCGGCGGCGTCCCGGAGTATTACATCCTGCACCGCGCGCCTGAGCAGCAGGCGTTCTTCACCCGCACGGCGGCGGGTATCTATGTCCCCATTGCGCCCGACGATGGCGTGATCCGCTCACGGGTCCTGCCCGGCCTGCAGTTTCGGCTGGCCGACCTCTGCCGCCGGCCCGAACATGGAACGCTACGCGATGATCCGGTCTATGCCGCCTTCGTGCTGCCTGGCTGGCGCGCGGCCGAGGAGCGTGCCGCAGCACTGGCGCAGGCCTTGCAGCAGGCCGAACAGCTCGCCGCCGCCGAAAAGGCCCAGGGCAAGGCCGAGGGCAAGGCCGACGGCCTGAAGCGGTTGCTGGCGCGCCGCTTCGGTGTCCTGCCCCGGTGGGCAGTCCAGCGTCTGGACACCGCCGCCATCGATCAATTGGACGGCTGGCTGGAGGGGATCTTCGAGGCCCAGAGCCTGGAGGGCCTGCTCGGCCCCAAGCCCCGGCGGGGCGTCCCGAAGGCGCGCTAGCGCAGCAAAGCCGGATCGCGATGAAGACCGACAAACAGATCTACACCCTGCTGGGCGCTGACCCCGACTTCCTGCGCGTACTCACCGACGGCATCGCCGTGCGCGGGCCCTATCTGTTCGAGGCGCTCGACGTCAAAGGACTGGAGCGGCGCACCGACGGCGTCCTGATCCCGCGGGCGCAAGACGAGGACATCTGGGTGATGGAATTTCAGGCGCAGTCGGACCCGCTGATCTATCACCGCCTGTTGCTGGAGATGGCCCTGGTGGGGGAGCGCCATCCGCGGCGGGTGGTGCGCGGCTTCGTCCTATTCGCCGAGGCCACACTGGACCCCTGCACCGAGCCCTGGCACGGGCTGATGACGCGCGATCCCCAGCCGCCGCTACGCCGCGCCTATCTGCCCGAGGTGCTCAAGCGCCTGGCGCGCGAGGCCCCGGACCACCCGCTGCTCGGGGTCTTCCTGCCCTACCTGGAGGCCGACCTGGAGCGCTTGCGTCGGCAAGCCCCAACGGTCTATCGTCAATTGCAAGCAACCGCCCTGCCGGAAGCCTCGCGTCGCCACTGTGTCGCGGTGTTTCAATCCTGGCTGATGGCGCGGTTCAAATCGCTGAGCCTGGAGGAGATCCTGAAGATGTTAGGCGAACTCACCCCACTCGAAGAGACCCGGGCCTACAAGGAACTGGTGGCCAAGGGCGTGACCATTGGCCACCAAGAGGGCCGCCGACGCGAAGCACGCCGACTGGTGCTGCTGCTGCTCCAGCGGCGCATCGGCGTGGTGCCCGCTGCCCAACAGCGGCGCATCGCCGCCTTATCGGTCGAGCAACTGGAGTCCCTGGGCACCGCCCTGCTGGACTTTCGCGACCTGTCGGAACTCAACGCCTGGTTGGCAGACCACTGAGCGACCCGAATGACGCGGCCGGGGCCTCGTCGCGGCTGAAGCCGCTGTCACTCGACCTTCGGTGGGGGGCGATGGCGTTGGCTGACATGGGCCTGCGACCGCCAAACGACCGGAGGTCGAGGCTTCAGCCGGTCGGCGCCCGGGTCGGGCACGGCGTCGGCTGGGGCCTTGGACCCTGGGGGCGCCGCACCCCAGTGCGGCGCGGTCTCGCGCAAGATAATGATTCTTGATCTGGCGGGCCGACCTTGGTTTCCGGGGAACGGGCCGGACGGGGTATGCCCCATCAACCGCGGCGGGACTGGGCAGTCACCCCGTCCCGGACAGTTATTCCGTGGCCGACCCTGGATATGGGCCGGCGGCCTCGGGGAAAACGTTTCGGACGGGGCGAATGCCCCGTCCGGCCCTAGCGCCCGCCCGTCCAGCCCCAGGATCAAACGCAGATCGCGATGAAGACCGACAAACAGATCTACACCCTGCTGGGCGCTGACCCCGACTTCCTGCGCGTGCTCACCGACGGCATCGCCGTGCGCGGGGCCTACCTGTTCGAGGCGCTCGACGTCAAAGGGCTGGAGCGGCGCACCGACGGCGTCCTGATCCCGCGGGCGGTCGACGAGGACATCTGGGTCATGGAATTTCAGGCGCAGGCAGACCCGCTCATCTATCACCGCCTGTTGCTGGAGATGGCCCTGGTGGGGGAGCGCCACCCCCAGCGGGTGGTGCGCGGCTTCGTGCTGTTCGCGGAGGCCACGCTGGACCCCTGCACGGAACCCTGGCACGGGCTGATGACGCGCGATCCCCAGCCGCCGCTACGCCGCGCCTATCTGCCCGAGGTGCTCAAGCGCCTGGCGCGCGAGGCCCCGGACCACCCGCTGCTCGGGGTCTTCCTGCCCTACCTGGAGGCCGACCTGGAGCGCTTGCGTCGGCAAGCCCCAACGGTCTATCGTCAATTGCAAGCCAGCGCCCTGCCGGAAGCCTCGCGTCGGCACTGTGTCGCGGTGTTTCAATCCTGGCTGATGGCGCGGTTCAAATCACTGAGCCTGGAGGAGATCCTGAAGATGTTAGGCGAACTCACCCCACTCGAAGAGACCCGGGCCTACAAGGAACTGGTGGCCAAGGGCGTAACCATTGGCCGCCAGGAGGGCCGCCAGGAGGGCCGCCAGGAGGGCCGCCAACAAGGCCGCCGGCGCGAAGCACGCCGACTGGTGCTGCTGTTACTCCAGCGGCGCATCGGCGTGGTGCCCGCCGCCCAACAGCGGTGCATCGCGGCCTTATCGGTCGAGCAACTGGAGTCCCTGGGTGCCGCCCTGCTGGACTTCCAGGACCGCTCGGAACTCGACGCCTGGCTGGCTGAACACTGATCGATACGGCTGACTGCCGGGTGTCCCGATTTTCGGGTAAGATCGACAACAGGCAGGGGGCGCCCCAGGCCGCCGGGGAGCGCGGCGCGTGATGGCCACCTTGGCGTGGCCAACTCCCGCGCTCCTACGGGTTCAAAACGGACGCGATTGAGCGCTAAAATACCGATCCGGCTGGACCAGCGCCCTCATAGACTGGCCTCGAACGTCCTCCAGCCACCTCTGAGGGTGACAGCCGTCGCGGCCCGGGGGCCCCTCCTACGCCGTAGGAGCGGCCCCCAGGCCGCGACGGGCAGTCGCAAGGGCGCGTGGCCTGAGGGATGATCAAGACCCACAGACAGGCCCGCGTAACCACAAGACGCCTTCCGACCAAGACCCCAGCCCGCGTCGCGAGTCGGCGCAAAATGAGACCCATGTCCCCGAGTCGATGACCGAACCACGCATCACCGTCTACACCCCGGAGTCGTCGCTCGCCAGTCCGGGCGTCATGATCCGCGACATGTTCCGCGACCTCGCCGCTGGCCGCGAGTTGGCCTGGCGCCTGGCGGTCCGCGACACCAGCGCCCAGTACCGCCAAGCCTACCTTGGCATCCTCTGGGCCTTCATCATGCCCCTGACCAACACCGTCACCTGGGTCTTCCTGAGCCAGGCCGGGATCGTCACGGTGGGCGATACCGCCCTGCCATACCCGGCCTACGTCTTCAGCGGCACCATCCTGTGGTCCATCCTGATGGACGCCCTGAACGCCCCGCTGGCGCAGACCAACGGCGCCCGCGCCATGCTGGCCAAGCTCAACTTCCCGCGCGAGGCGCTGCTGCTTGCCGGCATCTACAAGGTCCTGTTCAATGCCGCGATCAAGGTCAGCCTGCTGATCGCCGCGCTGCTCCTGTTCGGGATCAACCCCGGGTTCGGGCTCTTGTGGTTTCCGCTGGGCATCCTGTCGCTGATCCTGGTCGGCACCGCGATCGGCCTCCTGATTACGCCGGTCGGGATGCTCTATACCGATGTCGGGCGCGTCCTGTCGCTCCTGATGCAGTTTCTCATGTACCTAACGCCGGTCGTCTTTCCAATGCCGAAGGAGGGTTGGCCCGCACTGGTATTTCAGGTCAACCCGCTGACGCCGCTGATACTCACCAGCCGCGATTGGCTCACGGGTCTGAGCCCTGTGTACCTGGACTATTTCCTCGTGGTCAACGGTGCGGCCTTTCTCCTGTTGCTCCTGGTATGGGTGGCGTACCGGCTCGCGATGCCTATTCTGATCGAGAGGATGAGTGCGTGAGCGGCAACGTGGCAGTTGGATACGGGCTCGGGGGCCGTTCCACACACCTGCAGGGTCGTTGTCATGAGTGACACCCTGATCAGAGCCGAAGGCGTCTCCAAGAAATTTTGCCGCAGCTTGAAGAAATCGCTGTGGTACGGATTGCAGGACCTTGGCCAAGAACTGCGCGGTCATCGGCATGGCGGTCAGGGCGAGTTGCGGTCCGATGAGTTCTGGGCCGTGCATGACATCAACTTTGAGTTGAAGCGGGGCGAATGCCTGGGGCTGATCGGTCGCAACGGAGCCGGCAAGACCACCCTGCTACGCATGCTCAACGGACTGATCAAGCCCGATCAGGGACGCATTGAAATCCGCGGTCGTATCGCCGCATTGATTGCGCTCGGTGCGGGCTTTAATCCAATTTTGACCGGCCGCGAAAACATCTATGTCAACGCATCGGTGCTCGGCCTTTCCAAGCAAGAGATCGCGCGGCTTATCGATGATATCATTGAATTCTCCGAGATTGACGAATTCATCGATTCTCCGGTGCAGAATTACAGTTCCGGAATGCAGGTTCGCCTTGGGTTTGCCGTTGCGACGGCGCTGCGGCCGGATGTGCTGCTGCTGGATGAGATATTGGCCGTCGGTGACTCTGCGTTTCGCGCGAAGTGCTTTAATCGCATACAGGATACCATTCAAGACTGTGCAGTGATATTCGTATCGCATTCTATGCCCCAAGTGACTCGGATCTCCGACCAGCTTCTGCTTATGAACAAGGGTCGTCGTTTGGCTTCCGGCCCCGATCTCGGTGAGATTATTGCCAGGTACAACAGTCTCACCGCCGAGGAGGCTTACACCGCCAGAAGTGAGGGAAGTCACAAAGCCACGATCGAGTCCGTCAGCTTGTGCGACAGCCTAAGCAATGAAGTCGCCGAGTTGTCGCACGGCGATCCATTCGCAATCCTTTTGAACACTCACTTGCCAAAGGCTATTCAACACGCAGACCCGCGGATACTTATAACCATCGCCGACCAGGACGATTCACCTGTCGCACAGATTTCCGATCGCATTGATGTCCAAGACGGCATAGAACGTTACGCATTATACTTGCATTTCGAGTCGACGCCCTTTAATGCTGGGCGTTACTCGATTACGGCGAACCTGCTGTTGGGACCGCGCGGAGAATTGGCTCATCGCCTACCGCGATGTGTTGGGTTCACGGTTCGCCATACTTTTGTCGGCTATGCTCCTATATTGCTGCGACCATCTCATTATTCTGTGCGGCCTTTGGCCTGACCGTACTTCCCAGTCGCCACCGGCCAGCCGTCAAGGCCGGCATAACTCATTCGATGGTTGCGTATTATGTGTGGGATCGTGGGCACATGGGACAGTTCGGCACCGGTCAACGTTCAGATGTTCGACCGCATGACAGAGTCCCTTGCCGCCCGCGGCCCGGATGGCCAAGGCACTGTTTCCCTCGATGACGGCCGCCTAATGCTCGGCCATCGACGCCTGGCAATTATCGATCTGTCCGCCTCCGGCGATCAGCCGATGTGTAATGAGGATGCTTCACTCTGGCTCGTCTTTAATGGTGAAATCTACAATTATCAAGTGTTGAGAAAGGAGCTGGAACAACGCGGACATCGCTTCCGTTCTCATAGCGACTCCGAAACCATCATCCACGCCTACGAGGAATGGGGTAAGCAATGCGTGCTCCGGCTGAGAGGGATTTTCGCCTTCGCAATCTATGATTGCCGAAAGCATGCTCTATTTCTTGCCCGCGATCAGATCGGTGTAAAACCGCTCTATTTTCATCGCTCACATTGTTCGTTTGCATTCGCATCCCAGCCGCGAGCCATCCTTGCGGCAGAGACCTTCAGACCAACGGTCGACAGTTCGGCCTTCGCGCTATTCTTGGCGTACGGCAATGTGCCTCGCGAGTACTGTATTTTTCGCGGCATCGAGAAGCTGAGGCCGGGTTACTGGCTTTTTCTCAGGGACGGGAGAATTGATATCCAGCAATATTGGCAATTGCGTTACGACCCGGTCGTCTTCGACTCTCCTACAGCGGTAGAACTGGTGCGGGAGAAGATTGAAGAAGGCGTTCTGCTGCAGGCAATCAGTGATGTTCCGATCGGCACCTTGTTGAGTGGCGGCGTCGACTCGACAATCATCACGTCGATCCTCGCGCAGCAGTCCGAATCACCGTTGGCAAGTTTTTCTATCGGCTTTAACGAAGAGGAAAGCGACGAATCACCTTACGCTCGCTTGGTTGCGGACTACCTGCATACGGACCACCACCAACAGACACTGACCTATGAAGCTGCGTGCGCTTTGGTGCCGGATATTGTTGCAGCGATGGATGAGCCATTTCATCTTAATAGCCTGTTTCCGTACTTTGCAGTCTCTCGCCTTGCGCGGTCGCACGGAATTAAGGTGGTCCTCGGTGGCGATGGGGCCGACGAGCTGTTTGCCGGATACCTTTGGTACGATGCATTCCGTGACGCAATGAATCAAGGGTACGATAGGGACGGGTTACGGCACATCTATTGGCCCTTCGGACACCGCCGTAGACGGCGCGAGCGAGCGGTTAGGCTGTTCTTTCCCTACAACGGATCGTTCGGCTATCGTGAGCAACAGGGGCTGTTGGGAAAAGGGGTTGGAACCGACGATCCTGATTTCATCTACCTGCCCCTAAATAGCGCCTGGATGCCTAATGTGCCCCCTGTATTAACTGCTCAGATCTTTGATTTCCATTGCTTTCTTGTCGATCATTGCCTGACTAAAGTGGATCGCATGAGTATGGCGTGCGGTTTGGAAGTGCGGGTGCCATTGTTGGACGTCGAACTGGTCGAGGCCGCCTTCAGTATTGACCACAATCTTGTCTATCACCAGTCCGAGCGCAAGGCCCTCTTAAAGACCGCGATGAGCAGCCATTTCCCCCCGGCGATGAAGACAGCGAGAAAAAAGGGGTTCAGTAGCCCGTTGCCGACTTGGTTAAACACGGGCCTAAAAAAACTTGGGCTGAAATATCTGTTGTCTGGCAGCATGGTGTCGCGCGGCCTTATCGACCCGGGCTACCTCGAAGGGCATTTCGCCACAATGGACGCCGGAAGGCAATTGCTTTTGATTAGCGGTGAATTGTGGGCCAGGCGCTGGATCGAGGGGGACTCAGAGTCAATCACTTTGTTTGCGCATCAGTTGATAGCACGCTAGGAAAATATTTTGAATGACATCCACCTCGTCATCCGGACTACCGGAGAGCGTACGGCATCTGTTGCCAAGAAACTCGCCATCGTTTCCGGATTAGTTGAAAATGAAGTTACAGTGGTGAACGAGATTCCTTTCGAGGTGGCGCTCCGTGCCTGCTATGAAGAGGCAATACGTGTCGGCAGGAAATGGACCATGACTTTGGACGCTGATGTGCTTCTGGCGGACACTGCGGTTCGCCGGCTCCTGGGTCTCGCCGAGCAGATGCCATCCCATTTCTTCCAAATAGAGGGAAAAGTTTTCGACAAGATCACTGGTATCTATCGGCAAGCCGGGCACCGGATTTACCGTACTGAGTTGCTGCCGCTGGCCTTGGAACATATCCCCGCCGCGGGCGCACAAATCCGCCCGGAGTTTCATACGATCACGCAGATGGTGGAATTGGGGTATCCGTCTAGGGTGGTGCCTAGCCTCGTTGGGGTTCACGATTTCGAGCAATATTATGCGGACTTGTATCGTAAGTCACTCGTGCATGCAAGAAAGCACTCCGAGTTGTTGCCAAACGTGATCGCTCGGTGTTCACGGCTATTGCCGAGGGACGACGATTTCTTGGTCATCTTGAAAGGCATCTGGGATGGTCTGCTCATGCAGGAAGCGCTGACTATCGACGTTCGCCGCTACGAGGATCAAGCCGCTTGTGCGATGCAATCCTTGGGCCTTGCAGAGAAGCAGCCGATTGTTGACAGTGACGGGTTCGTGAAAATGTTCCCTCGTTTCTTTTCTGATATACGATCACTCTATCCCACACCTGATGGGGCGGTCTGGGACCATCTGCCCGCCTTATCGGAATCCGGTACCAAGCCGGAGAGGGTTCAGCGGTCATGGCTCGCGAAGACTGTTGGGCGCATCAGGGAACGCGGCGCTATTCGCGGCAGCGTCGCCGCATTTGGTGCATTGCTTCGGCTTGCGGGACAACGACTGGAGCGATGACGTGTCCATTTGCGTCGCGCGGCGATCCAGTCCGTGGCGCCTACCTTACTGCTGATCTGACGCTTGATTAGCGCTGCGATTTGTGTCGACGAATATGGAACATGGTATGAAAGAGCCCCAACACATCGCTGCCCCGTTTGCTTGGGGATTCGCTGCCATTGTGTGCCTGCTGCTCTCCTATCATGCCCACACCCACATTACGGGTCATCCAACCGACGGAGATAGTCGACAAAATCTCAAGATGGCCTACAATCTGTATGCTAACGGAATCCTTTCGCTGGATTCGCAGGCGCCGTTTAAGGCGTCGAACTTGCGGGAGCCGTTGCCGCCATTTGTGACCGCCTTGTTCATTGCGCTCTATCCCGATTTGGGTCCGCAGTTAGCGCGTGATGGCGTATTGGAAGACCACGGTATCGCGCATGGTGAGGGTGCCCGTTGCGTCAAGCAGGTCAATGTAATCTGGATCTTGCTCGGCCTGAGCGGTTGCTGGGTGCTAGCCTATAGCGTCTGTGGCAGCCACCGTGTGGCCATGCTTGTGGTGGTGGCGGCCTATTTGTTTTTCTTCAGTGTACGGACAACGAATGATCCACTGAATATTCGAGTATTCAATGACTCTCTGTACACGGAAGTGCCGGCGGCTGTCTTGATGCTCTGGACCGGGATGACAATGGTGTGGCTCACCCGCAGCAGTCGGGTCCTGCCGCCCGCGTTGTCGGGGCTTTTGCTCGGGTTGCTGGCGTTGACGAAAGCGGCGTTTCTTTTTGTGTTCGCCGCCTTGCTGCCGCTACTGATAGCCTACTATGTCGTGGTCCGCCGTGATTTGAAAGCTCCGACCCGTTGGGGATCTATCGCACTGTTCTGTATCGGCTTTATAATCGTTGTTCTGCCCTGGATGGCGCGAAACCAAGTGCAACTGGACCGTTTCGAGATCGCCGAGCGGGGCGGGCTTACCTTGTACGTTCGTGCCCTGAAGGATCAGATGACTTCGGACGAGGCTGTCGGGGCCAACTGGTATTGGGGTCCACGCCTGTATCAGCGACTGGTGCGCGGCACGCCGCTTGGTGCAAGCGACGGGGACTTTGCTGTTGGGGGAAGATTTGAACGGGTTAATCGGTACCGGCTGGGAGGGGACAAAGAAGCCGCCTTGGCCGGAAAGCCTGAAGGGGCGGTGTCTTTTTATTGGCACGCGCGAGCGGTGAACATCGCGTGGGTCAAACGCTTTGAAGCGATGGGATTGCCGGATCCCAAACACGCGGCGGACGGTGTCGTGCAGCGGCAGGCGGAGCGGATGATATTCGATGCACCGGGGCGACATCTGGCGATGACTCCCCTCTTTCTATGGCGCGGCATCTGGTGTTTCCGCGAGGACCCGCTTCCGTATCAACTCTGGGGCTATCAAGCTTACGCCGTAAATGTCATCAATGCATTTGCGTATCTGTCGCTTTTGTGCGTATTCGGCTACGCTGTGGCGCATCGACGCTACGATCTCCTGGCAATGACTGTGGTGCCGCTGGCTATGCTTGGATTCTATGCGCTGTTGTCGCACAACATTCCTAGATATGCAGCGCCCGCGATTCCAATCATGTTGGTTTCGTTGGCCCTGATCGTCTGCGGGGCGTTTTCCCATTGGACGAAGCAGCGCGGGTGAACTGAGGCGGGGCCTGGTGAGTCCGCCTGCGTGCGCGATACCGCGGCGCGTTTTCGATTGCGGGACGCCACCGTGATGACGTGGCAGCCGCGGAGCGCGGACCTGGGTGATCACATGGGTCGGGCGACGGTGAAGCGGGCCAATACATAGAAGAACAGGTCGCCCACCACGGTAACGATTCGCGCGAGCAGTACCGTCAGGGTCAAGTCCGCTTCGCTCACCAGACCCTTGAGCAAAAATAACAAGGTGAGTTCCCGCACGCCAATGCCGGCCGGTGCCCCCGGCGTCACCAGGCCGCTAAGCCAGGCAAGGACATAGGCTCCGCACACCGGCAGCCAGGGCACGGAACCGTCCATCGCTGTGTCCGCGACGATTGTTAGCAGGGCGGCGAATAGCAGTCCGGAAACCCCCAGAAATCCGGTGTACCAGGCGAATGCGCGTGCGACTCGTGGATCGATGAGGTGGTGGGCGAGGGCCGCCGCCAGACCGATCAGGGCGGCGAAGGCGCCCAGGCTCAGGGCCATTGAACACGCCGGATCGAGCAACGGGAGCGTCAAAAGCCCGAATCCTGCTGCCGCGGTGGCGATAAGGGCGAGTTCCCAGACCGCGGATTTGGCCAAGGTCCAGCCGGGTATGCCCGCCGCTATCCCCAATGCCTGCCGGCCAGCCAGATGCAGGACGTTGCCTGGAACGTATTTTGCGAGTTGCGCTACGCCATAGATGCCAACCGCCGCCTTGGGGGAAATGGTGGTGCCCAAGTGGCTGAGCAGGTTCCGCCAGCCATAGGCGAGCATGAGCCCCGCAAGGGCGTATGCCAGGCAAGACCCGGAGACGAAAAGCCAACTGGTTGCGCTGAAGCGGCTGAAGTCGGCCGCGGCTGCATAATGGCTGAGCCTTTGGGCGACGAACCCGACTCCCGCGAGCGCCAAGGCGCTGCCGACCCAATGCAGGTTGCGCCTCAGAGTCCGGTGCACGATGGCGGCGGGCTGGGAGATGATCGACGATGAGGATTCAGTCGACTTGCCGAAGCCGCTGGAATACGGCCAGTTGATTTGCCCCGAAGAGGAACCGCCGGTAACAAACGAGCGTCAAGCCGGCCTTGACGCCCGCCTGAGTGAGCGCTGCCCTATCCAACAGGCCCTCGTGCTCCTCGCTGGCGTGACGTGAGAACAATCCAACGGTTGCGCCTACATGATGAACCCAGTCGACGGATGGGTGCGGCGTGGTGAGAACCAAGCGTGCGGTCTGGGTCTCGGTCAGGTGGCCGGAGAGCAGACGAAGTAGGGCGACGGGGTCCCGGACGTGTTCGATTACCGCCAGGGTGATGACAGAGTCGAAGCGTTCGGCAGGCTCCGGCAGGGCGGCAAGGAACCGGTGTTGTGGAAACTCCGCGCGTGCTCGTTGCAGGGATTCGGCATCGATGTCGATGCCGACGTAGCGGCTGGGTGCGATCCAGGCGGCCAAGGCGCCGGCGCCGCAGCCGAAATCCAGGACCCTGCCCTCCAGATAGGGCCGTGCGGCAGCAATCCGCCGGTTTCTCAGGAAGGGCGATAATAGTCCTTCGGCTCCTTGGTCAGCCATTGTCATTGCCTTGTGGATCGCGGGTCTGGTCTTGCGTCAAGAGGGCGGTCTTGAAGCGGATGTCCTCCAACAGTTTGCGGTTGGCTGCCAATAGGTCGGCCACGAATGCGATCAACAGTGCCTGAAAGCCCATACCCAGCAGTAGGGCAGCCAGAATCAGGGACTGCACATGGCCTTCGCCGTCGCCGCCGAGGTACGCCCGGAGAAAACGCAACCCGATGACAAGGCCGATGCCGAACAGGACGGCGGCGGTGGTGCCGAAAAACCGGAATGGCCGGTAGATGATGAAGATGCGGGCGATCGTGGTGATGCTGTGCTTGATGTACGAGGGGATGCTCTTCATCAGGCGCGACGGTCGCAGGTCGGGGTTGACCCGGATCGGCACCGAGGCGATCGCCATATTCTTCTGCCCCGCCTGGATGATGGTCTCCAGGGTATAGGTATAGTCGTTGAAGACCATGAGACGCTGGGCGGCCGTGCGACTGATGGCACGAAAGCCGCTGGGCGCGTCTGGGATATCGGTGTTGCTCGCGGCACGCACGACCCAACTGCCGAGTCGTTGCAGCAGCTTCTTGAGCGGGGAGAAGTGGGCGATGGTCTCGATGGGGCGTGCGCCGACGACGAACTCGGCGCGGTGCTCCAGGATGGGCTGGGTCAGGCGCGGTATGTCCCCCGCGTGATATTGGTTGTCGGCATCGGTATTCACGATGACGTCGGCGCCCAGGCGCAGGCAGGCGTCGAGGCCGGTCATGAAGGCGCGGGCCAGACCTTGGTTGCGGGTATGCCGCACGACGTGATCCGCACCCAGTTGACGGGCGACGCGCGCCGTATCGTCCGTGCTGCCGTCGTCGATGATGAGCCATTCCACCGAGGTGAAGCCAGGCACCGTGCGCGGCAAGTCGGCGAGGGCGGCAACCAGCGTCTCGGCTTCATTAAAACAGGGTATCTGAATGATGAGTTTCACGACGCGATGATCGTCCTGGCAGGCCTGAGATACCGTCGTTGCCGAGTCGTCATTCGGCGCCTCCACCCGAACGGCCAACCCTGAGCAGACTGGTGGTGTCTGGGTAAGGCAAGCAGGCGGTCAACCCCCGGTAGTGGCGATGCTGTAGGCCCGAATTGCGGATGGCCTGCTGATAGTGGGAACGGCCCGAGTTGTCAAAGACGATCAGTCCATCCGGCTTCAAGCGCCTGGCGGCGGCTTCAAGGCAGGCGGGCCGGGAGCGGCCGTCGATCACGATGAGGTCGAACGGCCCTTGCTCGCGATCGATCGCATGGACATAGTCGTGGAAGGTTTGGTCGCGCCATCCGGCCTTGCGGGACCCGTAGCGCCCTTGCTCTGGGTGGGGATGGGCCTCGGGCGGGGCGAGGATAAGGCGTGCGTTGGCATAGTTTGCGAGCTGAGCGGCGACGACCTGGTGCCACGCCAGGTCGTGCTCGACGCTGACAAGGGTTGCCGCGCGCCGCGCGAGCCATACACTACTTGCGCCGCTGCCGTACTCAAAGACCCGCGCGTCCGGCCTGGCGGCCAGGAAGGCATCGACGCGTGCCACTGCCTTGAGGCACCACCATGGCAAGTCGATGGCCACCATATCGTCGATATCGTAAATGGCAAAGAGGCTGCGCCCCCAGCGGGCGATGCGCCGCGTTTGCTGCCGTTCCAACGCCGCGAGGAGACCGAGCCGCTGCGCCGGCCGGCGCAGCATCCGCACCAGTGTGATGTAGCCGTTCTTCAGTCTGTGCATCCTTATTGCGCCGTGACCTCGATGAAGAGCAGGCAGTTGTCCTTGGCATTGGCGCCGTTGCTCAGGGTCAAGCGGCCATCCGTAACCGTGACCGTGGCCGGGGCTTCCGAGAAACGCTGTTGTTCGCTGGGCACGCTGTCCATCACCGTAACGCCTTCGACCAGATAGTGGTAGCGGCGCGGGGCGACCTGTCCGTAATAGGACGGATCACCAGCGGCCACGCGCACCTGATAGACCCCGTTCGGTACCTCGAGTTCCCAACGTTCAGTACCGGTTCGCGCATAGTTGAGGGTGTCGTAACGTTGATCCGGGGCGACGGGGTTGTTGCGGTCGCGGGTGTTGACGGCGGTGTCCATGTTCCAGCCGTAGTTCGCCCCGTTGCCGCGATCTCCGTAAGGCGCCCCGGCGTCGACCAGATAGCCGGTCGGCAACGCCGCGGAGGCCGGCTGGAAGTTCACCTTGATCGCGAGCGGGGGTACGACGGGTACGACGGGTGCGATGACTTCGACCGTCACTGCCGCAGAGGTCGTGCTGGCCCCGGCGTTGTCTGTCGCTGCGGCCTGGATGGTGTGGGTGCCGGTCGCGGTCGCGGTCCAGATGAACTCATAGGGGGCGCCCGTATCCTCGCCGAGTGGTGTACCGTCGGCGAAGAATACCACCTTGGCGACCGTGCCATCGGCGTCGCCGGCATCCGCCGCGAGCGTGATCGTGGTGCCGCGCTCGAACGAGGCCCCGGCAGAGGGTGCCGTCAAGGTGACGCTTGGCGGTAGGTTGACCGCCGTATGCACGGCAACCTCGACGAAGAGCAGGCAGTTGTCCAGGGCATTGGCCCCGTTGCCGAGGGTCAACCGGCCGTCCGTGACGGTAACCGTGACCGTTCCCTCAGCGAAGCGCTGCGCTGCGTTGGGCACGGCGTCCAAGGCGGTAACGCCTTCGACCAGATAGTGGTAATGGCGCGGTAGAACCTGTCCGTAGTATTGGGGGTCGCCCGCTGCCACGCGCACGTCATAAACGCCGTTGGGCACCTGCAATTCCCACTTCTCGGTGCCGGTCCTGGCGTAGTTCAGGGTGTCGTAGCGCTGGTCCGGGGCATTGGCACTGTTGCGATCACGGGTGCTGGCCGTGGTGTCGAGGTTCCAGCCGTAGGTCAAGCCATTCGCACGGGTTCCGAAAGGTGCTCCGGTGTCGGCCAGATAGTCAGGCGGAACCGCTGCCGTTGCTGGTTGAAAATTGATCTTGGCGTAAAGGAAGGCGCCACGATCCGCGACGACCAGGTTGAATGCGGCGATTGATTCATTGCCGTCCGGATCGGCCAGCCTGACGCTGAAATGCGCGGTCACTGACTGGACAGCGATAGCCTGCGGAACCCCGCCGATGGTCCCGGTGGCGCTGTCCAGCGTAAGTCCAGCCGGCAGCGCGCCGGCGGCGATGCTCCAGGTCAAGGGCACGACGCCACCGCTGAACGCAAGCTGCGTGGAATAAGCTTCGCCCACGTAGGCGCCCGGGAGTTCCGTGACAGCGATACTCGGCGGTGCCGGGTTCCATACCCGCGTAAGCCGCACTGCATCCGCCAGCACGGCCAAGGCCCCGCCGGTGCCGGCGATCTCGACCAGGGGCGCCTGTGCCCCGCTGCCGAGGTGGAAGGTGCCCAGGTCATTCCAACGCGCGCCGAGTTGCTGCTGATCGAGTGCGACCTGCCAGGTTCCGCCGCTATGGCGGACGCTCAGTTGCGCTTGATCGGTATTACCGCTCAAGGCGGGCCACCAGACGGAGATCGCGTAGTGTCCCGGACTGAGGTCGGGCGTGAAGCGCAGGCCGTTGGCCTGACTGACGCTGGTCCCGCGCAGTGCGCTGCCACCATAGGCGTTGCTGTCGGTCACGCTGGCGAAGGTACCGCTGACAACGCTGACGGCCGACGGGGTCGTCTCGCTGTCCAGGATCAACTCCAACGGCAACTGGTCCGCCGTGATCAGGCCGAGCGCCTGGTCAAGTTGAATGCGCGGGGTGCTATAGGTGTTGGTGCCGTCGATGATGGGGGTGCCGGACAGGCGCAAGGCCGCAACCAGGTTGTCGACACTGGGAGTGAGCAGGGTCTGCGCGGCCTTTTCGCGCAGGACGGCGATGGCGCCGGCCACATGGGGAGTGGCCATGGAGGTGCCGCTGGCGCCGCCGACGGCGTTGGTCGGCACCGATGAGAAGACGCTATAGCCGGGAGCAAAGACGGTGAGTGCCGGGGCCAGGTTGGAGAAATAGGCGATGCCGTCGTCGTCATAGGTGGCGCCGACGCTGACGGCACTGGAGATGCACCCGGGGGTGGAGATGGCGGTTCGCACACCGCTGTTGCCGGCGGCGACGACGGTGGCGATGCCGCCGGCGCGCAGGGCGTCGATGGCGGTCTTGGTGGGGGCCGCGTAGAGGTTACACTCGCGGGCGCTGGTGTAGTTGTCACCGCCCAGACTCATGTTGACGGCGGCGATCGGGGTCCCGGCCTGACTGAGGCGCAGGACGTGCTCCAGCCCGGCGATGATGTCAGAGTCGTAGGCCCACAGGTTGCCACCCTCAATGACGAAGACCTGGATCGGGATCAGGTTCGCGCCGGGGGCGACCCCGCGGTAGGTGCTGTCGCCGCTCAGGACGATTCCGGAGACGTGGGTGCCGTGATAGCAGGAGCCGTGTCCGGTGCATTGGACCCCGGCGCCGGGGCCGCAGGCGGTGTGGCCCGGATACCCGCCGTTGCTGATCAGGACCTCCGGACAGTCCGCCGGCAGGTTGGGACACAGGGTCGTGAGGGAGGCCTGGTAGGCGCCGGAGTAGCAGGCCTCGGCGTCGTGGAGCACACGGTCGGCGAAGTAGGGGTGGCTGGTCTGCACGCCGGTGTCGATAACCGCGACGGCCTGGCCGGCGCCGGTCCAACCCTGGTTGTAGGCGAGGTTGCCGCCGATGTGCGGGACGCTGGTGTTGAGCAGGGGTGCGTGGGGGCGGTCTTCGGTGACGCTCAGGACGTCCGGCAGGGCACGCAGGCGGCGGATGGTGGCGCGGTCGGCCTGCATGGCGGCGAGCGGCAGGTAGCGGTAGCGATTGATGCGCACGGGGTGGCCGGCAACGGCGGCGGCGAGGCGGTCCTGGGCGCGGGCGATGAGCCGGGCGCGGTCGCCGAGCTTGCGCTGGGCGCGCGCCGGGTTGCCGCCGAGGTCGGTTGGCGGTTCAACCGCCGGCAGGGTCTCCGTGCGCAGTCGCACGATGACCGGGAGTGCGCCGCCGAGTTCGGCCTTGGCCTCGAGCCGGTCGAGCGCGGCCGCCTGGATGCCCGCGGTGCCTAAGGCATCCGCGGTCGCGGCGCCGCAGGCCGGTCCTCCGACCACGCAGAGAAGCCCGCACAGGAGGGTAAACGACAGGAAAATCAGCCGACTATTGAACTGGGGCATGGTGGATTTCGCCGCGGGGACCGGGGCGGGCTGCCGCCGGGCTACTGTCAATCTTAGCGTGCCAAAATCGCAAATACTGCGAAGAAGCCATCATGCTTGGACAGGCATTGATTGTCGATCCGCGTGACTGGTCGGCGCAGGCCTCGTCCGCTTTCCGGTGTGCTTGGTACAAGTAGCTCACCGGGGCAGTTCTCCAGGGGCATCCTCGCCCACCGGCGCGGTGGATTGTGTTGAACTTAATCCACGACCTCGCGCGTGAAACTGCGCATCGGCTGAGCCCGAAAGGGGCGCGACATACCCGCCCAGGGCAAGGCACCGGGAAAACGCATACGGACTGATACCTGCGTCGCGGCGGGATCGGGGCAAGGCGCCTGTTTCGACTCCCGGGGCAAGCGGTGGTAGGCTTGCCAGCCGGCCGCGGGGTCAGTACCGTTGCACGTCCCGATGTCCCCGGGGCCGATTGTAACGACGGGGCCAAGATCCCGTCCCGTGGTTTGCGCGTGCGTCAATTCAAAATTCCCGCGGGCTGGCGCTGAATGTCGACCGGCACCTGGACCTAAGGCCCCCTTCAGGCGGATCAATACCATTAATATTTGATGGTTTAAGGTCACTCACGTGTGTTGATCTGCGTGCCCGCCCGGGCCTCTACGGGCTTGCGACCGATTTGGGGGCGCGGGCTTTGGCAGCGCGCTAACGGCGTTGGGCGCGCTGCGGCCCTTGACGAGGCGCACGGTTATCTTGCGCGGGGCACCGTGTTCCGCTACAGTCTGATGGCGCAACACTGGGGCAGGCAGGGCAGCGAACCGACCCCACGGCCACGGTCAATATCTCGCACCTCGTGGCGCGCCTTGCGCCGCGGTGCCGACGGAGCCAGTGTCAGGAAATTTTACACTTTGATCCCGTTGGGTGCCTAGGACGGGCAGCACAAGACTCTAATGGTCTGATTTTTATGATGTTAGTCGTTTTAGGCACGCCGTTTGCATGATGTTTAAGGAAAGCGCCGGATAGGGCGTTAGCGGACGCGCCAGCCAAAATAGTCGCGATCTGTCGGCTGACCGCAACGACGACGTGGCGCCGCGCAAGTCCACAAATGTAAAGAACAACGTCGTCGACCTGACAACCCACGATTTCGGCCAATCACAGACCGGGAGTTACGAGAAATGAGCAGAGATCAAGAGCGAGCCGCACAAATGAAACTCAAATTTCTTCCGGTTGCCGCCTCCTTTGTTGCCCTTGCGGCAGCGCTGGCGGCGCCCGCGGTAGCCGCACTTGACCTCCAGTTATCCGACGCAACGCTCCCCAACAAGCTTTCATTCAGTGGTACGACGGCCGGTTCCACCAACTGGCCTGGCGGCAGCCCAGCGGCCCCTGGAAATGTTTACAGGGTTGCTACCAGCGGGTTTATCATTCGCGGTGCCGCCAGCGCAAACAACGCCACCGTCGCATTCCAAGGGGACTCGCTGACGCTGCTGGACAATACGACATTCCAAATGCGCGGTGGGTTTACCGGCGTCACCTTCGACGTCAAGAAACTGATCGTCGGCGACGGAACGAACGCAAGTACGGCTACGGCAATCGTTGCCGCCGCAGGTGCCACCTATACGCTGGCGGCCAGCACCAATATCGAAATCCTAACCAACGGAACCCTTAAGCTCGACGCGGGCACTTCGGGTCGCACCATGATTGTTTCCGCCCCTATAACGGGCAATGGGAACCTAACCGTGGCCGATATCGCTGGGGGCAATGTCATCTACAGCAACTCGGGTATGACCCTGGGGGGCGCCCTCACCGTTAACGGGGCATTGCAGGTGACCGGCGGCGGCAATCGTACCGTGGGAACACTCGCGAGGACGGCCAACGGCAGTCTCGCGCTGGACGGGGCGACCGACCAGGTCGTAGTCACCTCCGACTACACGAACACCGGCTTCGGCAGCGGCAACACCTTCAACGCCCGCGCCGGTATTTCGGGGTCTGGGGCCATCATTTCAGCGGACATGGCCGCTGGCCGGACCAACCAAGGCTTGAGTGTCAACGGGGGGACGGCGACCGCCGGCAACACGGCGTTGAACCTCAATGTCCATACCACCAGTTCCATCGCGGCCAATGGCCTGACGGGCACCAACACGTCCGACGTTGCGAACGGCGATTACCGGATACAAAATACAGGAACTGTCACCAAGATCCGCGGTGGCGCGACCAACAGCAGCGCGACCCCGGATGGACGCCTGAGCGGCGTCGGCATCTCCGGGGGCAGTGTTGAGACGGCCACCGGCTATGCGGCGACGGGTATCGCCGCGGGCGGAACCAGTCCTAACCTGGGCGTGACCTTTACTGGTAGCGGTGCGGCCGGGGCACTGTCGGGTCAGACCGTCACGGTTTCCGATAACTTCGGGGAGTCCCAAGAACTCGACATCACCGGTGGGGCCTACGACCTGGCGCAGGCCAATGCGCACGCCGGCCCGATCACCATCGCGGCGCAGCATGTCGGCGGCAGCAACACGGCGACGGTGACGGTCAGCAACGTGGCCCCGACGGATGCGACCTACACCGAGACGCTGAGCGGCGGTCTGGCACTGACCGGTGGCGCGACCGGGGGCAGCGGGACCTTCAGCGGGATCACGGCCGGCGACCCTGGTACCAATGTCAGCAGGCAGGTCGGCGTCAACACCGGCACCGCTGGCCACATCACCGGTACCGGGGTCCTGACGCTGAAGTCTGACGCGGTGAACAGTTCCGGGCTGGGTCAAACCGCACTGTTGGATCAAAGCTTCGACATCGCGGGCAATGTGTTCGCCTACGCGGCAGCGACCGTCAGCACTTCGGTGACGGTGGCCGCGCAGCATGTCAATGGCTCCGAGCGTGCGGCGATCTCGATTGCGAATACCGCTGCCGCATCAGGTGGTTATACTGAAACGCTGAGCGCCACGATGACGACCAGCCCCGCGGCCACCGGGAGCGGTTCCGTCGGCGGTCTGGTCGCCGGTGCCGGACCTGATACGACCAGCTTAATGGTCGGTGTCGACACCACGACCGCGGGTGCAAAGTCGGGTACCGCCACGGTGCTTCTGTCCTCCGATGAGGTCATGAGTTCCGGTTTGGGCAGCACTTCGCTGGGCAGCAGCAACGTCGGTGTCGTGGGCGATGTCTACAACTACGCCGTCGGTGACATGGCGAAGACCGGGGGTAGCGGGACCTTCTCCGGCACCGCGCAGGTCGGCTTCAACCTGGACTTCGGGACCATCCTCCAAAACACCGGGACCTATACCGCGAATCTGGGCGCGCTCAATACCGCCCCGGCGGCCTTCAGTGACCTACTCAGTGGTCTCTTTGCCATAACGGCTGGTTCGGGCTTTCTCCTGACCGGATTTGATCCGTTCTCCGGCCTGGCGGGTCAGGGGTCGCACGCGCTGACAGTGGCCCTGGCGAGCGCGGACCTGGGGAGTTGGAGCGAGACCATCAAGTTCACCTGGAACGGCAGCAACACAGCGATCCCCGTGACCGGCGGCGGCACCTACGTCGGTCCTACCTCGGACATCTTCCTCACCATCAGCGGAACTGTCACCGACACCCCGGAGCCGGGCATCCTGTGGCTGATGGCCAGCGCGGGTCTTCTGGGGTGGTACTCCGCGCGCCGGAAGGTCGCCAAGTGCGCATGATCGCCCTTGCAGGCTGACCGGCGGGCCGCGGTTAGCAAGCTCGGGTGAGGCAATCAAGAAACCGGACGCGGCGCAGGCCCCGTCCGGTTTTCTTTTGAAGGGAAAACGTTTCGGACGGGGCGAATGCCCCGTCCGGCCCTGGATCGCGACCACATCAGTCTGGATCGCCCCCCCGGCGCGTGCACTTGCCGCCCCCGGCCGCGGCTATTACACTGACCGCTTGAGGCAAACCGACTGACGGAGAGGCAATTCGTGGCAATCAAGCTACCCGGTCTTGGCGAGGACAGGAATATACCTTTACTGGGGGTGACGCTGGTGGCGGCACTCTCGGTGGTGTTGGCGGTGGTGAACATGGTGACGGCGCGCAGCAACACCCAACTCATCGGGGATGTGCGGGAGCGCCAGCAGACGATCAACCAGGGGATTCAGTTGAGCCCGCTCAACGTGCAACTGTCGCAACTCATCGGTACCCTGGCTTTTCAGTCCGGCGATAGCGACCTGCGCGCGGTGTTGGAGCGCTACGGGGTGACGGTCGGTGAAGGGCAGACGCCGCCGGGCGGCGACGCACCCAAGCCCTAAGCGGGAGGACGGAAAGAGCGAACGGTCAGATGTGACGGCCTTGATCATGACTCCGGCGGCCCGCCCTTGCGGCGACCCGTCGCGGCCTGGGGGCCGCTCCTACATGGGTAGGAGCGGGCCCCAGGCCGCGACGGGTAGCACCCGCGCAGTGGCTGGGATAATGGTCAGGTCCGACGCGACCAAGTACGTACGAGCGGAACCGATATGAAGCCTGAAACCCTGATCCTGCCCTTGATCCTGCTGGCGGCGGCCATCTTTTTGGAGGTCGTGACCCGGACCGTGGCGCTGGCGGACAATTACCGCGAACTGGCGGCCTTTTACGACTCGCAGCAGGCCCAATACAAGATCGCGGTCGACCTGCGCAACCAGTTCCAAGGTATCGCCACTGAGACCGCGAAGCTTGCGGAGGTCGGTAACCAGAATGCCATCACCGTGATGGAGCGTCTGAAGGCGGCCGGGATCAGCGTGCAACTGCCCGCGAGCGATGAGAAGACGCCGTAGCAAGGGGCGGCGCCTGAGCCTGGGGCGGGACTGGGCTTAGCCCCGTCCCGAACCTTTGATGCTACGCCGCGTCGGCACCCGTCGGCTGGTCCAAGGAAAACGTTTCGGACGGGGCGAATGCCCCGTCCGGTCTTGAGGGTGGGTTTCAAACCCGCCCTCAATGCCTTCGGCCGACGGGGTCCGTGCCAGGCTATGTTCATGACCGCCATTGCCCCGGGAGACGCCCATGTCGCCGACCGCCCTTGCCGAACCGCGCCGCACGCGGCCTGAACCGGCCCCTGTCCCGCCCCCTTCGGCGGCCGGTCGCTACGTCTCGGAGGAGGAGTACTGGCGCGACTACTACCTCGACTCCGACGTCCACTACGAATGGAACAACGGGCGTCTGGAGGAAAAGCCGGTGTCCAACTACGAAACCTTCCTCGTTTACGAATGGTTCATGCACTTGCTGCGGCTGTTTCTCGACTCCCGGCCCATCGCCAAGATGGTCGCGCTGGAGATGGGCTTTCGGCTGCCGCTGCCGACCGGCACCGTCATCCGCAAGCCCGATTTCGGCGTCGTCCGCAACGACAACCCGCACCCGCTGTTGCCGCTGGACGCGTCCTATCACGGCGTCTTCGACCTCTGCGTCGAGGCCCTCTCGGATCAGGAGCGCCGCGACATCCTGTGCGACACCGTGGTCAAGAAGGCCGAGTATGCCGCCGGCGGCGTCCCGGAGTATTACATCCTGCACCGTGAGCCCGAGCGGCAGGCGTTCTTCACCCGCACGGCGGCGGGTGTCTACGTCCCCATCCGACCGGATGACGGTGTGCTCCGCTCGCGGGTCTTGCCCGGCCTGCAGTTTCGGCTGGCTGACCTCTGCCGCCGGCCCGAACATGCCACCCTGCGCGATGATCCGGTCTATGCCGCCTTCGTGCTGCTCGGCTGGCGCGCGGCCGAGGAGCGTGCCGCGGCCGAATCGAACCGTGCCGACACCGAGGCACAGGCGCGTCGGCAGGCCGAGCGGCGAGCGCAAGAGGCCGAGCAGGCGCTTGCACGGCTGCACGCACAACTGGCCGGGCGCGATACTGCGCAGTGACCGGCGTCGGGCGTCTCGGCTGCGATTAGTCGCCTACCCGGGGTGGGACGGGGCATCGACCGGGGCGGGAGGTGGCATTCGCCCCGGCCCGATCCTTTGATTCGACGCCGAGCCTCGGCACGAACCCGTAGGTTTGAAGAAAACGTTGTGGACGGGGCGAATGGCCCGTCCGGCCCTGTGCGGTACCGGGCTATGCCCATGACCGCCACTGCCCTTGGAGACGCCCATGTCGCAGACCGCCATTGACGAACCGCGCCCTACGCCGCCCGAGCCCACCAGTGTCGCGCCACCCTCTGCGGCCGGCCGCTACGTCTCGGAGAGGGAGTATTGGCTTGACTACTACCTCGAGTCCAATGTCCGTTATGAATGGAACAACGGGCGTCTGGAGGAAAAGCCGGTGTCCAACGATGAGACCGGCCTCGTCTTCGACTGGTTCATGCACCTGCTGCGGCTGTTTCTCGATTCCCGGCCCATGGCCAAGATGGCGGCGCTGGACATGGGTTTTCGGCTGCCGCTGCGGACCGGCACCGTCATCCGCAAGCCCGACCTCGGCGTGGTCTGCAACGATAACCCCCAGCCGCTGTTGCCGGTGGACGTGTCCTATCACGGCGTCTTCGACCTCTGTGTCGAGGTGCTGTCGGATCAGGAGTCCCGCGACAGCGTGCGCGACACCTTGGTCAAGAAGGACGAGTATGCCGCCGGCGGCGTTCCGGAGTATTACATCCTGCACCGCGCGCCCGAGCAGCAGGCGTTCCTCACCCGCACGGCGGCGGGCGTCTATCTCCCCATCGCGCCGCAGGACGGCGTGATCCGTTCCCGGGTCTTGCCCGGCCTGCAGTTCCGCGTGGCCGACCTCTGCCGCCGGCCCGCACACGGCACACTGCGCGATGATCCGGTCTACGCCGCCTTCGTGCTGCCCGACTGGCGCGCGCTCGAGGAGCGCGCCGCGGCACAGGCGCAGGCCCTGCGGCAGGCCGAGGAGCTGGCGGCGGCGCTGGCGCTGGCCTTGCAGCAGGCCGAGCAGCGGGCGCAGGCGGCGGAACAGGCACTCGCCCGGCTCCAAGAGCGCTAGGGTGGGAGTGGCGCTAAACCGCGTCCAGAGCGGAACGTGTAGTTTTTGTGCTAAGGTTGAGCCCCGCACCCGGAATTTCGTCAGGCGGTGAGGCCACCTACAAAGCCAGGCGTTAAGTGTATGCTGAAATTGGATCTCGCCAAGTGGAATCAAACCCCTGAGGACCTGCGGGTTGAAGCGTTGATGGCGGCCCATGCGCGCACCCGTGAACGGTTCCTGGCCTTGTACGAACTGACCCAGCAGGGACATGGCATCACGGCAGTTGCGCGGGGCACGACGCACCATGCGCAAACGCTGATGCGTTGGGTGCACTGGTATAACGACGCCGGTCCCGAAGGGCTGGTCTTTCAACACACGGGTGGTCTCACCCCCTTTTTTTGCCAGGTGAAAGAGCAGGCGCTTGACGCGCTGCTCCGGGCGGGGCTCGCCGCCGCCGCCGCGCCCACGGTGGACAAGGACCTGGAGACCGGGCGACTGGCACCAAGCCGCGCGCTTGATCAACACACGGCGCCGCCGCGCTGGACCCTCAAGCGACTGGTGACGTGGATCGGGACGCAGTTTGGGCATCAAATCAGTCGGGAAACGCTCCGCCAGGCGCTCAAACGCCTCGGATTTTCCTGGAAAAAGGCCAAGGCGCTGCTCAACCGTGCCACGACCGCCGCGCGCGAGGCTTTCGTCGTGCAACTGCAAGCGCTGTTGGCACGCACCCTGAAGGACGAACCGCCGTTAATCGTCTATGTGGATGAAGCCCACATCCATCAAGAAGCCGATCTGGGGTATGGCTGGGCGCCGGTCGGGGAGCGTCTGTGGGTCGGCTCCCACACCCCTGGCCTGTCGGCCAAGGTGAGCTTCTACGGCCTGTATTTCTACAACCACGGCCAGGTGGCGATCTGGGATTTCCCCCGCGGCAACACCGATCACACGCTGACGGTCTTGCACCGGCTGCGTGAATGCGAGCCGACCCGCGAGATCGTCCTGAGCTGGGATGGGGCGTCTTATCACCGCGCTGGCGCCGTGGTGGCGCTGGCCGCGGAACTGGCCATCACGCTGCTGCCGCTACCCAGTTATAGCCCTGATTTCATGCCGGTCGAAGCCCTGTGGCGCTGGTTGCGCGAGGATGTCACCTATCATCACTGTCACGCCACCGCCGAGGAACTGATCACGCGCGTGCGCGACTTTGCGAAGACGATCAACCTCGAGCCGTTTGCGATCGCCGACCGGCTTTGGACCCGAACGAGCCTCGATCCGGAAGAGGAAAAACTACGCATCCCATGCTAGGCGGGGTTTAGTACCTCATTTCGCCTGATCGTGCGCCGCTCAAGCCCCGAAGGGGCGCGACATACCAGCCCAGGGCAACGCCCTGGGTATGACGGATAACAGACCCCAGCCCTGAAAGGGCGTGACATAAGGAACCCCGCCGTTTTGTCACGCCCTTTCAGGGCTAGACCGAAAAAAAACGCTAACCCAGGGCGTTGCCCTGGGCTGGTATGTTCGACCCCGTTGGGGTCGGTATGCAACATAAGGTGGAATGCGGCACCAGGGCGGCGGTGGGGCGAGGGCGCGACAGTTATCGACTATCGGTCTTGATCATCATAGCGATAGTCCCGGCCGCGCGATTGCGCTATTTTGTGCGGTGCAACATCGCCCCGCCGGACCCCGAAGACCATGACTGCCGAAACGCTGCCGCGCATCCGCGAGATCCCCTATAACTACACGTCCTTCTCCGATCGGGAGATCGCGATCCGCTTCCTGGGTGAGCCCTGTTGGCGCCTGATCGAGGCGTTGCGGGGGACGCGCCGCACCGGCCGCTCCGCCCGGATGCTCTTTGAAGTCTTGGGGGACATGTGGGTCATCACCCGCAACCCCTATCTCCAGGACGACCTGCTGGAGAACCTCAAGCGGCGCCGGCTCCTGCTCGGCGCCCTGGACCACCGGCTCGACCAGTTCGAGTTGCGCCTCAACGACAATGCCCGGGCGGCGGAACTGTTGCTCGCCGCACGGGCAGCGGTGCAGCGCTTCACGGACTGGTTCGCGACCGAGCACGCGGCGCGGGTGCAGTTGCGTCGGGCCCTGGCCGGTGTCACCCGCCGGGATAATCTGGACTTCGGCGGTCTGGCCCGGGTCTCCCACGCCACCGATGCCACGGACTGGCGCGTGGAACTGCCCTTCGTCGTCATCTCACCCGACAGCGAGGCCGAGGTGGCGCCCATCGTGCGCGCCTGCATCGACTGCGGTTTGACCCTGATCCCGCGGGGCGGCGGCACCGGCTACACCGGCTCCGCGGTGCCCCTGCACCCCATGACGGCCGTCATCAACACCGAGAAGTTGGAGACCCTCTCCGGCGTCGAGCGCATCGCGCTCCCCGGGGTGGCGGGGCTGATTGCGACCGTCCAGTGCGGTGCCGGGGTGGTGACGCGCCGGGTCTCGGACCTGGCCGACGCCCATGGGCTCGCCTTCGCGGTGGACCCGACCTCCCAGGACGCCTCCTGCATCGGCGGCAACGTGGCCATGAACGCGGGCGGCAAGCGGGCGGTCCTGTGGGGCACGGCGCTCGACAACCTCGCCTCCTGGCGCATGGTGACCCCGGACGCAGACTGGCTCCTGGTGGAGCGTCTGGACCACAATCTGGGCAAGATCCATGACCAGGCGCAGGTGCGTTTCCGCCTGTCCCGCTTCGCCCCGGACGGGACCACGCCCAGGGGTGAGCCCCAAGTCCTGACCATGCCCGGCAGTGCCTTCCGTCAGGCGGGCTTGGGCAAGGACGTGACCGACAAGTTCCTCTGCGGGCTGCCGGGCGTGCAGAAGGAGGGGTGCGACGGTCTCATCACCTCCGCCCGTTTCATTCTGCACCGGATGCCGGCCCAGGTGCGCACCCTCTGCCTGGAGTTCTTCGGGACCGACCTGGACCTGGCGGTACCGGCCATCGTGGAGATCAAGGACTTCATCGACGGCCTGTCGGACGTGCAGGTGGCGGGTCTGGAGCACCTGGACGAGCGCTATGTCCGGGCGGTCGGGTACACCACCAAGGCCAATCGCCGGGAACTGCCGAAGATGGTCCTGCTGGCGGACTTGGTGAGCGACGACGCCGCCGCCGTGGACCGGGCGGCGGCGCGCGTGGTGGAGTTGGCGCGGGCGCGCGACGCTGAGGGCTTCATCGCGCTGAGTGCCGAGGCGCAGAAGCGCTTCTGGCTGGACCGCGCCCGCACCGCCGCCATCTCCCGTCACACCAACGCCTTCAAGATCAATGAGGACGTGGTGATCCCGCTGCCCCGTCTGGCGGACTACAGCCGCGGTATCGAGCGCATCAACATCGAGCAGTCCATCCGCAACAAAGATGCCATCATGGCCGCGGTGCTCGACTATCTGGACGGCGACTTGGCGGAGAGTCGCCAGGATGGGGACTATCAGGACTCGGCCGAGGAGACCGCCATTCTGGCCGCCAAGCGCGCCGTCGCCCGGGACCTGGTGACCCGCGCCCGCGCCCGCTGGCAGATGGTCCTGAACCACCTGGACGAGCCGGCCGCTGCGCATCCGAACCTGTTGGATGCCGAGGCCCTGGCGCGGCTGCGCGACGGCGACACCCTGCTGGACCTGATGCTGCGCCGGGACCTGCGCCAGTCCTACCGGCGCGAGGTCGGGGCGCGACTCGACGAGACCTTCGCCGGCCAGGAACTGGCCGGGGTGCGGGAGCGGCTCGCCGCCTGTCACGCCAAGGTCCGGGATGCGCGTCTCTTCGTCGCCCTGCACATGCACGCCGGGGACGGCAACGTCCACACCAATATCCCGGTCCATTCCGCCGATTACGCCATGCTGCGGGAGGCGGAACTGGTAGTCGAGCGGATCATGGCGCTCGCCGTCGGCTTGGGCGGGGTCATCTCCGGGGAGCACGGGATCGGCATCACCAAGCTGCGCTATCTGGAGCCCGCCAAGCTCGCCGCCTTCGTCGCCTATAAGGAGCGGGTGGACCCGCACCAGCGTTTCAACCGCGGCAAGCTGATGCCCGGCAGCGGGCTGGACGGGGCCTATACGCCCTCACTGCGGCTGGTCCAGCAGGAGGCCATCATCCTGGAAGAGACGGAACTCGGCGGGGTCAATGACGACGTGAAGCACTGCCTGCGCTGCGGCAAGTGCAAGCCCAAGTGTATGACCCATGTCCCGCGGGCCAACCTGCTCTATTCACCGCGCAACAAGATCCTGGGGGCCGGGCTGATCCTGGAGGCCTTCCTCTATGAGGAGCAGACCCGCCGCGGGCTGTCGCACCGTCACATCGCCGCGCTGAACGACCTGGCGGACCACTGCACCATCTGCCACAAGTGCCTGAACCCGTGCCCGGTCGACATCGACTTCGGCGACGTGACCATGCGGATGCGCCGCATCCTGGTCAGCCGCGGCCAGAAGCGCTTCAATCCCGGCGCCTGGGCGGCCATGCAGTTCCTCAATACCACCAATCCCCGCACCATCCGGCTCCTGCGCAAGGGGTTGGTCGAATGGGGCTTCGCCGGGCTCAACCTGGCCCATGCCGCCGCGCGCGTCCTGGGACTCACGCGACGGCGCATCGCCCACCCCGCCGCCACTACCGGCCGACCGGCCCCGATCGGCCAATTGTTGGACCTGGTGAGCCGCCCTATCCGGGTGGACCTGCCCAAGCGCGGCTTCCGCCAGGTGCTCCGGCTGGAGGACCGCACCCAGGTGCCGATCCTGCGCGACCCGCGGGTCGCGCCGGAGGACGCGCCGCCGGTCTTCTATTTCCCCGGCTGTGGGGCCGAACGCCTGTTCTCGGACGTGGGTCTGGCCGCGCTCGCCATGCTCTACCGCCAGGGCGCCCAGACGGTGCTGCCTCCTGGTTATCTGTGTTGCGGCTATCCGCAGCGCGCCGCGGGCCAGGATGCGCGCGGCCGGCAGATCACCATGGACAACCGGGTACTCTTCCATCGGGTCGCCAATACGCTCAACTATCTCGATATTCGCACCGTGGTCGTGTCCTGCGGGACCTGCATGGATCAATTGCTCAAGTACCAGTTCGACCAGATCTTTCCCGGTTGTCGGCTCTTGGATATCCACGAGTGGCTGATGGAGCAGGGGGTGGGGCTCACGCCGGCCGCGGGGGTGCAATACCTTTACCACGATCCCTGCCACACCCCGATGAAGACCCATGCCCCGCTCAAGGTGGCCGCGAGTCTGATGGGGCAGGGGGTGCGCCTGTCGGAGCGCTGCTGCGGCGAGGCGGGCACCCTGGGCACCGCCCGCCCCGACATCGCCAACCAGTTGCGCCTGCGCAAACAGGAGGAGTTGACCGCCGGCATCCGCGCCCTGACCGGCCGGGACCGCACCGAGCGCGGCGCGGTCAAGCTGCTCACCGCCTGCCCCGCCTGCCAACAGGGCCTCGCAAAATATACTGATGAGACTGGGCTTGACGTTGACTACCTGGTAGTCGAACTGGCCCGCCGCCTGCTGGGCCAGGGGTGGCAGGAGGCCTTCCTGAAGGACGTCCGGAACGGCGGAATCGAGCGGGTGTTGTTGTAGGGTCCGCTGCGCGGACCGCTGCCCGCGCAAACGCTGGGTTTCGCGGTGCTCCTGCGCGGCGGGTTCTGAGTGGCGGCGGGGTTCAGCGTGTGCGCACGACGGATTGGGTTATGGCATCTGCGGGGCGGGACGGGGTATCCACCCCGTCCCGAACGTTTGATGCTACGCCGGGTATCGGCACCAGTCGGCAGGTCCAAGTAAAACGTTTCGGATGGGGCGAATGCCCCGTCCGGCCCTGTGGGGTCGTGCTAGGCTATGTCCATGACCGCCATTGCCCCGGGAGACGCCCATGTCGCAGACCGCCCTTGCCGAACCGCCCCGCACGCGGCCTGAACCGGCGCCTGTCCCGCCCCCTTCGGCGGCCGGCCGCTATGTCTCGGAGGAGGAGTACTGGCGCGACTACTACCTCGACTCCGACGTCCACTACGAATGGAACAACGGGCGTCTGGAGGAAAAGCCGGTGTCCAACTATGAGACCTTCCTCGTCTACCAGTGGTTCATGCTGCTGCTGGAGCACTTTCTGACCGTCCGGCCCATCGCCAGGATGGTCGCGCTGGAGATGGGCTTTCGGCTGCCGCTGCCGACCGGCACCGTCATCCGCAAGCCCGATTTCGGCGTCGTCTGCAACGACAACCCGCAGCCGTTGTTGCCGCTCGATGCGTCCTATCGCGGCGTTTTCGACCTCTGTGTCGAGGCCCTGTCGGATCAGGAGCGCCGCGACCTCCTGCGCGACACCGTGGTCAAGAAGGCCGAGTATGCCGCGGGCGGCGTCCCGGAGTATTACATCCTGCACCGCGCCCCCGAGCAGCAGGCGTTCTTTACCCGCACGGCGGCCGGTGTCTATGTCCCGATCACGCCGGACGAGGGCGTGATCCGCTCACGGGTCCTGCCCGGCCTGCAGTTTCGTGTGGCCGACCTCTGCCGTCGGCCCGCACACGGCACACTGCGCGATGATCCGGTCTATGCCGCCTTCGTGCTGCCCGGCTGGCGGGCGGCCGAGGAGCGCGCCGCCGCCGAATCGAATCGCGCCGACACCGAGGCACAGGCGCGTCGGCAGGCCGAGCGGCGAGCGCAGGAGGCGGAGCAGGCACTCGCCCGGCTCCAGGCACAACTGGCTGGCCGCGATACTGTGCAGTGACCGGCGCCGGGCGGCTCGGCAGCCACTTGTCCGATCGGGGCGGGACCGGGCGATGAGCAGCGGGCGCCTTGAGTTCCTCGCGCGGGCCACCGTGGCACGGGAACAGGCCGCGGCCATCGGTGCCACCCTGGCCGGGATGGACCCCTGGCGGACCCTGGGCTACCAGGCGGAGACCCTGGCGCGGGGCCTTGAGTCGACCCACCCGGACCTGACCCGCTACCTCGCCATGCGCGACGGCGAGCCGCAGGGACTGGTGGTGGTGCGTCACCCATGGTTGCGCGGGGCCTATATCGAACTTTTCGCCGTGCTCCCGCCGGCCCAGGGCCAGGGCGTGGGGCGCGCGGCCCTCGAATTCATCGAGTCGCACTACCGCCGGCGCACCGCGAACCTTTGGCTGCTGGTCTCCGGCTTCAATACCGGCGCCCGGTGCTTCTACGCGAAACAGGGCTTTCACCCGGTTGGTGTCATCGCCGACCTGGTGGTCGCAGGTCAGGACGAGGTGTTGATGCGAAAGGTCATCCGTCCCGCGGCCGGGCTGCCGTGATGGCCGTTGATGATCCTAGTACCATCGCGGGTTCAATCACGGCCGACGCCCCCATCTCCTTTTCCGACTCACTTCATCCAGCCCCCACGGGAGCCTTCATGGTCTTCGATCTTCCTCAACTCTGCGCGCGACTTGCGGTCCCGGTGCCGACGCTCGGCCCCGCCCTGGCATCCCCTGAATTTCGTGGGGTCAATACGCTGCAACTGGCGGGTGACACCGACCTGTGCTTCGCCGAGGGGGCGGATCAGGCGGACTCGGTGCACCGCTCGGGCGCCGCGGCGGTGCTGGTGCACGAGGGCTTTCCGGCGGTCGGCGGGCCCCTGTTGATCCGCGTGGCGGAACCGCGGACCAGTTTCTTCCTGCTCGCGGAGTCGTTTCGGCCGGACTCGGAGGTTCCGGGGATACACCCGAGCGCGGTGATCGACCCGGGGGCGGTGGTGGACGAGGGGGTGGCGGTGGGGGCCTGCGCGGTGCTTGCGGCCGGGGTCCGGGTGGGGCCGCGCTGTACCATCGGTGCGGGCGCCTACCTGGGTCCCGGGGTGACCCTGGGGGCGGACTGCGTGATCGAGGCCAATGCGACCCTGCACCGGGATACCCGTGTCGGCGAGCGCTGTATCGTGCACTCGGGGGCGGTACTCGGCGGGGATGGCTTCGGCTTCCGCTGGGACGGGCAGGGCCATCGCAAGGTCCCACAGCTCGGGTGGGTGGTGATCGAGGACGACGTGGACATCGGCTGCAACGCCTGCGTGGACCGGGCGACCCTGGGTGAGACCCGAATCCGCCGCGGGGCCAAGATCGACAATCTGGTGCAGATCGCCCATAACACGGACATCGGGGCCCATGTCATCATCGCCGGTCAGGCTGGGGTGGCGGGGAGCAGCCGGGTGGGTGCCGGTGCGGTGATCGGCGGCCAGGTGGCGGTCTCGGATCATGTGGAGGTGGGGGCGGGCGCCCGCCTGGGCGGCCAGTCGGGGGTGACCAAGGACGTGCCGCCGGGTGCCGCGGTGTTCGGCACCCCGGCCCGGCCACTCAAGGAGACGCTGCGGGAGCTGGGGGCCCTGGCCCAACTGCCGGGGTTGCTCAAGCAGTTCAAGCGCCAGCAGCAGGAGCTCGCGGACCTGCGGCGGCGGCTCGACGAACTGGAGGGCGGCGCTCCTGCTGATTAACCTGGTGGGCACTAGCCTCAAAACTCCAGCGTCGCTGAGAGCGGCCCTATGTCACGCCCCTTCAGGGCTAAGCGTCCTCTGTCGGATAACCCAGGGCGTTGCCCTGGGCTGGTATGTCACGCCCCTTCGGGGCTCTACTTCATGAAGGCAAACCCGGACAATCCTGCCTTAGTCCTTAGCGACGCCGAGCAGGCGCACGGCCTCCTGGCCGAGCGGATTGTCTGGCCCCAGGTCGCGTGCCCGCCCCAGGGCCTCGCGGGCCTTGGGTTTGTCGCCACTCTCCAGGGTCACATAGCCCAGGGTCAGCCAACCGCGCTGGAACCTCGGGTCGGCGGAGGTCGCCGTGCGCAATTGCTCCAGTGCCCCTGAGGCGTCACCGGTGTAATAGAGGGCGAGTCCCAGGTCGTTGCGGGTCTCCAGGTCCTCCGGGGCCAGTTCCAGGATGCGCCGATAGACCGGGAGCGTCTCGCGATAACGACCCTCACTGAAGAGCGCATCGGCGCGTCGGCGCAACAGGTCCGCATCGGTCTCGGTGAGCGGCGCCGGGACGGCGTCGCCGCCGCCGCGTGGGGCCGCGCCTGGGGCGCGGGTTGCCGGGTGCCCGGCAGGCACGGCGGCGGCGCCGCGGGCGGTCGGCGCGCGCACCGGATGGCGGACATAGTAGTCGCGGGTGACGGCGAAGACGGCGAAGCCGTAGAAGGCCAGGAAGACGGCGGCCAGGAGCCAGTGCAGGGGGGTGAGTTTGGGCATGGGGCTTAGGTCGCGCAGGGGTGGGGGGCGGATGCTAGGAACCTTGGGCCGCGGTGTCAATCGGCGGATCCGCGCACGGTGCGATCAGAACTGACGTGGTGACCGAGATCCCGGGTACGCTGCCTGGTCGTTGTCGTTGTCGTTGTCGTGATCGGATTGTTCGATTACGACAACGACAACGACAACGACGCCCGGCGTCAACACATCAGTTCTGACGGCACCCAGGCACGCACCGGGCGCGCCGACACGGGAAGACCGGGGGCGCGCCGTGGCCGTGCGGCGCGGCTCGGCGGTCGCCGCGGGCGCGCCGTTTGCGATGCCTTCTCGCTTCCGGCGGGGGTCTTGGCCTATCATGGCGCTAGAGAATTGACGTTCGGGACCGCGTTGAACCGCCCAGCTTCCACCGTCCCACCCTGCCATCCGGAGAGCACCCATGACGACCCCCATCAAAGACCTCGAGGGCGCGATCGACGAAGTTGTTGCCAAGCTGCACGAACGGGGCATCAGGGATAACGAGCAGCTGGTCAGGGCCGCGGCCACCCCCGCGCTGCGCAAGGAGTTGGCCGGCTTCTGCGGCTGCGAGAACGCGGACATACTGCACCTTGCCAATCGCTCGGACCTGGCGCGGGTGCGCGGCATCTCGGGTGTCTACTCGGACTTGCTGGAGATCGCCGGGGTGGATACGGTCAAGGAATTGGCCAGCCGCCGGGCCGACCATCTCTACGCCAAGATCAACGAGACCAACGAGCGCGACAAGCTCACCACCAAGCCGCCGACCCAGTCCATGGTCCAGAACTGGATTTCCCAGGCCAAGTCACTGCCCCCGGTCCTGACGTATTGAGTCGCGCGGCGGCGGCGACCCTCGTGGCGTCGCGGGGGCCTGCCTCAAAAAAAAGACCGCGACGACAGACATGCGACTGTTGTTGCGGTCTTAAGGGCTTGCTGCCTGCAAATCGTCACGTCGGCCGGGCGTTGCCTCTCGGGCGGCGGCGCCCCCGGCCGGGACCAGCGAGCGACGGACGTTTTGACTTGTTGTTAAGGGGCCGGTCAGCGGCCTCAGGGGTTGGTTCGGGCCTGATCGCGGTCCGGGCGCTCAGGGTTTGGTCGGGGTCGCGGGGATAGCGGTCAGCGGCCCTGCGCCGCCGCACGCTGGGTCTGGGTGCAATTCGTCGGCGTCGTTGCGGGACACGAGGGCGATCAGGAAACCGCCGCTCAGTATGCTGGTGAAGATGCCGATCATGGTCAGTGCGTCGAAGCTCATGGTTTCGCCTCCGGAAACTGCTGTTGCGAAAATTGCGACGCGCGGGGGCGTCGATCCGGCCGTCCAGCCTGATGCAGCGCGCGCCCGATGCTGTCGGATGGGGGTGATCCTGTACTTTAGTATACGCTAATACTTTAACATTGTATCCCTGCGCGATACGTTGCGAATGCGCAAGGACAGCCCGCGGCTGGCGGCTTGCGGGTGGGGCCTCGGTGCGCCGTGCACGGTGTGGCCATCGCCGGCGTTGGTGTCCGCTGCTCCCATGGGGATTGTGTGGGTGTCCAGGAAGGCCACGCCGCGCTTGCGGTTGACGACGGCGCCGGGGCTGCCTAAATTCGGGGAGCGCCCCCCCTACCACCGGAGTGAGACCCTATGCTTGAGCCTGGCGACAAGGCACCCGTCTTTTCACTGCCCGACGCGGACATGGAGCGGGTCAACCTGGAGGCCCTGATCGGCAGGCGTAACCTGGTGATCTATTTCTATCCCAAAGACGATACCCCGGGCTGCACCATGGAGGCGCTGGACTTCAGCGATCTGCAGCCGGAGTTCGAGGCGGCGGACACCGAGGTGCTGGGCATCAGCCGCGACACCTGCATCAGTCACGGGGCCTTTCGGGACAAGTACGGACTGACCCTGCGCCTGCTCGCCGACCCCGACGGTGAGGCCTGCGAGGCCTATGGCGTCTGGCAGGAGAAGGAGGCCCACGGCGAGAAGCGCATGGGCATCGTGCGCTCCACCTTCGTCATCGATAAGCAGGGCCTGATCCGGCACGCCCTCTCGGATGTCAAGCCGAAAGGCCATGCCGCGGTGGTCCTGGGCCTGGTGCAGGCCCTGTCGGTTTCTTGAGCGGCCGGACGGCCGGCCGCGGTTGCCGCCTTGCGCCCTGGTCTATCCGCGGGACGGCGGCCGACGGGCCGGTCTGGCTGACGCACTGCCGCACGGGTGATCGACTGCCAATGGCCACACCGCACGGCGCGGCCGTAGCGCGCCCGCCCCGCGACCGGGCAGTCACCTCACCGTGAAGCTGCGTGCCCTCATCCTGGTCTTCCTGCTGGTGTTCGGGCTCACGCCCCTGCTGCTGGCGGTGGCCATCAACCTGCCCCTGGTACTGGAGCGCACCGCGCTCTTCTATCAGCGTGCCTACCTGCTGAATCTGCGGGCGGACTTTCGCGATCTGGACCAGCACCTGGCGAGTTGTCACGAGATGATCCGGCTGCTGGCGAAGCTGCCGGAGCCCGGGCTGATCCTGGGTGCGCAGGGGGAGCGGGACCAGATCGACCTGGCACGCGCCCGCTACACCGGCTGGGTCAATCAAATCCTGGGCGACCAACGCGACATCATCGCGGTCCTGTTCCTCGACGACCACGGGGAGGAGCGCTTCTGGCTGGCCCGGGACTCGCGTACCCTGGAGTGGCAGCCGCCCGCGCAACCGCCGCCCGACAGTTCCCAGGCGCCGAGCGATGAGTTCGTCACCGCAGGACTCGCCCTGGCGCCCGGGGCGGTGCTGGTGAGCCGGATCCGCGTGGACCCGGCGGCCGGAGTCAAGGACCCGCGCCGCTTTATGACCCTGAGCCTGGTGAGCCCCATCGGCGGCGGTGCCCGTCAGCCGCAGGGGGTGGTGGTCATGGGGATCGACGTGGGCGGCCTGGCCCAGGCCTACCGCGATACCCTGTGGGTCAATCAGGACGGCAGCTACCTGCGCCCCGGCCAGCCGGTCGGGGGTGCGCCGGCGGCCTTTGCGGCCTTCCCGGGGCTCGCGGAGATCTTCAGCCAGCGCACCCTGGCACTGTGGCAGGGGGGCGGCCGCCAGTTCCTGTGGGTGCCGATGTTTGCCACCGAGGACGGCGAGCCCCTGTGGGTGGGGCGTGCCGTAGACCCCTCGCCGATCGAGAATTTCCGCAATGCCCTGATGGTGCGGGTGCTATCGATCATCTGCGTCCTGGTCCTGGTGGTCCTGGCGCTGGCGCGCTGGATCGCCCGGCGGCTCGAGCGCTTCGGCCAGGCCTTGACCGGCGTGGTTGGGCGCATCCTGCGCGACGGTCTACCCTTGCGTCTGCACTGGCGGGGACCCCGGGAGGTCCGGGAGCTGGGTGAGCAACTCACCGCCCTGTCGCAGACCCATGCCGAACACCTGCGCGCCGGGCGCGAGCACACCGCGGCCCTGGAGCGCTCCAACCGCTACAAGTCGGAGTTCCTGGCCAACGTCAGCCACGAGCTGCGCACCCCGCTCAACTCCATCCTGCTGCTGTCCAAGATGCTGGCCGCCGCGGGCGGCGGCCTGTCGGAGGCCCAGCGCCGTCAGGCGCAGGTGATCCACGCGGCCGGGACCGATCTGCGCACCCTGATCGACGACATCCTGGACATCTCGCGGATCGAAGCCGGCCATGTCCCGGTCAGCCTGGCCTGGGTGGACCTGCCCGCGGTGCTTGACGAGCTGATGGAACTGGTCGCACCGCTGACCGGGGACAAGCCGGTCGCACTGCACCTGCACTGCGACCCGGCGGCCCCGGCGCGCATCTTCACCGATCGGGAAAAGCTGCGGCAGATCCTCAAGAACTTCCTCGCCAACGCGATCAAGTTCACCGACCGGGGCAGTGTCACCTTGAGCCTGACGGCGAGCGAAGACCCGGCGCGTCCGCTCGCCATCAGCGTCACCGACACCGGGATCGGCATTGCCCAGGACAAGCAGGAGATCATCTTCGAGGCCTTCCAACAGGCCGATGGCTCCACCCGCCGCCGCTATGGCGGCACCGGGCTCGGGCTCTCCATCAGCCGTGAACTGGCCAAGCTCCTGGGCGCACGCATCGAGGTGCGCAGTGCCCCGGGGGCCGGTTCCTGCTTCACCCTGCGGCTGCCCCTGTCCGCGCAGGAGGATACCGCCGCGGCGGCAGCGCCGTGCCTACCCGCGGCGTCGGTCCCGGACGCTGCCCAGGAGGTGCCGAGCGCGCCGACGGCGGCGCAGGCCGGTCAGTGGGTCCTCATCATCGATCGGGACGTCCCGACCCTGGCCCACCTGGCGGGGCTCATCAGCGCCTATGGGCTCGCGGTGCAGAGCGCGGCGGACCTGGACGAGGCCTTGGAGACCTTGCGGGAGGAACCCTGGGGTTGCCTGCTGGTGCTTTTGGCCGCGCGGGTGTCGGCGCGCGAGACCTGTGATACGATCGTCCGCCTTTTGAAGGAAAATCAAGCCCAGGCAATCGCCGTCGCGGTCATTGGGGACGCCCTCGCCGCGGCCCAGGCCGACGCCTGTCGCGCGGCCGGCGCGCTCGCCTTCCTGCCCACACCGGTGGCGGCGGCCGGGCTCCGGGCGCTCCTGCGTGCGTTGCCGTCCGGCGGTGGTTCCGGTCAGTCCCCGGACTGAGCGCAGTTGCCTTGGCGCGCGGCGGGGCGGCGCCGATGGACCTTAGCTCCAGAAAGAACTTTGTCCGCAAATGAACGCAAATGAACGCAAATAGGACCAGCCCTTGATTCCTGGCTCAGCGTTGCCCCGGGGGCCGGGGTCTGCTTGTCAAGTCACTGATTCTACTTTGCGTTATCTGCGCGTCCGCGGTTCATCTACGCTTTCTCGGTTAATTCCTTGAGCGGCGCACGTCGTCGCAGGTGACATCCATTATTTGCGTTCATTTGCGTTCATTTGCGGACATATGGTTTTCTTAGGATGAACGGTTACGCCGGATTCAAGCTGCTGATCGTCGATGATCACGCGCACAACCTGTTCACGCTGCGCACCCTGATCGCGGCGCACCTGGACGCGCTCGTACTCGAGGCCACCTCCGGGGCGCAGGCGATCGACCTCACCCACCGCCACCCGGACATCGACCTCATCATCCTGGACGTGCAGATGCCGGAGATGGACGGCTTTCAGACCGCCACGCTGCTGAAGCTGCGCAAGCGCACGCGCGACATCCCGATCATCTTCCTCACCGCCGCCTTCAAGTCGGAGGAGTTCCAGCAGCGCGGATTCGCCGTCGGGGCCGTGGACTACCTCCTGAAACCGATCGATGACAGCCTCCTCATCAACAAGATCAGCACCTATTTCCGGCTGATCGAGAAGGAGCGCGGGCTCAACCGCGTGCTGGAGCAGCGAGTCGCTGAGCGCACCGCGGAGCTGGCGCAGGCGCGGGACTACCTGGAGAACATCATTACCCACATGGGCGAGGCGCTCCTGGTCCTGGAGCCCGGCGGCGCCATCAAACTCACCAACCCGGCCGCCTGCCGGATGCTTGGCTATGCCCCCGCGGACCTGATCGGAATGGGCATCGGCGACGTCTTCGAAGAGGACGGCGACGAGGCGGCCGGGGCCTTCTGGGGCACCTGGCTCGAGGCCCTGATCCGCACTGGAGCGCTCAGCAAGATCGAGGCGCGCTTCATCGCCCGCGACGGGCGGCGGGTGCCGATCCTGTTTGCGCGCACCGCGGTTACCGACACCGCCGGGGAGATCAGCGATATCATTTGCATCGCCAAGGATATGACCGGCTATGTCCGGGTCGCGACGGACCCCGACCCCGCGACAACCCAAGAGCGCGGTGAGCGCGAACTGCCACAGGAGGCCTCATGATGAACGACCAGACCGACCCCGACCTGCCGCAAGATGCGCACACCGACCTCACCGCCAACGCGCTCAAGGCGATGGCCCACCCCCTGCGGTGGAAAATCCTGTGCTCGCTGGGGGATAAAGAACTCTCGGTGGGCGAGATCGTGGAGCGCACCGGCACCTCGCAAAGCAACATCTCCCAGCACCTGGAGCAACTGCGCAACAAGAACATCGTGGTCGCGCGCAAGGAGGCCAACCGCATCTTTTACCGCATCCGCAACGGCCAACTGCTGGATCTGATCGGCATCATGCGCGAGGTCCTGTGCCCCGCCAATCTGGACGACCGCTTCCCGCGTTAGTGCCGCGATGCAGCACCGTTGTCGTTGTCGTTGTCGTAATTGAGGTTATCGTAGCGCCCAGGATTCTCTCGCACCCCAAAGTGCATCGCTTCTCCGATTACGACAACGACAACGACAACGACAACGACAACCATAGCGATTGTGTTTAACTTGTTCTAGACTCGTTACTTAGCCGCTTCACCCACCCGTTTCACTCCGAGGGAGTGTGCCATGCTCGAACCCAACGAATGGTTTACCGAGATCGTCGAGGACGAGGGCTCCGCCTTTTCGCTCAAGGTGACCGAAAAGCTCCATGAGGAGCAGACCCCGTACCAGTTGATCCAGGTCTACGCCACCACCGGGTTCGGCAACCTCATGGTGATCGACGGGTTCGTCATGCTCACCAGCCGGGAGAACTTCCTCTACCACGAGATGATGTCCCACCCGGCGCTCTTCACCCACTCCGACCCGCAGCGCGTCTGCATCATCGGCGGCGGCGACTGTGGGACCCTGCGCGAGGTCCTGAAGCACCCCGGGGTCGCGTCGGTGGTCCAGATCGACATCGACGAGGGCGTCACCCGCGCCGCCGAGTGCTTCTTCCCCGAACTCACCAATGCCAACCGCGACCCGCGTGCCCGGCTCCTGTTCGCCGACGGCATCCGCTGGGTCCAGGAGGCACCGGCGGCCGGCCTGGATCTCATCATCGTCGACAGCACCGACCCCGTGGGCCCCGCGCTCGGACTCTTCAGCGGCGACTTCTACCAGGACTGCGCCCGGGCGCTCGCCCCCGGCGGCATCCTGGTCCAGCAGAGCGAGTCGCCCCTGTACCACATGCAGATCCTCACCGATATGCACGCCGCCATGCGCCGCGCCGGCTTCGACACCACCCGCAGCCTGTTCTTTCCCCAGGCCGTTTACCCCTCCGGTTGGATGACCGCCACCATGGCCCGCCAGGGCGCCTCCCTGGAGGCGTTCCGCACCGCCGACGCGCGCGACAAGCCCTTCGAGACCCAGTACTACAACGCCGAGATCCATCAGGCGGCTTTGGCTCAGCCCGAGTTCTTCCGCCGCGCCTTGGCGCAGGCGCTGGCGGTTTGAGACCGCGGGCGGGGTTCTCTTTCGGAGTCCAAGGCTTCAGCCTTGGCGGCCCGGTGTACCGTGCATGATCATTGACCGATAGTGCCCGAAGTGGGCTTGGGCATCCACCGCAGTACGATGATAAAATGGCGAACCGTCCGCGTCATCCCGACGCTTGCGGCTGTGTCGACGCGCAACCCAAGCAACGGCAGCCATCCGGCGGCGGTCTGCGCGGGCGCTCGTGCGCAAGAGGCACCGGACCATCCCGTGATCGACTCATTGATCGGAACGACCCAGTCCCACCTGCTGAGGCTGCGCTGGTTGTCGGTGCTGGTCATGGTGCTGGCAGCGCTGGCTAGCCCCTATCTCTTCGGTGCGTCCGAGTTGATGATACGCCTTCTGGTGTGTGCCATGGTGGTTGGCGGCATCAACCTCGGGCTGGCGGTCGCGGCCCCCTTTTCACCGGGTACTGACGACGCTATGCCGATGATGTCGCCCTTCGTTGGGCTGCTCTTCGAGCTGGCCGCCTGGGGTACCTATATTTACCTCTCGGGCGGGGCGACCAACCCCCTGATATCGGTTTTTCTGCCGCTGGTCGCCATCGGCGCTGTCGTCCTCACCGAGCGTCAGGCCTGGTTCCTTGGGGGCTGCGCCATCGTGCTCTATTCCTTTCTGTGGCGTGTCCATGTGCCGTTGATCATTACCAATTCCCAGACGGCCGTCAACCTGCACCTCTTCGGCATGTGGCTGGTATTCGCGCTCTCGGTCGTGGTGCTGCTCTGGTTTGTCCTGCAACTGGCCAGGAGTATTCGCCACCGCGATCGGGCCGTGATGGAGGCCCGCGAACAGGCCATACGTGACGACTTGCTGATCTCTTTGGGCAGCCAGGCGGCCGGAGCGGCGCATGAGCTGAGTACTCCGCTTGCCACCCTGAATATTCTGGCCGACGACCTGCTGGACGACGGCCGGTTGCCGTCGGCGCTGGTCCCTGAGGTCCGGTTGATGCAGGATCAGATCAAACGCTGTAAGCAGACCCTGAGCCAACTGGTCGCACGGGCCGGGCAGGTCCGTGGCGACCAGAGTGAAACCAGTTCCGCCGCGGCCTGGCTGCACCGCACTCTTGTGACCTGGCAAAGTCTGAATCCGGATATCGCACTCGAGATCGCTATCAGCGAACGTCTGCACGCCCGCCATGTGAACCCCGACTTTGCCATTGAACGTGCGATTGTCAACCTGCTCGACAACGCGGTGAAGGCGACGGCCACCCGCATCCAGATTACCGCAGAAGAAATCGGCGGCTGCCTGGATTTGACCGTGGCGGACGACGGACACGGCATGTCGCCCGCGGCCATGGCAGCATTCAATCAGCGGCGCCCCATCGCTTCGGCGGATGGCATGGGGGTTGGTCTGCTCTTGGGGCGGGTCGCCGTCGAACGCCGGCGGGGCAGCCTCGATTACGCGCCGCGCGACTCCGGTACCGCGGCCAGGCTGCGCCTCCCCCTTGCACATGGGCTGGAGGTTACGGATGGCGAATGACACCCGACCCTTGCTGATCGTTGATGACGACGGTCACTATCGGGAGGTGCTGGCGCGCTCCCTGACCCGCCGGGGATTTCAGGTCTGCGCGGTCGGCACGGCCTTGGCCGCCTTGGTCGCCTGCCGGGAACAGGATCCCGAGTACATCGTCCTCGATCTCAATCTCGCGGGGGAGTCCGGCCTCAACCTCATCGCGCCCTTGCTGGCGATCTCGCCGGGCACCCGGATCCTTGTTCTCACCGGCTATGCCAGCATTCCCACCGTGGTCAGTGCAATGAAACTTGGTGCTGCTCACTACCTTGCCAAACCAGCGGATACGACGGATATTCTTCGCGCCTTGGCGGATGACGGCAGTGAGGCGGCACAACTGCCCGTCGACCAACGCATGACCGTGCAGAACATGGAATGGGAGTACATCCGGCGCATCCTGACCGAACACGGCGGCAACATTGCGGCGACCGCCCGCGCCCTCAAAATGCACCGCCGTACGCTCCAGCGCAAACTCTCCAAACGACGCCCCACCGCGTCGTGAGCGATTACGCGCTCCCTTGCGGTTCAAAATGTCACGGTCACACCGGCATAGATGGAGCGGCCCGGTCCGGGGACGGGGGTGCCCCATTGAGGTTGATTGGGCGCCGGTGGTATGGTCATCGTCGTGCCCTGACCAACATAGGCCCCGCCCAGGGGCAGGTCATAGGCGCGGTCGAACAGGTTGGCGATGCCGACTTCCAGACTCCAGGTCTTCTTCTCATAGCGGCTGCGCAGGTGGACAAGCCCATAGCCCGCGGTCTGCATTTCATTGCGCACCTGGGAAATATGGTCCTTGGCATCGACGAACTCGCCCTCCAGGCTGTTGCGCCAGGGACCGAGCACCTGGATCAGCGAAACCTTTGCGTTCAACGGCATGATATTGTAGAGATTGTCGCCGGTATCCAGGTTCTCGCCTCGGGTGTAACTCGCCACGAGTTGCGCCGTGAAATCGCCGCCCCTGGTGCCGCGCGCCACCAGGTAGTGCGCGGAGAGGTCAAGGCCATAGAGTTGAGCGGATTGGTTCACATACTTGAGCACCGTGAAGTCATCGACCACGGGTACCCGGCGCGGGGCGTTCGTGGTCGAGTCCCATTGCACCGCGTCGATGTAGTCCCGCACGTAGGTGTAGTAAGGAGTTACCTTGAGGTCCCAGATAGCTTCGCCGGCATCGTGCCAGTTCGCGGTGAGGCTCAGGGTGCCGGCGACCTCCGGTTGCAGGTCAAGGTTGCCGACATAGCCGTTGCCGTCGCCGACGAAGTTGTTCATGAAGGCCGCCATCTGCCAGGTGGACCAGGAATAGCGCTCATAAAGATTGGGCGAGCGGGTCTTTTGCGCCAGCCCCAACTCGTAGGCCTGGTTGGCGTCGGGCGTGAAACGGGCGAGCCAGGACAGGTCCCAGTTGTTGTCGGTCTGCCGGCGGGACTGGGCGTTGAAGAGCGCTGCATCACGGGTTTGGTTGCCGAGGCCGCCGCTGCCACTGGTCGGGTAGGTCGCGAGGTTGTAGCCGTGCACCGGGCCTGCATTCATGTCCAGGTTCTCGAAGCGCAGGCCCAGGGTGTTGGTCCAACGTTCCTGGCGAATCTCCCACTCGCCAAAGAGGGCGAAGCGGTTGCGCTGCCCATCGTTGATGTTCCAGAAGGTGAAAGGCCACATGCCGGCGCCGGAGGGGCGCCACCAATCGTCCAGGCGATAGTTCTGGTACTCGGCGCCGAGGCGCAAGAGATGCTCCAGGGACAGTGGGATAGCGGCGCTGATGGCGACCCCGGTGTTCTTGCCGTCCGTGTCCATCGGCATGCCCGCGGCACATCCCACCATCATGCCCTTGACGACTTTGATACCGGAGATCGGCGCGCAGGGCATACCGTTGAGCGCGGTGTCGCCGCCGGAGCCGCTCGGTGGCTGTCCGGGGCCGTACCAGAACCGCTTATCGTCGCCGAAATCCATTTCATGTTGGGTGTGTTCGTAATAGACCCGTGCCTGCAGGGTGCCCCAGCCCTGGTCGCCGGTATAGGCCAGGTTGAACTGGTCGCTCAGGTTATCCGTCATATCCATCCGCTGATTCGGATAGTTCTCATAGGGGATGTGTTGATTGCCGTAGGTGAAGCTGACCAGATTGCGGTCGTTCTTCCACGCGAATTTGACGGACTGATTGATGGCCTCAAAGGCGGTGGAGCCCACCTGATCCAACGGCAGGGTGTGCCCAACCCGGCCGGTGAAACGATAGTCTTTGAAATTCCCGCCGGCCTGGTAGTTGTCGGACTTGGCATAGGCGCCGGTGTAGTTGAGACTTAAGTTGTCGGTGGCCACGCTGCCGGAGAGGTTGCCTCCCCAGCTAGCGCCGTTGCTGCGGTAAAAGGCGCCGGCGCTGCCCGTCGCAAGCTGCTTGCCGGGGTCCGCGAAGGCGGGGGACGCGGATTGCACCACGATACTGCCGCCAATGCTGTCGCCGCCCACACTCACCGGTGTTACGCCGGCATAGACCTGTACGCTGTCCACCGCCGTCGGGTCGATCGAGGACAGCGGTGAGTTCATGTGATTGGGGCAGGCGGCGACGAGGTCCATGCCGTCCACCTTCGTGCGCAGGCGATCATCTGCCAGACCACGAATGACCGGCAGACCGGAGACCCCGCCCGCGCCATAGGTGCTGACGCCGGGGATGTCCACGAGCAGGCTGGCGGTGTCGCTGGTGCGGGCGCGCTTGGGGGCGATCACGGCGGCATTCAGTGTCGTGGCACCGGCACCGGGCAGGTCCTCCGGGCGGGCCGTGACGACGACTTCCTGCAGGGTGGCGGTATCTTCCGCCGCCAGGCCGGCGGCCGCGTAGACGGCAAGGAATGCCGTAACGAGGTTGAGACGAGACTGCATACGGTCAGATTCCTGGATGATCCAAGGTGCGGGCAGCGCCTGGCGGCGCCGTCGCTCAGGGTCGCCGACCGCCGCCGGGGGCGGGGACTGGTCGGCCCAACCGCCGACCGGGTGCCAGGGTGGGCGATCGGCAGTTATGGGAGGAGGATTGTCTGGGAAGCGGCAGGCGATGGGTATGCGACAAATTGTCGCGCGAGACGCCCCGGTCCTTCATGTGGTCCGTCCAGGTGGTTTCAGCCGCGAGCGGGCAGGCGCGGAGTCCGCACTGGTCTAACGCAGTTGCGTCGGCAACCACGCCTTCGGCAGCAACCAACGCGACATCCTGAGCGCCGCGCCCGAGCCCGGCGACCTGTTCGTCGCCGGGCTCCTGGTGCTCGCCGGCCGACGTCTGGCCGCGCGTCGGCCGCCGCGGCCAGCCGCGATCCAGGCCCCCATTACTGGCGTGGAAGGCTTCGGCCTAGGAGGCGGGGGGCTCGTGACACCGCTCGGAGGAGGGCTGGGAGACAGATCGAAGCCGACGAGTTGGAGCAAGACCTGGCCGTTGCTCAAGCTGCCCATGATCATCGTCAATACCCCGACAGATTTTCCACCCGGAACACCTGATCCTCCTCGCAACGGCCGGTCTTCTCGAACCAGCGCACCGTCATGAAGCGCCCGTTGGCGTCTTGCTTCAGCATCAATACCGGGCCGTAGACCTGATGTTCCGCGGTGATCTTCTCGATCGTCTCCGGGCAGGTCGGCGGTGGAGATGGGCAGCCGCTCGGTCTGGAGCACGCGCTCGGCATCGGCACGGAATGGATGGTGCGGCGTTGCGGGCGTCGGCATGGGCTGTTCCGCCGTGACCGGCAGGTCTCTGGCGGAGCGCTCCGGCAGCAGTGTCCCGGTCAGCGGGTCGCCCAACAGGTCGAGCAGCGGGGGCATGGGGTAAGTAAGGGATGCCGTTTCACCAGAATTTGGCAGAGCGGCTGGGGCGCCCGCCGCGTTGGTGCCGGGCGACCCTGGGGCGCGGGCTCCATCCGTCGCGTCCGGGGACCGGAACAGGCTTCCTTGACCATTCACCGCCACCTGGACCTGCATGTCGTCCCCTACCCGGTAAACGACGGTCGCCCGGCAGATCTTGGATAGTTCATCGCGAATGGCATTGATGCGCTCCCCGGCCCCGACCAGGCCGCCCTGGTTGTCCGCGTCCGCCAGAAAGACATAGCCGTAACGCAGGCCCGGCGGCAGAGTGCGGTCCGGGGTGCCGGGTTGCAGCAGGCGATGCACCCGCAGGATGCGTCCCACCACCTGGATGCCGAAATCCGTGTCTCTTGCGCCGCGCAGAGAGGCGAGCACGAAGGCGCGCGGGGCGTCGAAACCGAGTGCCACGGCGACCTTGAAGATCAGCACCTCCTTGCGTTCACTGACGACGCGTCGTTCGCGTGCGTCCGCAGCTTGGCGGAGCTGTGACTCGGCGTAGCGGAAGATGGCAGGTAGATGACCTTCGTCTCACCGGTGACGAGCACCTGGACCTCCACACCCGGGTCGAATGGGGTCAGCAGGTCGCCGTGGATTAATTGGAGCACGGCCTGCACGGTGGTGCCGGAGCCGGCGAAGAAGTCGAGGACCACTGCGTGGGGGTCATGGATCAGTGCCAGGATACGTTGAATCGGCTCAACCGGCTCCCTGATCTATGAAGTTGCCGGGGGCGGTGGTGCCCTCCCGGCCGGCGGCGATTCAGCGCTGCTCAACGGGCGTGAGCTTCCACTCCAGTTGGTTAAGCTGCGCGTCGCGGTTCGGGTCGAAACCATCCTGCTGCGAATACAGGCGATCACCCCCCGGGGTGGTCCAGCGGAAGCGGTAGTCGGAGGAGTCCTGTTCGACCTCCCGGGTGTAGGGGTTGACGTATTTTTCCTGTCCGGTGAGCAGCAGGTAGTTGTCCTCGCTGATACGCTCTTGCATGGCGCTGCGATGCGCGAAGATCTCCTGGTCGATACGCTCCAAAGAGCGGAACAGCGCGGCGGCCGCCTGGCCGCGTTCGCCGGCCGCCCGGACATAGGCGGCGACCCATTGCGGATTGAATTTGAGCGACTGGCGTACGATGTCCAGAACGGGCTTCCACTGGGTTTCCTGCGCGGCCGGGGCGCGCATATGGAAGGTGAATTGGTTGGACCAGATCCCGGCCGCTGCCCGCCAGTCGCCCAGCGCCGTCAGGGCCGCCTCGCGGTAGCGGTTGCCGCCCTCGGTGTATTCGATGACGAGGGCGCCCGCGGTGAAGGTCATCGGCGGCTTGCCGAGTTGCGCCATCTGGGCGTTGACGCCCTGGGAGAGCTTGGTGCAAAGGTCCGCGACCATGGGTAGATCGATGCGCTCGATGACCCGCACGTCCGTGGCCTTGGGACGGACGAGTTTGAAACCCTCCATCAGGTATTGCTCGACGGTGGGCATGGGCTTGACCAAGGCACCGTTGTAGGTACGGCCGGGCGGAAAGAGTTGTGCCAGGCTGGCAAATTCGGCCGCCCGCGACCAGTCCACGAAGTTGTAGCTGGGCGCCCAGCGCACCATGACGGTCCCGGCCGTGTCGCGCTTGACGCTGAAGTCACACTTGGTTTCGATGGCGTTCAGCGCCCCGCCCGCCTGGGTCGGATCGACCGAGAAGAGGCCGCCCTCGATCAGCCAGCCCTGTGGGACCAGGACGCTGAACGCGTTTTGCCTGGGTTCGGCCTGGCGGCGCATGACCAGGGGTCCGGGCGCTGCCGGGGGCTGGGCAGATGACGGACGGGAGGAGGCTGCGGGCGGGGGCGCGGTCAGCGCGGGCCTGTCGCCGTTGTCCGCCTCACCCTGCATCGGGAGTCCCTGCGTGCTGTCGTCCGTCTGGTCCGTCGCTTGCGCGGCGGTGGCAGGCGTCGCCGCCTCCTGCGACTGCGCCCAGCCGGACGGCCGCCCGGTGTCGGCGCCGGCCCGGGATGCGGCCTGGACCGCACTGTCCCGCGGGGGCTGAGCGCCGGTCGGGGTGAGGGTCGTGGTGGTGTGTGAACTGTTCTGGCTGGAGACCTCCTGTTGCTGGTCTGCCTGGGTGGCAATCCCCTGCACGGAGACGCTGCGGGTCGACTCGTCGGAGACGAAGATCCCGGTCTGGACATCAATCTTGACCCTGGCCTTCTCCGCCATCTCAATGTTGCGCAGCGTGAGGGCGACTCCCTGCGCCTCGATGGTCTTCGGCTTGGACAGGCTGTAGGTCGAATTCGCCTCGATCACGGCAACATCGCCGTGGCTGCCCGGCTCGAGTGCGACGAGCTTGCAGTCGTAGCGCACCTTGAGTTCGCCGACCAGCGGCAGGTCCATTCGTACACCTGCTTTCCACGCGTCGCCGACGGCGATCGCAGCCTTGGGCATCAGGGCCTCGAGGCGTCTGAAATTCGACTCAAAGCCCTTGTCGCTCTTCGCGATCCGCATCTCGGCCAGGAGTCCTTGCTGCATCGGCGTGTGCGCCTTGGTATCCAGGTCGGTCCATAATTTGTCCAAACCCGAAACCTCCACCACGGTGTCGTCGGCGTCGAGCGTGACGAGGACCTCGGCCTTCATCAGGGGTGCGTAGGCGAACTCCATCCCGCTCGTCTGCTGGCCCTGCCGCGTACTGTCGAAGCGGTATTGCTGACCGCTCTCCAGACCCTCGGTCCTGGCCTCGACCAATCGGATCAGGACCTTTTTCTCGTCCTGATCGTTGGGCTCCGGGACTTGCATCCGCCAGACCTCCCGGGAGTCATCCTTGCTCGGGGACTTTTCGCCGCCGGTCTCGGTACTGCCCTGCGACTGCGAGACGGTGGTCATCAGATAGTCCCCGGGCGGGAAGGCCAGCCGTACCTTCATCTTCTCCCCCCCCGCGTCGGCTGCTCCCGCCGCGCACAAGACGAGCGTCGCGTACAACCACTTCTTCATCGCTTTCATACCCATTGCCCTCCTCGCTGAGGTCATCGTTCAGGTGAACAAACCGCCATAGCGTATCAAATACAGGTGCGCTTAGCCTCGGGTGTTCGCACCGCGGGGTGCCTGGCGCTGGTGCACCCATGCGCCGGGCGGCTTGTGTCCGCGCCGCTCATAGTCTAGGGTTTGCTCAGGTTCAACCGTCCGATGGAGTGCGGCCATGCGCCCGGTGCAGACACCCGTTTCCCTGTGCTCGATTCCGGCGCTGTTGGCGGCGCTGCTCGTCCAGCCCGCGCTGGCGGTGGCCGATGCGGGTGCGCGCGCGGCGCCGCGTCCGGACCCTGGGGCTGGGGTGGCCGCGTCGGTGCCGGTGCCGGTGCCGGCGGCGAGCGCCGCAGCCGGGGTTGCGCCGCCGGCATTGATGCTGGCCGAGGTCTACCGGCCCGGCATTGACGTGGCCGACTATTGGGTCAGCGAGAAGCTCGACGGGGTGCGCGCCTATTGGGACGGGGCGCGGCTCATCAGCCGCGGGGGGCATGAGATCCGGGCGCCCGCCTGGTTTACGGCCGGCTTTCCGCCCGAGCCCCTGGACGGCGAGCTATGGCTGGGGCGGGGGCGTTTCGAGGCCCTGTCGGGGACGGTGCGGCGGCTGGTGCCGGTGGATGCGGCTTGGCGGGAGGTCCGCTATCTGGTGTTCGACCTGCCGGGGTCGCAGGCGGCCTTCGGGGCACGTCTCGTCCGGCTGCGGGACCTCGTCGCGGCGGCGGGCAACCCCGGGCTCGGGGGCCTGGAGCAGGTGCGCCTCCCGGACCAGGCGGCATTGATGGCGATGCTCGACGTGGTGGCCCGGGCCGGCGGCGAGGGGCTGATGCTGCATCGTGATGCGTCTGTGTACCGCGGGGCGCGCTCGCCGGACTTGCTGAAGCTCAAGCCCTATCAGGACGCGGAGGCCCGCGTCATCGGCCAGGTCGCGGGTAAGGGCCGGTTCCTGGGGATGCTGGGTGCGCTGGAGGTGCAGGACGAGGATGGCCGGCGCTTCCGTATCGGCACCGGCTTTACCGACGTGGTGCGACGGGACCCACCGCCGCTGGGGAGCCTGGTGACCTTCAAGTACCGGGGGCGGACCGCCGACGGCATCCCGCGCTTCGTGAGCTTCCTGCGGGTCGATCCGGAGCCCCCGGACCCCCTGCCCGAACGCTAGTACCCGGTTTCAGCTTATCTTGTGTATCGACCCCAACGGGGTCGAACATACCAGCCCAGGGCAGCGCCCTGGGTATGGGGTATCGCAGAGCTTAGCCCTGAAAGGGCGTGACATAACGGCGTGGCTCCTTATGTCACGCCCTTTCAGGGCTAGGCCGACTAAACAACGCTACCCCAGGGCGTTGCCCTGGGCTGGTATATCGCGCCCCTTCGGGGCTTGAGCAGGCGCAAGAATAGCTGGAGCGGGGTACTTAGCGCCAGGCTTCAAAAGCGGAACAGGTCCGTCATGGTCACTTGGACCTCGACCCCCGCCAGGGTCGCTGCGATGGCACCCTCGGCGACCGAGCGGGACTGCCGATAGCGGCGCGCGAAGCGGTCCGGGTCCTGGTACTCGTGGATGCTCTTGTGCTGCACGTCCACGATCCAGTACAGCGGCACCCCGGCCCGGGCGTATTTGGGCAGTTTGGTCTTGCGGTCATAATTCAGGGTCGAGTCCGAAACCTCGATCAGCAGCAACACGTCCTCCGCGCTCGGGTGGCCGGTCTGATAGAGGTCGTCGCGCGGTTTGAGCACCAGCAGGTCGGGATACAACTCGCTGCGGTGGTCCAGGGCGAGGGGGCCTTGAACATTCAGGAGTGCCCGCTCGCCCAGGGCCTTGGTCAAAACCCGGATGAGGCCGACGGTGCAGCCGCTATGCGTCGGTCCAATCGGTGGCATGTCACGCATCTCCCCATCGATGAGCTCGATCCGGTCGTTCTCGGTCAGGACGCCGGCCGCGAGCATGAGGTGAAATTGCGCGACGTTGATACGGTGAAGCGGGGGCTGGATCTGCTGCACGTCCATGGGGGCCTCGCGCGGTCAGGGTGGGTGGTCAGGCGCTGCTCCGCATTTGAGGCGGTGCCGCGGCGCGACCGGACCGCGCGGGGCGGGCCGGTCGCGCAAGCCCGCCGCGGGCGGCTAGAGCTGCTTGCAGGCGGCGAGCTTGACCTCGCTCTTGGTGGCCCCGGTCTGGGAGCCTTGGGCCTCCAGCTTCTTTACTACGTCCATGCCGTCGACCACCTTGCCGAAGACGACATGCTTGCCGTCCAGGTGCGGTGTGGCGACCACGGTGATGAAGAACTGGGAGCCGTTGGTGTTGGGTCCGGCGTTGGCCATGGAGAGGGTGCCGGGGCCGGTGTGCTTGAGCTTGAAGTTCTCATCGGCGAACTTCTCGCCGTAGATGGACTCCCCGCCACGGCCGTTGCCGAGGGTGAAGTCGCCGCCCTGGATCATGAAGCCGGGGATGACGCGGTGGAAGGTGCTGCCCGCGTAGCTCAGCGGCTTGCCGCTCTTGCCGACGCCCTTCTCGCCGGTGCACAGGGCGCGGAAGTTCTCCGCGGTCTTGGGCACCACGTCGGCGAACAACTCGATGGTGATGGTGCCGGCCGGCTCACCGCCGATGGTCACGTCCAGGGCCACCTTGGGGTTGGTGTCGGCCATGGCGGTCGGGGCGCCGACGGACAGGACGGCGGCGGCGAGCAGGTTGGGGGTCAGATTCATGGTCACTCCTTAAGGATGGGCAGGCGATGTGGGTCGGTTGAAAGAAAAAGGTTGGTGGCTGGTCCGGCCGCCAGGGGCCGGGCCGCGCATGATCAGGCCGCAGCCGCGCCCGATGCAAACTCCGTGTCCGCGCCGGTCAGGTCGGGCGGCGGCGGGAAGCGCTGGATCAGGCGGTCCGGCACCTCGCCGCGCTGCGCCTGATAGATGGCGCCGGACGCCAGCATGACGAGTACCATCAGCGCGATCAACATGGGGGCGATGGCCACCCGTTGCAGGGCGATGAACATCATTGCCTGCATCCCGGGCAGCTTTTGGGTGTGGGCCAGGAGCCAGCCAAGCCCGATCAGACCGGCACCCCCCAGATAGACGGCCAACAGAATCCTGTAACGCCCGCTCGCCAGCCGCCAATGGGCAGCCGGAAACCAGGGACCGGCACGCGTCGCGCGGCGCGCGCGCAGGAAGCTGTAGGCGACGATGGCGAGTGACAGGCCGAGCGGCACCATGACCCCCGGGACCCGGTAGGGGGCGAGGCTGGAGTCCGGCTCCACGAAGCTCCCGCCCAGGAGCGCGATCAGCGTCAGCAGGTTGAAGATCAGGAGGTTGACCATGGTCAGTTCATGGGGTGTCTTGGCCTGGCGGCGGACGGGTTCGGGTATGGGGAAGAACATGGGGTGTGGGTCCTTAAGAATTTCCGGTCGCGTTTTCGTCCGCAAATGAACGCGAATAAACGCAAATAAGACAGTAACTTGTCGTTCGCCAAGGAGGCCTCCCGCCCGGGTTATCAGGCTGCCGACCAACCGGCAAGCAAGCCCCTGAATTTATTTGCGTTCATTTGCGTTCATTTGCGGACAAATCATCTTTATCCGGCCGTCGGCGGTCGGCGCGAGTCCGTGGAGTGTCGCTGCCGTCCGCGCGCTACGGCAGCGCGGCCTGTGCGATCATGTATCCCCGCACACTCGATGCCGACCGGAGTACCCCATGACCCTGCCCGAACTCAGCCCCTCACCCCCGCCCGAACTGACCCCCTATCCCGAGAACAGCCCGGAGGCGATGTTGCGGATCATCACGCTCTTCATCGTGTGCGACGGTGACGTCGCCGAGGGCGAGATGGAGGTCCTGGAGCGGATCGGCGTCCTGGACACCATCGGGGCGGATCGCAACCTCTTCGCCCTGGTGTTCGACGGCTATTGCGACGACCTGATTGCCCATGCCGGCACCGCGCGCTATGTGGGCCTGGCTGACACACAGTGGGTGGACGCGGTGCTGGCCGGCGTCACCGACCCGGGGCTGCGCCGCTACCTGGCGCAGACCCTGCTCCTGGTCGCCCATTCCGACGGTCACTTTGCCGACGTGGAACTCACGGTCTACCGCCAGATGCTCGACCGCTGGGGGTTGGATATCGACCACCTGGTGTAGTGTATTGCGCCTGCCCGAAGTAGCGAGTCTAGAACAATCGTTGTCGTTGTCGTTGTCGTTGTCGTAATCGTAGTCGTAATCGGAGAACCGATGCACTTTGTGGTCCGAGAGAATCCGGGGCGCTACGATAACCTCGACAACGACAACGACAACGAAAATCGCGCTATAGGCAGTCCCTACTGGAGTTGTTTAACTTATCAGTAACCGTTTCTTAAGATTTCTTCCTTTGCGTCTCCGTGTCTTTGTGAGAAATTCTTTTCCGACCCAGGGTGCGACGGCGCCGTACTAGCCTGCGGGCGGCGGCGCCGAAACCCCGCCGGGGCCGCCGACTTGCAGCATCTTGCGGATGGAGACCAGCGCCCGGTCGATGAAGGGGTGTTTGGGGCGCGGAATCACGCGGGCCCGGCCGTCGAGGATCTCGCGCGCCAGGTCCCGCAGGCTCTTGATCTCCGCCTGCATGCCGGAGCGTTCCACAAACATGCAGGTCGAGGTCAAGGGGCTCATCCAGGACAGCTTGATGCGCCGGGGCGCCGCCTCGGGGATGTCGGTGAACTCGAACCAGGTGCCGAAGCGCATCTTGCGCAGACGCTCCACCATTTGCCGCTCCGGTTCCGAGAGGTCCTCGTCGCCGCTGGTGCTGGTCGCGAGCGTGGGCGGGGTGCTGGCGGCGGCGGCCTGCTCGGGGGCCTGGGACGGTGCGAACTGCGGCCGCTCCAGGGCTTGGGATTGCCAGTTCTGGGGCGCGTCCAGGAGGGTGAGCAGGGCATCGACGGTCGCGGTGTTGAAGCCGCCGCCCATGCGCGCGGCGGTGCTGACGATGGCCTCGCGCAGTTTCGGGATGCCGGCCATGCGCGTGCGCAGGGTCTCTGCCGAGGCGCGCCGATCAAAGAGCCCGACCAGTTGCTCGGCGATCCCGATTGCTTGCTTCCAGGCGGTGCCGCGCTCTTGCTGTTCGTCGCGCAGCAGGATGAAGACCAGATTGTCGAGCCAGGTCTTGGAGAGGAAGCCGGCGACCTGAGTGGGCATCGGGAAGAGGCCGACCAGCCCCTCGATTTCGTGTGCGGCGCGCTGTTTGGCCAGGGCCAGTTTCTCGCGGCCGCGGGCGGCCTCCTGGGTGCGCTGTTCCATGGTGTCGCTGCGCCGCTGCTGTTCGGCCATCTTCTCGTCGAAGAAGCGCAGCAATTCGTCGAACAGGCCGACATCCTCGGTAAACTCCTGGAGGACCCGATCGACGATCTGCTGCATGGCGGGGAACATGCCGCGGGCCGGGTTGCCCTCCTCCACCCAGAGGCTGCCGGCCTCCACCATCTGATCAAGCAGGCGCCGCGCCGGGTGGCGGCTGTCCACCAGCAGGCGGCGGTCGATCAGGGCGACCTTGAGATAGGGGGTGTGCAGGTGGCTGAGCAGGGCCTTGGCCACATTGGGCAACACCGGGTCATTGAGCATGTACTCGAACAGCATGCCGATCAGGTCGATCAGGTCCGCATCCATCGGGGAGAGCTTGTCGCGGTCGATGGTGTTCAAGACCTGTTGCCGCTCCAGGCTCAGGGCCTCCTTGACACGGGTGACGAAGGCCGCGTCGACCTCGATGTTGGGGAACTGGGTCGCCTCGGTCACCGCGGTGGAGACCAGTTCGGGCGTGTGGCTGGCCTGTAGGCTGTTGATCGCCGACAACAGTTCGTTGGTCTGGGCCTGGGCCTCCGCGGAACTTGGTCCGCTGCTGCCGACGCCGCCGGTGCCGGGTCTGCCGCGGCGCTGCGTGTGCTTCCTCGACATCAGGTCCAAGATGGAGTCGAATAACTCAGCACCCAGGGCCTGGGGCTCCGCCATATCGCCCCCGGCGGGGCGTTGACCGGCTTCGCCACCCGCCCCACGTTGCCCCTCGACCCCGGTCCGGTCGCGCTCCGTCTTGCGTTCCGGTGCGTCCCGCCGGGCATCCGCGCGCAGGTGCACCGGTTTGAGGTTCGGCAGGATCCCCGCGCCGATCAGGATGCTGTTGTACTCGGCATAGGTCGGACGCGCCTTTTTGAGCAAGAATTTGTCGAACAGGGCGTAGAGGATGATCTTGACCCGGATCTGCACGTCCAGCCCCTCGATGGCGCGCCGAAAGGAGTGCACCAGGTGGTGGGGGCTGGCCGGGATCTCGAAGTCCTTGAGCTTCTTGCCGCCGTTGACGACGCTCAAGCGCTGGCTCAGGGCGTACAGCTCGGGAAAGTAGTTGGCGTTGGCGCGCAGGATGAGATTTTCCGCCGCGACCGATTCCTCCATGTCGTCCGGCTCTACCAGCGACAGTTCCACGCCGTGGCTGCCGGCCGAGTCCGGCAGCGGCTGCGCCGGGTTGCTGGACTTGTCCAGGTTCTCGAACCCGAGATTGATTTCCTGGCGGAAGATATGCTCGATGTCGCTGCGCCGCCGCGTCAGTTGGCCCATGGCCTCAAAGAAGCGGCTTTGGACCGCGTTGCTCTCGGCCCGCTCGGCGAAGTCCAGCAGGGCCGCCCCCGCGTTCTGGAACAGCTCCGTCAACTGGGCGTCGAAAAAGACCAGCACCGTGTCCCGGCATTGGTCCAGGACGGCGTGATATTGCCGTCGGTGCGTGGCGCGGGTAATGGTGTTCTCAAGCATCTTGGCTGCCGGTTGCGGGATCAGTCCTCACCGATCACCCGTTCATCGCGCGGCAGCGACAGAAGTCGTTCCGCCTCGGCCATCTGGCCCGCGAAGATGAGCCGATACGCGGCCGGGCCGGCGTCCGGGTCGGCCGCGCGCAGGGCGCGGACCTGGTCGCGCGCATCCTGGTAGCGCGCGAGGGTCGCGCGGTGCGTCAGGGTGCGGGGCGGCGTGATCTGATAGACGAAATAGGGCATGGCATCCTGATCGACAAGCTGATCCCAGGGGCTAAGGCCGTCGGCACGCGCCGGCGCGCCAAGCGCGCCAGGGACCGTCCGGTCCTGCCCCCGGTCGGGGTCACGGTAGTCATGAAAGCGTGAGTTTATCTTAATCCTGCGCCGGAGCAATCACCGTCCGCGTTGGCGGGCGACGACCCTGGGGCGGTTGCTCATCCATTTCGGTCGGTACGGCCAGCCCGTCCGAGCGGTGCACTGATCCCCATGGTACTTGGTTTCTCGTTTCTCGTTTTTCGTAACGCACTGTTTAATAAGTTTAAACGAAAAATGAAGAACCGAAAACTCAAAACCGTTGCGGATCGTCCGGGCGGTGCCGCCGTGCCCAGCCGACGTGCTCGCGCACCAGTGGGCTCGCATGGTCGGCGCGGGCCGCCAGGGCCGCCGTCACCGCCGGGCCGGGCGGGGCATTGCCCAGCGCGACGGCGAGGTTGCGCAGCCAGCGCTCGTGGCCGATGCGCCGCAGCGCCGAGCCTTGCGTGCGTGCGAGGAAGGTTGCTTCATCCCAGGCGAAGAGTTCCACCAGGGTCGCCGCGGCGAGTCCGTGGCGGGGCAGAAAGGCGGGCTCTGCCGTCAGCCGGGCGAAGCGGTTCCAGGGGCAGACCAGTTGGCAGTCGTCACAGCCGTAGATGTGGTTGCCGAGCAGGGGGCGCAGGGGCTCCGGGATGGGGCCGGGGTGTTCGATGGTGAGATAGGAGATGCAGCGGCGGGCGTCGAGTCGATAGGGCGCGACGATGGCCCCGGTCGGGCAGGCGCGGAGGCATGCCTGGCAGCGACCGCAGTGGTCCCGGGCCTGGGTATCCGGGGGCAGGGCGAGATCCGTGTAGAGCGCCCCCAGGAAAAACCAGGAGCCGGCCCGCCGGTCGATCAGATTGGTGTGCTTGCCGATCCAGCCCAGGCCCGCGTGCTGCGCCAGGGGCTTCTCCAGCACCGGGGCCGAATCCACAAAGGCGCGATGACCGAAGGGGCCGATCGCCGCCGTGATGCGCTCGGCAAGCCGTTGCAGGCGGCGGCGCAGGAGCCGGTGATAGTCGCGGCCCAGGGCATAGCGGGAGATGAGCGCGCCCGTGGGGTCGCGCAGCGCCGCGGCCATGGCCGTGCGGGTCTGCGGCAGATAGTCCATCCGCGCCATGATCACACTGCGGGTACCGGGTACCAACTCGGCGGGGCGGGAGCGGCGGGTGCCGTGGCGGGCCATGTAGTGCATCTCGCCGTGATATCCGGCGCGGAGCCACTCCGCCAGGTGGGCCGCGGCGACGCTCAAGTCAGTCGCGGCGATGCCCAGTTGCTGGAAGCCCAGTTCCTGGCCCCAGGTCTTGATCGCCTGAGCCAGCGCGGCGCCGTCGGGACTGTCCCTGGTGGCTTCCGTCACGCGGGCCCAGGCCAGCGCCCGCGCGCGCTCCCGGAAAGAATATTTGGCCGCAAATGAACGCAAACGAACGCAAATAAAGACATCAACTTACTCGTTGCTGTGCGATGCCGGGAGGTCACCCCGCGGGTGGACCGGCCTGGTTCGACGGGCGTCCGCAAGCCACGGTATTTTTTGCGTTCATTTGCGTTCATTTGCGGCTTAACTGCTCTTCTTTAGGTTGATGCTTGTCCGGGAACTCGCACAGGTCGGCGATGGGGCAGGCGGGGCAGCGGGGGGTGCGCGCCACGCAGACATAGCGCCCGTGCAGGATCAGCCAGTGATGGGCGTCTTTCAGGAATTCCCGGGGGACGTGCCGCAGGAGCTTTTGCTCCACCACCGCCGGGGTCTTGCCCGGGGCGATGCGGGTGCGGTTGCCGACCCGCAGGATGTGGGTGTCGACCGCCATGGTCGGCTCACCGAAGGCGGTGTTCAGCACCACGTTGGCGGTCTTGCGGCCCACCCCGGGCAGGGACTCCAGCGACTGGCGATCCCGCGGCACAGCCCCGCCGTGCGCGCTCACCAACAGCTCACAGGTCTTGATCAGGTGGCGTGCCTTGCTGTTGAAGAGCCCGATGGTGCGGATCTGCGCCTTCAGCCCCTCCTCGCCCAAGTCCAGGATCGCCTGGGGGGTGTTGGCGATGGGAAAGAGCCGGGCGGTGGCCTGGTTGACGCCCTTGTCCGTCGCCTGCGCGGAGAGGATCACGGCGACCAGCAACTCGAAGGGGCTGCGGTACTGAAGCTCTGTGGTCGGGGTCGGATTCGCGGCGCGCAGGCGCTCGAAGATCAGGCGGCGTTTGGCGTCATTCATGGGTGGGGAGGATAGGGTGTCGGGCGCCCCGGGCCAAGCCCGCCGACAGTTCGACAACGGCCTTGCAAAGCGCCCACATCTGGATAAAAATACAGTTATGACCGATCAACTCACCGACCGCCAACGCCTGGTTCTGGACCTGATCGAGCGCCACCTGCGCGTGACCGGGGTGCCCCCGACCCGGGCCGAGATCGCCCGCTCACTGGGGTTTCGCTCCGCCAATGCGGCGGAGGACCACCTGCGCGCCCTGGCCCGGCATGGGGCCATCGAACTCACCCGCGGGCGCTCCCGGGGCATCCGGCTGATTGCGTGCGGGGCCGACGGTGAGTCTGACGAGGGGACCTTGGGGCGCTCCGGTACAGGCGGCGCTGAGGCGGGCCTGCCGGTCATCGGCCGGGTCGCCGCCGGTAGCCCGATCCTGGCCGCGGAGCATGTGGAGGACCGGCACCGGATCAGCCCGGGGCTCTTTCGCCCCCGGGCCGACTACCTGCTGCGGGTACGCGGCAGCAGTATGCGCGACGCGGGCATTCTGGATGGGGACCTGCTCGCCGTACATGCCATTGCAGAGGCGCAGAACGGCCAGATCGTGGTGGCGCGGCTCAATGACGAGGTCACGGTCAAACGCCTGCGCCGCCAGGCCCACTGGGTCTATCGCGTCCAGCTCCTGGCGGAGAACCCCGACTTCCCGCCTATCGCGGTGGACCTGCGCAAACAGGAACTGGTCATTGAGGGCATCGCCGTCGGGGTGCTGCGACTGGGATTGGTCGCGCCGCAACGGCTGTAGTGGTGTCAGACATGTGTCAGGAATGCTTTTCGCGTCGTTGTCGTTGTCGTAATCGTAATCGAGGTTATCGTAGCCCCGGATTCTCTCGCACCCCAAATTGCATCGCTTCTCCGATTACGACAACGACAACGACAACGACGATTTGACACATGTCCATCCAAGAGCTTCTCGCGCGGCGTCCCGACCTCTGGCAGGGTCGGGTGGCGCAGGACCTGGCGCCGGCGGGGGTCCCCACCGGGCACGCCGCCCTGGACCGGGAACTGCCCTGGGGCGGCTGGCCCCCCGGCAGCCTGAGCGAACTGCTCGGGGAGCAGCCCGCGGACGGGTTCGGGCTGGTCCTGCCGGCCCTGGCCCGGCTCAGTGCCCAGTCCCGCTGGCTGCTGCTGGTGGACCCGCCCCTGCAACCCTTTGCCCCGGCCTTGGCCGCCCAGGGTGTCGGCCTGGAGCGCCTGGTGCTGGTGAGCGCCGGGGAGCGGTGCGCCTGGGCCGCCGAGCAGGGCCTGCGCTCTGGGGCCTGTGCGGCGGTGCTGCTGTGGGGCGGGCGCTGGGACGCAACGGCGCTGCGTCGGCTCCAGTTGGCCGCCGCGGCCGGTGAGGCCCTGGCCTTCCTGTTCCGGGACCCGGGGGCCGCCCGCCAGCCCTCGCCCGCCGCCCTGCGTCTGCAGGTGCAGACGGCCCCGACCGGTTACCGGGTGACGGTCCTCAAACAGCGCGGCGGCCGGGCCGGGGCGGTATTGCACCTGCCATTTACCGGGGCCGTGGCGCCTCAAGAAGCAGGCGACGCGCAATTACGCAGCAAGGTCCGAGCAGTCTGAAAATATCAACCGGCCGGCTCGGCCTTCAATTTCAATGCTGTGTGGCCTTCAATCATTCTTGCGGGGGTCGCCGATGCGCTGGCTCGCGCTCTATCTCCCCCAGCTACCCCTTGAGGTCCTGGGGCGGGCCTGTGCCGCGGGGGTGCCGCTCGCCATCAGCACCACCCGCCAGGGCGAGCGCATCCTGCGCTGCGACCCGGCCGCCGCCGCCGCGGGCATTCGCCCGGGGCTGACGGTCGGTGCCGCCCGCGCCCGCTGCGCGGAACTCGTGGTGCGGGTGCTGCGCCCGGGGGCGGAGCGCGAGGCCTTGGCGCGCCTGGCCGCCTGGTCCATCCGCTTCACCCCCGTGGTCAGCCTGGTGCCGCCCCGCTCGCTGCTGCTGGACGTGGCCGCCAGCCTGCGCCTCTTCGGCGGGGCCCAGTCCCTGCTGGATCAGGTGGGGGAGGGCCTGGCCGGGCTCGGCTACGAGGGCCGCCTCGCCCTGGCGCCCACGCCCCTGGGCGCCCTGGTCGTGGCGATCCAGGCCGGGGGCGGGGCGGGCGGGCGCCCGATCATCCCCGACCGTGCGGCCCTGGGCGCCGCCCTCGCCGGCCTGCCCCTGGGCGCCCTGGGCCTGGGCCCGCGGGAGTTGGAGGACCTCACCGCCATGGGCCTACGCCGGGTCGGCGACCTGCTGCGCCTGCCCCGCCAGGGGTTGCGCGAACGCCTGGGGCCACGGCGGGTGGACTGGCTGGAGCGCCTGCTGGGCGAGACCCCGGACCCCCGCCCGCCCTTCGTACCCCCGGCCGCGTACCGCGGCTACCTCGAACTGCCCGCGGCGGTGGAACTGGCGCCGGCCCTGGTCTTCCCTTGTCGGCGCCTGCTCGCGGAGTTGGGCGGCTTCCTGCTCGGACGCCAGGCCGGGGTGGCGCGGCTCGACTGGCGCTTCGGGCATGCGCGGCACCCCGACACCCGGTTGTGCCTGGGCGCCGCCCGACCCCTGGCCGACCCGGAGCGCTGGCTGGAACTCTTGCGCGGGCACCTGGAGCGCCTGGAACTGCCGGCCGCGGTGTGCGGGATCGGCCTCGATGCGACTCAGGTCCAGCCCCTGAGCCCCACCCCTGGGGACCTCTTTGCGCGTCTGTTGCCCCCCGGCCGTACCCCGGACACCGCGCTGCTGGACCGGCTGCGCGCCCGTCTGGGTCCGGACGCGGTGCGTGGCCTTGCCCTGGCGGCCGACCACCGCCCCGAGCACGCCTGGTGTTGGGTCGAGCCCGGCGCGTCCGGCCGCGGCTGTCCCCGTCCGGACCGCCCCCTGTGGCTCCTGCCGCAGCCCCAACCCCTGGTGGTGCGCGACGGCCGCCCCTGGCTGGACGGCGCCCTGGACCTGGGGCAGGAGCGCGAGCGCATCGACACCGGCTGGTGGGATGAGCACGCCGTAGCGCGGGACTACTTCGTCGCCACCAGCCCGCGCGGCGAACGGCTATGGGTCTATCGGGACCTCAGGGGCCGCCGCGACTGGTTTCTACACGGGCGCTTCGGTTGATTGAGCCGGACCTCAGCCGCCCGGCCCGCGCACGAACAACTGATAGAGCGTGAGTACGATCTCGATCAGGATCAGGATCGTGATGTACCACTCAACCCGCGCCGAGCGTTTGGTCTGGAGCAGGTCGAGCAGGGTCGCGGCGGTGTCGTTGATCAGCGTCAGCTTGCGCTCCAGGGCGACCTGGCGCTCACGGACCTCGAATTCGGCCTCCAGGCCGAGGAACAGGCGTTCCAGATCCGGCCGCTCCCAGATCACCTCCGGCTTGTCACCGACCTCGGCGCGCCCCACCAGGCGGTGCTGGATCAGCAGGGTCTCGCCGATATGACGGATCAGGTGACGGGCGCGCCGCGCCCCGCGGCCGTGCCGATGCAGTTCCTCGGCCAAGGGGTCGATGCGGTCGAAGGCGCGTGCCACCTGCGCCTCCTGGTCCGCCAGCAGCACGCTCTTGCCCAGCACGTCCGCCACCACCTGCAGGCGCGCCGCGTCGGAGTCGCAGAGTACCAGCCGGTCGCGTTCCATCAGGTCGCCGCGGGTGCTGTCGATGACGATCTCGAGCGTCTCGGTCTCGGGGGTGGCCAGGGGTTCGCGCACGCAGGGTGCCAGCAGTTGCAGGAATGACGCCTCCGCGCCGGGGGCCACGTCGAACAGTACCGCCGCCCCGTAGCGCATCAGTACCGCCCGCCCCCCGCCGCTGACCCGCACCACCAGCGGATTCATGGCCAGCGGCTCCACATGGGTGAGACTGCGCAGGTCCAGACGGCGGCCCAACAGCAAGGCATGGGCCTTGAGGGTCGGCGCCTCCGGTGCGATGGCGATGACGGCGCTCGTTGATGGCATTCTGGTTTCTCCGTGGCTGGTCTGCGCAGTGTGCCACCGCGGGGCCGCCGCGGCAAAGCGCCCGCGGGGCCCGCTGAACCGGCTGGGGACGCGGCCGCCTGGCGCAGGTATCTGCTTAAGGCTGCGCCCACTGGACGGATCAGCCGAGAGGGTCTCGGCGCCAAAATGCAGGCGCAGGTTTGACCGTGAAGGTCGCGCAGCGACGCTGTGGGAGCGGCTTCAGCCGCGACGAGGCCTCGCATCGCGGCTGAAGCCGCTTCCACGGGGGGCTCTTATCGTCCGGGGTGACTGAGGTTCCTTCCATGGCCGTTAGCCGGACGATGGCGCCGAACGCGCAGGCGCAATTCCAGCAGATCGTCTCGGCGCCAGAGTAGGAGACCGCCGTCATTGACCCGGGGCCATGACCGGAAAATCGAACCAGGTGTTCGGGAAGGGTTCGGCCTTGAGGGTGAAATGCCACCACTCCTCGGGCAGGCCGCGGAAGCCGTGCCGCTCCATCGCCTGGGCGAGCAGGGCGCGGTTGCGCTGGGCCTCGCTGGGCACGGCCGGGCTGTCCGGGTGCGAGAGTGGGTCCATACAGTCGAAGCCGGTGCCGAAGTCCAGCGGGCTGTCCGGGAAGCGCTCGGCGAAGGGCGCCGTGCAGGCGACCGCCGGCCCGTCAGCCCGCGCGTCCACCTGGGACGGCGACGCAGCGGCGGGCTCCAGGGCCAGGTCCACCGTACTGCCGCGGGAGTGGCCGGAGCGCTTCGCGACATAGCCCAGGCGGAAGAAGTCCGTCTTGGCGATGTTGGGGTAGAACTCCGCCTTCATCCGCTGGTCCTCGAGATCCCGGCTCCAGCGTACGAACTGCGCCACCGCCCGCGTGGGGCGGTAGCAGTCGAAGACCTTGACCCGCAGGCCGGCGGCGGCAAGGTCCTCGTGCACCGCCTTCACTGCCGCGGCGGCCTCCCGGGTGAGGATACACTCCGGGGCCTGATAGCCGTCGATCGGGCGGCCGATGAAATTGTGGCTGCCGTAGTAGCGCATGTCCTGCGCGATAGCGGGCGCGACCTCCCGCAGATAGACAAAGCCGTCCGGGAGCCCTGCCGCCCACACGGCCGCCGACGGCAGCGACAGCAGGCCGGCGAGACAGGCGACGGTGATCGCAGTCCAAGCCTTGCGCGGCATCCGTTGTTGTTCGTACCCGTTGCGGTAGATGATTGCGATCATCGTAGCACCTTGTATCGGGAATTCCGGGGACAGCTTGCTCAATCGCGGGCGGCTTTACGCTGAATTAAGGATACTGTCCCCGGAACTCTGAGGGCGGATTTGCGCTGAATTCAGTATACTGTCCCTGGGTCTTGCGCTAAGCCGACTGCTGAGATTTTATTGCCAACCGACGTGGTGCCCGATCAACAACCTTGCGTACCGATGACCGCTCTCTTTCCTTAAGGGCTTTGCAGATTGCCCCGGTATTATTGCCGTATCGCGCAGCCAATGCCAGGCCATGGTTCCGGACCTCATCGACAATAGCGTCATTCTTCATCAGCGTTACCTCCGAGTTCCTCGGGCGAGCAGAGAACAGGACATACCCAGCCATCGGCTTCGACGACCCGGGCAATCAGTGCCTTTGTCTCGGCGTTGTTGATGTGCTTAAAGTTCCAAGTGAGAAGGTATTCGATCCCCTGCGTGGCTGCGATCACAATATGCAGGGCGTCCCATACGCTGTTGTCTGGAACAGCTCTTGCTGCCATAAGTGCGTCGGCAAGCGACTGCGCTATTGGTTGCGGACCGCTCTCAGGCGGCCTTTCTCGTGTCCAGCAGCGCCGGTAACAACCCGGCTTCACGCGCTTCCAGGACAACCATTTCAACCAGATTGCCGCTCACGTCGAATGACAGGTTGATATTCCAACCCTGTGACGTTTCTTTGACGATGGGCGCATCTGACAGACGGATTTCAAGGATGTCATCATCGGCGTAATAGATGGCTTTCATCTTCATTCCCCTGACGTGAAATGGTGCATGACGGTCTTTACGATCATGGCGTCAGACAACAGGGCGGCCACGCACAGCAGATTGTCGGCGCGGTCCGGGTAGCCCTTGAACAGCCACAGGTGGCGGTCATCTTTGTACTTGACTTGCCCGGTTTCTATGATGTCGAGAATCCGCGCCTCGTCGATGTCTCGTTCGACCATGCGCTTATTGGCATGGTCGGTCAGTCGGATCGCGCATCCGAACCGCTCACTGTTCATGACTGCCCGGATCCCCCTGCCGGCGGGCCTTGATCATCGTCCCGGCCGCCACCCAGGCGTCCCACACAGGAGGTCGAGGCTTTAGCCGGATCAGGGCCGCGAAGACGCGATGTCGACCGGCTAAAGCCTCGACCTCCTGTCTCCTTGCGGCCGGAACGACGATCAATGCCTGCCGACGTTAGCACGTTGTCGCGCCGCTCCCCTGTAATGATTTCGCGCAAACGTTCGCACGCTTGCCCTACAATTGTTGTTCGCGGCTTACGCTGTTCGACAGCAGGACCAACACGCGATACGGGCGGGCGGCTAACCCCTACCCGACGGGGATTTTCACCCCGCAAGAGACGGCGAGTCTTGCTCGGCGCGACAACCTACCAGTCAGGCCGCAAGTTCGATGTAGCCGACCGCGCTGGTTGGCTCCGGGATAGGTATCCCATCCTCACGAAGTCCATCAATGTGAAAAACGATGGCTTCTCGAATCTCTGCCCGGACTTCCTCAACCGTGGCACCGGTTGCGACACATCCTGGAAGATCCGGAACATAAGCCGAATAATTTCCTTCGGCTTTCTCGATTACTACGGCATATTGCATCGTAAGCCTCAGCGCTCCAGTCCAGCCTGCTTGAGTATACTGGCCTGCGTGCCGGGGGCCAAGTCATCGCTCGGCTTTCCAGGCACAGTCACCCGACCTTTCTTCGCCGGGTGCTTATACTGCCGATGGCTGCCCCGGGCACTGGTTCAGTTTAATTCCTGTTTACAAGACATTGAAATATATGTAATATATCTAGTTCGGCGCGGGTTTCCGTCACTTTTTGAATAAGTGAGAACTTCTTGAACGGACAATGGACATGCCCTCATTGCAATTCACAGAATTGTCGGCATCACAAGACGTATCAAACCGGTCATAACGGTACGCGTTTGCTGTGGCGATGTCAAAGTTGCAATAGGCTCTTTTCCGAGACCAAAGCCACCCTTATCGAGGGGCTCAGGAAACCGACCAGCTTCATCATTCAAGTGCTCAAAACGCGCACTGAGGGGATCGGCTTGAACGCCGCCTGCCGGGCCTTCGCGATTGCGAAGAATACGTTGCTCCTATGGGAGCGTCGCCTGGCCGATTGCAAGGATGTGCTGGTCATATATGCCCTGACGCACACCTTTATTGAGCAACTGATCGAAGGTGATGAGCTTTATACGAAAGTGAATAGGAATGTCCCCCCGGAGGATTGTGAAGGCTGGACGATCGTACTGATGGAAAGGGCAAGTCGATTTATCTGGGCGCTTCAGTGCGGGAAAAAGGATCGCAGCCTATTTTCATATGCCATACAAATACTTAGAGATGTCATCCTGCGTACTGGCGATGTCACTCTAGTCACCGACGGGGAACGTCGGTATGGCAATCTCCTGTTTGAAATTTGCCACGAAGTATTGCGAACCGGAAAACGCGGCCGCCCACCGAAAGTGCTTCGTCGCGGTGTGAAGGTGCGCCTTAAGAATAAAGGGAAAGGAACTGATAGAACGGGGCACTCGCGTCCCAAATACGAAACCCCTCATCCGGAGCATCCAGAAACCGATCAAGATGTGACGCCAGCCGATATTCATGCTAATCATTTGGAAGCATCGAACGCTTCATTTCGGCGAAAGAATTCTGCTTATCGCCGCCGAACGAATACGTACGCGAAGAGCATTTCTGGTTTGCAAAGAACATTGGATATGTTGTGGATTGTCCATAACTTTATTCGCAGCCACTTCACGACAAAACAGGTTCCTGCGGTGGCTCTGGGGATTCTCCAGCAGGGACTCTCGTGGGATGAGGTCCTTAGAGTTCGACAGCCCAGGTTATAAAAATACTACAAAAACATAAGGATAAGGAAGAACCAAACTGAACCAGTGCCTGCCCCGTTGGGCCGCGACAATTCAACCATCGTCGGCAAGCAATCGGAGAATATCGGAAACCGTCATTGGTACTCACAAATTAAAGGGCTTTGACCCCTTTTCCCTTCCTTCTCCCTAATCGAGGCTGCCCTCAGGCTGAGTCAAGCATGCCGTCCCCGGAACTCCCCCAAGGATCGCCGCCGGGTCTGAATCACAGGGAAATTGTATCACAGGTAACTGGTGCGTCAAGTAAATTGTTAATACAAAATGGTCCGCTGCTGGTTGCTCTCTCGGCAACGCCAGACCCGGGCGGGCCGCGGGTCAAGGCGCCCCTTTATGGCACCGGGACCGTTACTTACTGCAAGGGCACGAAAGTAACGACCGGATTGCCGAGGGTCAGCACCGCCGCGCCCTGGCCCTGGGCCGTGGTGTAGTGGACATGGACCCGTTGCAGGGCCGGGAAGCCGATGAAGAGCCCCAGGGCGGCGGAGTTGAGCATCTTGGGGAAGACGCAGTTGAAGCGGTAGTTGGCCCCCATGCCGGCCTCGCCGTCGCGTTCGCGCGGGTCGGCGTCGACCTTGGCCTCTTCGAGCAGGCAACTCGCCTGGGGGTTGAAACGCACCAGGGCCTCGCCGTGTTTGAGGTTTTCGCCGGCGACCTTCAGGTCCTGCTGTTGCGCCGCGGTGCCCGGGGTCCCGGCGAAGCCGACCAGGGTCTCGGCGGCGGCGGACAGTTCGACTTGCACGGCCGCGCCCTCGGCGCGGATGCGCAGTTCCGCGGTGCCCACCGGCGGGACGGCGCCCGCGGCCAGCAGCGGTGTGCTGAGGCCCAGGGCCCAGGCGAGGCGGCGCAGTCGTGCGGCGGTGTGGGTTGGCTGTGGCATGGTGTCGGTCCTGTTCTGATGGTGACTTGTATCAGCCTGGGATCAATCGGACCTGACCTGGTCGGTGCCGGATGCGGCCCACAGCCGGGCGCGCAGGCCGGTCTCGGTGCTGGCGCCCATGGTGGCGTAGCTGATCCGCCCGGCGGCGTCCAGGACGAAGGTCGCCGGGACCCCGGCGACTCCCCAGCGGCGGGAAATGGCGCCGTCTTCATCCGGCACCACCGGGAAGCGCAGGTCCGCGGCGGCCATGAAGCGGCTGATCTGCGCGGCGTCGCCCGATTCCATGGCCACGGTCAGGACGCGATGGTCTTTGGCAATGGCGTCGATGCCGCCGTTGGTGAGCTTGCAGACCGGGCACCAACTGGCCCAGAAATGCACCAGCACCGGTTGGCCCCGCAAGTCCTTGAGATCGATGGCCTGGCCGTCCAGGGTCAGGCCCGTCAGGGGCGGGGCCGCGCCGGTGGCGAGCGGGCGCGCCTGCCACCACTGGACCCCGAGGAAGACCGCCAGGATCAGGGTCAGGTCGAGTGCCCAACGACGCAGGCGCCTGGGTCGCGGGCTGGCGGCCTGGGGCGCCGCCGGGTCGGGTGCGGTCATGGGGTCCTTGGGCGACTCGCTCATGCGGTTGGGTTCCGGGTGCCGCACTCGTAGTGCAGGGCCGCCGCCGGGAGCAGGTGCAGGTGCAGGCGCTCATCGCGCACGGGCAGTTGGGCGAAGGCGCTCGCGATGGGCGCGGTCGCGGCGGGGGTCGCGTCCGCCAGACCCAGAACCAGGCGCACCCGGTTCATGCCCTGGCGGTCGCGCTCGGCCAGGCCCGCCGCGGCCCAGTCGCCGATCCGCGCGACGGCCAGGGGGGGCGCGGTGATTGGGATCAGGTAGATCAGGAGCCGCCCGCCGATGGCGATGCGCCGCACCGGTGCGGCCAGACCGGGCAGGGGGACCAGATCCTCGGCGACCTGCTGGAAGACGGCGGGTGCGCAGTTGCAGCCCAGGGTCTCCCGGGCGAAGCGTTCCAGTGCGCTGGTCATAGCTCCTCGGACGCGAAATCGGCCAGCCGCGAGCGCTCCCCGCGCATCAGGGTGATGTGACCGCCGTGGGGCCAGTGCTTGAAGCGGTCCACCACATAGGTCAGGCCGGAACTGGTCTCAGTGAGATAGGGCGTGTCGATCTGGCCGATGTTGCCCAGGCAGACCATCTTGGTGCCCGGCCCGGCGCGTGTGATGAGGGTCTTCATCTGTTTCGCGGTGAGGTTCTGCGCCTCGTCCAGGATGACGTATTTGTTGAGGAAGGTGCGGCCGCGCATGAAGTTGAGTGAGTGGATGCGGATGCGGCTCTTGACCAGGTCGTTGGTGACGGCGCGCCCCCAGTCGCCGCCCTCGGGGCGGGTCAGGACCTCCAGGTTGTCCATCAGGGCGCCCATCCAGGGGGTCATCTTCTCCTCCTCGGTGCCGGGCAGGAAGCCGATGTCCTCGCCCACCGGCACCGTGACCCGGGTCATGATGATCTCCTTGTAGAGACCGCGGTCCAGCACCTGGGCGAGCCCTGCGGCCAGTGCCAGCAGGGTCTTGCCGGTGCCGGCGGTGCCGAGCAGGGTGACGAAGTCCAGGTCCGGGTCCATCAGCATGTTGAGCGCGAAGTTCTGTTCGCGGTTGCGGGCGTTGATCCCCCACACATTGTGACGTGGTGTCCGGTAGTCCTCGACCAGTTCGATCACCGCCTCGGCGGCGCCGGGCGTGCCGCGCACGATGGCCTCGAAGCCGCTGTCGTCGCCGCTGTAGATGCACTCGCCGGGATACCACTCGTCCAGCCCCGGCCCGCTGACGCGGTAATAGGTGCGGCCCTCCTCCTTCCAGGAGTCCATGGACTTGCCGTGTTGCTCCCAGAATTCCTTGGGGAGCTGCTCGACCCCGGTATAGAGCAGCGAGGCGTCGTCCAGGACCTGGTCATTGGAATAGTCCTCGGCCGGGATACCGAGCACCGCGGCCTTGATCCGCAGATTGATGTCCTTGGAGACGATGATGACCTGGCGGTCGGGCCGCAGCAGGTGCAGGGCGCGGGCGGTGCCGAGGATGTCGTTGTCGGCCGTGCTCCCCGGCAGGGACTGCGGCAGGCGCAAATCCATGGGCTGGGTCTGGAAGTAGAGCCGCCCGGCGGCCGGCAGGACCCGGCCGCCGCCGTTGACGCAGACGGGGTCGATCGGCAGGCCGGCGTCGATCTCGTCCTTGTCGGCCTGGGACAGGAGTTGGTCGAGGAAGCGGGTCGCCTGGCGGACGTTGCGGGCCACCTCGGAGATGCCCTTCTTGCCGTGGTCCAACTCCTCCAGGACCACCATCGGCAGGAAGATGTCATGCTCCTGGAACCGGAAGATGCAGGTGGGGTCGTGCATCAGGACATTGGTGTCGAGGACGAAGAGGCAGGGCTTGTCGTGTTGGCGTTTGATCATGGGCAGGGAAGCAGGTTAGGAACGGTTCACTTTGCGTCGTTGTCGTTGTCGTAATCGAGATTATCGTGGCGGTTCGGATTCTCGCACCCTAAATTGCATCGCTTCTCCGATTACGACAACGACAACGATCGTGTTCGTGTCTAGCTTGTTTCCGGCTCGTTACTGACGTATTAACGCCCTTGCCTCAAGCGCAAGCGCCGCGGCGAGCACCTCCTCGACATGCCCCTTGACCTTGACCGCGCGCCATTCTTGACGCAATACGCCGGTCGCGTCGATCAGGAAGGTGCTGCGCTCCACCCCCAGGCTTTCCTTGCCGTACATCTTCTTCAGCTTGATCACGTCGAAGGCCCGGCACAGGGCCTCATCGGGGTCGGCGATCAGGTCGAAGGGGAACCCCTGCTTTGCCTTGAAGTTCTCTTGGGCCTTGAGGCCGTCGCGCGAGGCGCCGAGGATCAGGGTGTCGGCGGCGGTAAAGGCGTCGGCCGCATCCCGGAAGTCCTGGCCCTCTTGGGTGCAGCCGGGAGTGCTGGCCTTGGGATAAAAATAGAGGACGAGTTGTTGGCCGCGGTAGTCGGAGAGCTGGACGGTGCGCCCGCCGGTGGTCTTGAGTTCGAGGTCCGGGATGGGGTCGCCGAGGGTCGGGGTCATGGCATACTTCCTCTCGTGGATTAGTACGTTAGTTCGGAAGTAAGTTAGTACGTCAGGACCGCCCGTACCCAATGCCACTAAGTTGAGAGCCGGCGGCGGGGCTTCTCGTTCCCACGCGGAAGCAGGGGAATGCCGTGCGGGCGCTTCGCGTCCGGCCCTGGCACTGGACGCGGAGCGCCCGCACTTGCTCCCACGCGGGAGCGTGGGAGCAAGAAGCGCTTAACTTAACGGCATTGCGTCCGTACCCACGTACTTGCCTACTCACGTATTTTCTTCACCCCTTCAGCGGCTCCAGCACCGCGTCCAGATTGAGGCCGTCACAGTAGTCCATGAATTCCTCGCGCAGCCCGGCGATGTGCATGTCCGAGGGGATGCCGACGGTCATGTGCACCGCGAACATGGGGGTTCCAGTGTGGGCGGCGGCATAGGTGCTGGTGGCCATGTCTTCGATGTTGATGGCGCGGTCGGCGAAGAAGCCCGCCAGGTTGTTGACGATGCCCGGGTGGTCCATGGACACCACGTCCACCGCGTAGGGGAGCAGGTTGCGGCCGGTGGCACGCTCACCGGTGCGTTTGGTGATGATGGTCATGTTGAGCTGGCGTTGCAGCTCGGGGATTGCGTTTTCGATCTTGGCCAAGGTGTTCCACTTGCCTTCCACCAAGAGCATGGCGGCGAACTCGCCGCCGAGCACCGTCATGCGGCTGTCTTCGATGTTGCAGCCTTGCTCCAGGATGGCCTTGGAGAGCAGGTTGACGATGCCGGGGTGGTCCTCGCCCAAGGCGGAGATCACGAGGTAGGTCTTCTGGGTTGCCATGTCCTGTCGCGCCAACAGTCGGGTTTAGGGTTAGTGGGTGAGTGTAACATGGGGGTCCGGGCGCTCGCACAGGGCGAACCGCACGGCCGCCCCCCGGGGCTTGCGCGCCGGCTGCCCGGCGACCGGAGGTCGAGGCTTCAGCCGGTCGACCGCGCGGCGGCGCAACCCTGGTCCGGCTAACCGCCATGAGGGCTTGTCCATCACCCCGGAACATGAAAGTTCCTTGTGGGAGCGGCCTGCGGCCGCGCTGCGAGGCCGCGGCAAGCTGCGACCTTGCGGCCGCTTGCCAGGCCCCGTCGCGGCTGAAGCCGCTCCCACCGGTCCCCGGCCGACCGGGTTGGGTTCAGGCAGGTTCATCCGGGGGCAAGCGCGCTCGCTCGGCACCTTGGTCAGCGCCTTGATCAACGCTGGGGTCCCGGCCGTGCAGCGGATACCAGGTGTCGTCGCGGGCGGCCGGCAGTAGCTCCCGCCGCAGGCTGCGCAGGGCCGCCGCGCCGCCGCTCAGGGCCGCAAAGGGGTCCTCCCGCTCCAGCGTGTCCCCCAGTTCGGCGTCGATCTGGTCCGGGTCCTTCCCGGCCTCCATACGGCGGATCGCCTCCGCCATGCCGCCGCTGACCTCAAGCCCGCTTGCGTCGAAGAGTCGCCGCATCAGGCGGGCCGCCTGCTTGGGGTCGGCCTCGTCCAGGTGTTCCATCTCCCCGGCCATGGACGCAAAGGCCCGCATCATCCGCTCCTCGTCGACCCCGGCGGGCAGCCCCGCGCCGTCGCCCGTGTCGGCCTGTCCCCGGCCCTTGCTGATGGCAAACAGGCTGGCCCGCCGGGCGAGTTGCGGACGGCGGCAGCGCGGGCAGGCCGGTCGGGTGTCGGTGTCGACCCGACGCGAGAAAAAGCTGAAGATGGTATGGCAATCGGGGCAGTAACATTCGTAGACGGGCATGGGGTGGGCTCCGGTTCCTGGGTTGACTGCGATTCTAGTGGAGCACGCGCCTGAGCGTGGTGTCGGACTTGGTGTTGCGCGCCCCGGGGGCGCCCGCCGCCGGTCACTCGGCAGGCGCACCGCGGCGGCCCCCGTTGCCGCTACAATCCACGGCCTTGAGCGGCCGCGCGCGGCGCGACCCCCAGAGCGGAAGTTCCGATGACCTATTCCCCGACGCCCGGCGCCACCAGCCCCCGCGGCCCCGTGTGGGCCGCCTTCCTGATCTATCTGGCCTTCGTGGTCTACGGCAGCCTGGTGCCCTTAGAGGTGGGGTCCCTGGCCTGGGACCAGGCGCTCGCTCAGTTTCAGAGGGTCCCGTACCTGGACTTGGGGGTCGGCAACCGGGCGGACTGGATCGCCAACATCGTCCTGTATGTGCCCCTGGCCTTCCTCGGCTGCGCCGCCCTGCTCGGGGTGCGGCGTGCGGGTTGGTGGACGCCGCTGGGCCTGATCCTGGTGGCGGGCTTTTGCGTGGCAGTGGCGCTCGGCGTCGAGTTCACCCAACAGTGGTTCGCCCCGCGCACGGTGTCCCTGAACGACCTGATCGCCGAGACCATCGGGACCCTGATCGGCATCCTGCTCTGGGTCTTCGGGCGGGGCCGGGTGGCCCGGGGGCTGGACGCGATCACCGTCGGCGGACGCGCCTCGGTGCTGGCGGCGCTCGTGACCGGGAGTCTCGGCTATCTCCTGTTGTCCTTCTTTCCCTATGATTTTGTCGTCTCGTTCGACGAACTGCGAGGGAAGCTCGCGGGCGGCAACCAGGGTTGGTTGGTGGCACCCGGCTGCGGGGGGCTGCTGCGCTGCGCCGCCGGGCTCACCATCGAGGCCCTGGCCGCGGCCCCACTCGGGCTCCTGGCGTCTCTGTTGTGGCCCAGGCTGCGGCTGCGCACCCTGTTCTTGGTCGGGGTCCTGGCGGGCCTGGTGTTGGAGCCGCTGCAACTGCTGTTGGTCTCCGGCGTCACCCAGGGGTTATCGGTCCTCATGCGCGGCAGCGGGCTGGTGCTGGGGGCCCTGGCGGGCCAACTGCTGGGGGAGCGCGGGCCGCGGCCGGTGGCGCGCCTGGTGGTGCGGGCCGCGCCGCTCCTGGGCCTGCCCTATCTCGCCGGGATGCTGTTGGTTTCGGGTTGGTTCCGCTCGCCCGCGGTCTCCGCTGCGGCGGCCCTGGCTCGGCTGTCGGAGGTCCGCTGGCTGCCGCTCTATTACCAGTATTACACCAGCGAGGCGGTCGCGCTGACGAGCGCCCTGGCCCAGTTGGGCCTGTACTTCCCGTTCGGCCTGCTGGCCTGGGCGCTGGCGGCGCAGCGCTCGGGTTCGCGGGCGGTGGGACCCTGGCTGGCGGTCGCGATGGTGATCCCGGTCAGCCTGCTGACCGAGGCCGGGAAGTTGTTCTTTCCCCCGGAACACCCGGACCCGACCAATGTGCTGATCGCCGTGGGCGCGACCCTGCTTGCCTATGCCCTGGCCACCTGGTTCGAGCGGGTGCTGACCGGCGCACCGGCGGGGGGCGCCCCGTCGCCGGTGGTCCGCGCCTGGGAGCATGCGCCGGCGCCTGTTCCGCGGCCCGCGGTGGGGGCGCCTACCGGTGCTGGTGCGGAGAGCGGCCGCGCATCCGGCGCGGGCGTCGCCGCCGACGGTTGGGACCAGGGGGGCGCGGCGGTGGCGGACGCGCCGACGGCCGCCGCCGACCGCTCCGCGCCGCCGCCCCTGGTATGGCCGGCACCCAAGAAGCTGGGCATGGCCCTGGCCGTGCCGGCTGGCCTGGCCTTATCGGCGGGGATCGCCGCCTTCCCGGTCGCCTGGCCGATTCTGGCGGCCCTGCTGCTGCTCTACGCCCTGTTGCTCTGGTCCTATCCGCTGGCCTGGCTGCTGATGGTGCCGGCCCTGCTGCCGACCTTGGATCTCAGCCCCATCACCGGCCGCCTGCCCCTGGACGCCTTCGATCTGGTGGTGCTGACCACCCTGCTGCTGGGCTATCTGCGCGTCCTTGGGGTACACCGCCGGCTCTGGCCCAACCGGCTCTATCCCGTGGCGCTCGGCCTGCTGTGGCTGTCCTGGGGGATCGCCATGGCCCGCGGGCTCTGGCCGCTCTGGGGTGCGGACTGGCCGCCCGCCGACGGTTCACACTCCCCGGTCGAGGCCTGGATGGTCGGCAAGGGGATGCTCTGGGCCTTGCTGCTCGTGCCGCTGTTGCGGCGGATGCCCCCCCGCCGACTGGGGCAGGCGCGGGACTTCGTCATGTCCGGGGTGCTCCTGGGGCTTACGGTGGTGGCGCTCGCGGTGCTGTGGGAGCGCCATGTCCACGTCGGCATCGCCGATTTCGCGAACGAGTTCCGGGTGACCGGGACCTTCGCCTCCATGCACACCGGCGGCGCCTATATCGAGGCCTTCCTCGCCTTTGCCTTTCCGTTCCTGGTGGTGGGCGTGCTGACCGCGCGCCGGTGGTGGCCGCGAGTGACGGGCGTCCTGCTTGCCTTTCTCGTCGCCTACGCCATGATGGTCACCTTCTCGCGAGGCGGCTGGGCGGGGCTGGGGGTGGGGTTGCTGGTGGTGGTCCTGGGCCTGCTGCGCGGCCGCACGGGTCGGGGGACCTGGATCGCGGCGGCGGTGCTGGTGGCGGCGGTGGCGGCGGCCACACTGCCGGTGCTCACCGGCGGCTTTGCCAAGGAGCGGCTGGCCGGCAGCGGGAACGACCTGCGGATACGTCTCGCCCATTGGGAGCGCGCCCTGACGCTGATGACACCGGGCGTCGGGTCGGTCCTGGTGGGTGAGGGCTTCGGTCAGTATCCGCAGGCATTCCTGATGCTTGCCGCGCCCGCCCGCCCGCCCGGCACCTTCGCGATCCTCAGGGAGGGCGGCAACCCCTACTTGCGGCTCGGGGCCGGGGAGACTGTCTTTCTGGACCAACAGGTGGGGATCGAGCCCGGCAAGCGCTATCGCCTGACGATCCGGGTGCGCCAGGCGGGAGAGGTCAAGCCGTTCGCGGTTCCCCTGTGTGAAAAGGCGCTGCTCTATTCCTTCCAGTGTCAGTCGGTGGTCCTGACCCCCCAGGCCGTGGGCAGCGGCTGGGTCGACCTGTCGGCGGATTTCGACTCCGGCAGGCTTGGCGCGGGCGGCCATTGGCCCCACCCCAGCGTCAAGCTCGCCCTGCCGAACGCCGGGGGGACGGTTGATCTGGACAACGTCAGCCTGCGCGCTGCGGACGGCCGCGAGTTGATCGCCAACGGGGACTTCAGCCAGGGCGCGCGGCGCTGGCTCTTCGTCAGCGACCAGGATCTGGCCTGGCATATCCATGAGTTGTGGGTGGAACTCTATTTTGCGCAGGGGGTCCTTGGTATCCTGGCCTTGCTGCTGCTCCTGGCCGCGGCTGGCCTTGCCCTGTGGCGGGTGCTGCGGACGGCGGACTCCCCGGGGTTTGATCTCGCGCTGGGTCTGGCCGCGGGGCTCGCGGGACTGCTGACCGTCGGGTTGCTTGGGAGCGTGCTGGATACGGCGCGGTTGGCTATGCTCTGTTATCTTGGGGCATTGCTGGCGGCGGGGATGTTTCCGGGGGAGTGGCGTGCTCGCCGCGCCCGACGTTCGGTCGCCAGGGGTCGCCGCGATGGGCCTGAGGGCGAGGTGCAACCGGATGCGGGCGGTCGTGTCGATCCGAGTTGACCCGCCCCGCAAGATAACATTCCGACCGTGGCGAATGCCCCGTCGGGCTCGGGGGTCAAACCGCAAATTCTATTCAACCAACCTGGAGGCAGAAAATGAACCGAGTTTTCCTGGTCGCGGTGCTGCTCGCAGCCTATGGGTCAGGAGCCTTTGCGGCGCCTTGTCCCGGAACGCAACTGTCGTTTGCTCAGATCACCGCGGCGCTTCAAGGCAAGACAATCAATGCCAATTCGCCTGCGGGTGAGAACTGGAACGAAATTCACTGTGGCACGAGCGGTTCCACCGACAACCTGCAAAAGGTGGGGCTCGGCGTAGGTCACCCCGTCGACCCGCAGGAGAAGGTGGGAACCTGGACCGTCAACGTCGGCGCTACCGGCGTAGATACCGTTACCTATAATTACGGGCCTGGTGCCATCTATACCTGGCGTGTTTTCTCCACAGACACCACTATAGATAGTACTCTCAACAACATATGCTGGCAGGCCGGAGGGGAGGCGATCGCGACTCAGACGGCAGCGGCCACTCAGGTTGGTTGCCTACCTTGAGCCGGACCGGGATTCTGCCAGGCGCTGGGGCGGGCCCGAGCCGGACGGGGTTTGTCCCACCCACCGCGGCGGGACGGGGCATTCGCCCCGTCCCGAACGTTTATCAAGCCGGACGGGGTTTGTTTAAGCCGGACGGGGCTTGTCCCATCCACCGCGGCGGGACGGGGCATTCGCCCCGTCCCGGACGTTTATTCCGACGCCGGGCGTTGGTGCGGGTCGGCCGGTCCGGGGAAAACGTTTCGGACGGGGCGAATGCCCCGTCCGGCAGTTAATCGGAGGTCCCGGCCGACGGCCAGGCGATTGTTTCTTCGCGCCGGGACGGGGCATCCATGCGCACTGTCGGACATTTGAGCGGTTTATCGAGGGCGGCATGAACATCCACGAGACGATCGATAAGCTGGCCGCCCTGCCGCCCGAGCAGCAGATGGAGGTGTTGGACTTCATCGAGTTTCTCAGGGCGCGTCGGCGTCCGCCGACGGCCAAGGCAAGACACGGGAATCTGCGCGAGGATCCCTTCATCGGCATGTGGGCGGAGCGACCGGACATGGCCGATAGCTCGGCCTGGGTGCGCGGGATTCGAGACCGGGAGTGGCACGGGTGACCGTAGCCATCCTGATCGATACGGATATCCTGATCGACGCCTCGCGCAAGGTGGATCTCGCCGTCGATTTCATCGCCGGGCTGGAGTCCGAGGCGGTCCCTGGAATCAGTCTGATTACCAAGTTGGAACTGCTCTCAAGCCGGACGGGGCTTGGCTTTGGGGGGGCGGGACGGGGCATTCGCCCCGTCCCGAGCGTTTATTCCAACGCCGACTGTCGGCGCAAGTCGGTCGTTCCGAGGAAAACGTTTCGGACGGGGCGAATGCCCCGTCCGGCCCGGCAAGCTGGTTCGGCGCCGGCCCCGGCCGCCTGTTGCGGCCTGAGGAGGTTGTTCGTCATGTTCCAAGTCAAGCTGTATCTTCTCGCCGCGGCCCTGATGTTGGCCGGCACGCCGGTGCGGGCGAGTCCGAGCGTCAGCGGTATGCTGGCGGAACTGTCGCAGTCGGACTATCAGGGCTATGTCGAGCACCTGGTGTCATTGGGCACACGCTATTATGGGACCCAGGGTAACGCCGACGCGACCGCCTACGTCGGCCAGGTCTTCCGCGGCTTCGGGCTCGCGACGCGCGAGCACCTTTTCACCCTGGACGGCTACCAGTTGGCCAATGTCGAGGCGACCCTGCCCGGCCTGGTGCGCCCCGATGACATCGTGATCATCGGCGCCCACTTCGATTCGATCGCGAGCCGCACCCCGGGCGACCCCTCGGCCACCAATGCGCCCGGCGCCGACGACAATGCCAGCGGCACCGCCGGGGTGCTGGAGATCGCGAGTGTGCTCAGCCGTTACCAGTTCGCGCAGACGATCCGCTTCATCGGCTTCAATGCCGAGGAACAGGGCATGATCGGCAGTCAGCGCTATGCGCAAGCGGCCAAGGACGCCGGCGACAAGATCGTTGCCATGGTCGACCTGGACATGATCGGCTATGTCAACGACGGTGCCGCCGAGGACCTGGATATCATGGGCAATGGCTGGCTGGTGGAGCTGATGGTCGCCAATGTCCGGGCCTTCACGACGCTGCCGGTCACCGGGCATGTCGAAACGCCGATGTGGAGCGATCACCAATATTTCGGCCTTGATCATAAATCCGGCCAAGACCTAGCGTAGGGCTTGGTTAACCCCCACTGGAGAGCGGGAGGACCCGCGAAATTGTGTACCCTTGGAAGTGCAAACAAACCGAGGGAGAAGCACGATGTTCGAAGGTCCTGCCGGGATCGACTTTAGCGCAGACATCGGGTCGACGCCATCGGGCGTGGTCCGGCGGTCGGCCGGCGGTGGGTCGTGAAGCACCGCTCGCGCCTGGAGCGAGCCGAACAGCGCGGGGCGGCCGTGGCCCGCTTGGCGACGGGGCAGCCGCAACGCCACGTCGCCGCCGAACTGGGCGTGGCGCGCAGCACCTTGCAGGACTGGTGCAAGCCGACCCCGGTCGGCGCGGCCCCGGCGGTGTTGGCAGCCTTCGTGGCGACCCCTGAGGGCGTGCAGTGGCTGCACCAAGTGGTGGTGGCGGCGCACTTCGTCATCACGCTGCACGGCGGTGCCGGGGTGCGGATGGTGTGTGAATTCTTGAAGTTGAGTGGGTTGTCGGCGTTCGTCGGCGCGAGCTATGGCACCCACCAGGCCCTCAATGCGGCCTTGGAGGAGATGGTGGTCGCCGTGGCGCGTGAGCAACGGGCGGCGTTGGCGGTGGGCATGCCGCACCGCGCGATCACGGCGTGCGAGGATGAGACCTTTCATCCGCAGATTTTGTTGGTCATGTTGGAGCCGGTGTCGAACTTTCTGCTGCGCGAACAGTACGCCGCCGATCGCACGGCGGCCACCTGGACGCAGGCGTTGCGCGCGGGTCTGGACGGCTTGAACGTGACCGTGATCCAGGGCACCAGCGACGAGGCCACAGCGTTGCGCCGCCATATCCAGACGGATTGTGCGGCCCATCATTCCCCGGACCTGTTTCATGTGCAACAGGAGGTGTCCAAGGGCACCAGCCTACACTTGGTCCGCCACGTGAAACAGGCGGGCGCCAGCGTCGCGGCCGCCCAGACGTCGCTGGACGCTGAGCGGGCGACCGCGCAGGCCTATGACGCCCAATCCCCGCGTCCGCGCGGGCGCCCACCGGCGTTCGCGCCCCGCATTGAAGCCGCCCTGGCGGTCGTGGTGCAGGCCGAAGCCGATCAGGTACAGGCGCAAGCGCGTCAGGCCGAGGCCCGTGAACTGGTGCGTGAGTTGGGGACCCTCTATCACCCCTATGAGTTGGAGCAGGGACAGGCGCAGCCCGTGGCGCGCATCGCGCAACGCTTTGCCGACGTGTGGACGCGGCTGCAACAGCTGGCCGACGCGGCCGATCTGCCAACGCGCGCCCGTGAGCGCCTGGCCAAGGCGCAGCGCCTGACGATTCAGTTCCTTGCCACCATTACCTTTTTCTTTGCGACCGTGCAGGCCAAGGTCGAGGCGCTGAATCTGCCGCCCGCCGTGGAACTGGCGTTGCTCACGCAGCTGATTCCGGCGCTCTACCTCGAGCGCGTCGCCAATCGCAGCACGCTCGCTGAACCGCGCCACCGTCTGCACGCCCTGAGCCGGCAGTTGCTCGAACCGCTGCGCCAACGCGATCATCCGCTCCAGGCCCTCCCAGAGGCCGAGCGCGCGCGCCTCGAACAGGTGGCCGGTGACTGCGCCGACCTGTTCCAGCGCAGCAGTTCCAGCGTGGAGGGGCGCAACGGCCAACTGTCCCTACATCACCATGGCCGACATCGCCTGAGCGACCGCAAGCTCGAGGCACTGACCGCCGTACATAACTTCCACCTCCGTCGCCCCGACGGGACCACTGCCGCTGAGCGCTTCTTCGGCCGGGCCCACGAAACGCTGTTCGCGCAGGTGCTCCAGCGCATGCCGTTGCCCCCGCCGCCAGCGCGCCGACGACCGCGCCCGCCCAAGCCGCCCGCGCTCCTGCCGGTAGCGGCGTAACGGGGGTGGCCGGAACGATGATCAAGGCCAATATTTCGCTGCCGACGAGTATCCGGGCTCCGCATCGGTGATGGCGATCGAGTTCGATTGGGACGAGGATCCGGGCAATCCCTACTACCACCAGATCGGCGATACCGCGGCGACGCTCAACTATCCCTTCGCCTTGGAGGTGAGCCGCGGGGCGGCGGCCACTGTGATCGACCTGGCGGGTCTGATGGGAGTACCGGCGCCGCCCGTCTGGGTCTTGCTGGTGCCGGGTCTGGTCCTGTTGCGGCGGTGGTCGCGGCCTGGCATCCGGCGCACAAGCCGCGGCAGCGGCCCCGGCCCTGGTCTGCCGGGGCCGCCGGGCGGCCGGCCGGGGATCAGACGAAGGCCTTGAGTACCGCAGGTGGTACGGGGCACCAGGCGGCGGGACGGGGCATTCGCCCCGTTTCGAACGTTTATTCCGTCGCCGGGCGCTGATGCGAATCCCAGGGTTTCGGGGGAAAGGTTCCGGACGGGGCGCATGCCCCGTCCGGCGCGGTACCGCAGGCGGGACGGGGCACCAGGCGGCGGGCTGGGACGCATGCCCCGTCCGGCGCGGCACTTAAGCGAAGGCTTTCAGCACCGCCTGGGTCTCGTCCCGCGGGATCCGCGGCCCCAGCGTCGTGACCAGCCGCGCGGAGGCGGCGGACGCCAGGTCCCCGGCGCGCCGGTGGTCCCAGCCCTGGGTGAGGCCGTAGAGGAAGGCCCCGGCGAACATGTCCCCGGCCCCGACGGTATCGACGACCTCGACCTTGTTCCCGGCGATCTCGATCAGCGCCTGGCCGTCCCACACCAGGGCGCCCTGGGCGCCGCGGGTGATGGCGAACGCACGGCTGATGGTCTTCAGATAGGCCACGGCGCCGTCGAGGTCCGCGGCCCCGGCCATCCCCATGGCCTCTGACTCGTTGGCGAAGATCAGGTCCACGCCGGGGCCGATCATCTCCAGGAGTCCGTCCTTGAAGTAGGTGACCATGTTGGGGTCGGACAGCGACAGGGCGGTGCGCACCCCGGCGCTCGTGGCAATCGCGTGCGCCGCGACCGAGGCGGCGCGGGCGGCGGGGGAGGTGACCAGATAGCCCTCGGTGTAGAACCAGTCGGAGTCGCGCAGGGCCTCCTCCACCAGTTCGTCGGCCGAGAGGTTGCCGCTCACGCCTAAAAAGGTGCACATGGTGCGGTCGCCGTCCGGGGTCACCAGCACCACGCAGCGGCCGGTATGGCCCTGCTCCTTCTGGGTGTGGTGGTTGGTGTCGACCCCGCCCTCGCGCAGGTCGCGCATGTAGAAGTGGCCCAGTTCGTCGTCCGCCACCTTGCAGGAGTAGTAGCCGCGCCCGCCCAACTGGCTGAGCCCGATGACGGTATTGGCGGCGGAGCCCCCGGAGGCGCGCTCGTGGTGGTGGCAGGCGAGATGCAGCATGATCTCCAACTGCTTGGCCTCGTCGACCAGGGTCATGACGCCCTTGTCGATCCCCAGGGTTTCCAGGTCCTTGGGGTCGACCTCGTACTCCATATCCACCAAGGCATTGCCGATGCCGTAAACGTGATAGCGCGCCATGTGCTCTCCGGGAGGCTGTGCGTGAAGGGGTGGGATTGTACCAAAGTCGCGCAGCGACGCTGGCCGTGGCCGCCGATTGCCCGCAGTCTCGGGCCGCAGGATGGCCGGTGTTTCTCGGGGTGGTCTGCGACTGCTCCCGCCGGGTCCCGGACTGATTTTCATGGCAACGCCTCGACCCCCGGTCCGAGTACCTCGCGGGCGCGACGGCGACCATGTGGGGGCCTCAGGTGCTCGCCGAGCCACCGGAGGTCGAGGCTTCAGCCGGACCGCTCTCGGACGCAAGGGGCGTGATCTCGACGGCCTGGCGGGCCTGGGCGAGGCACTGGTCGATCGCGGTTTGCAGGTCGGCCGGGTCGACTTGCGTTGGCGCAGCCACCGGGCTTGGGGGGCGAAGGCAGCTTGACTCCGTGGCGTTACTCGATATCGTCTGTAATATGACATTGATGCGCGTCGTCCTGGACACTAACGTGTTGGTCGCGGCCTCCCGCAGCCGCAACGGCGCATCCTTCGCGCTGCTGCAAGCCTTGCGCGAGCGCCGGTACGTCGCGGTCGCGTCGGTTCCGCTCATGTTGGAATACGAGGCGGTGCTCAAGCAGTTCTTCGTGACGGCGATTGCGGAGAAGGTCTCCGCACTCAAGACCGAGACCTATTTCCGCGAGCGGCAGGCGCGCGGCGACCTGGCGGCATTCGATGCCTGGCTGGCCGCGAGTCCCGACGTGCCGCCCGCGGGCGGAAGATGCGTTGAGCGATTGAACGATTGGCATCCTCGTGAAGCCGCTACTGCGGTTTCACGAACGAGGCTGAGGAGTTGAGCCCCCCTGGTGTAACCTGACGGCCGCGCCATTCCATCCGGGGACCCAGACGATGCCAGACTCAGGCCGATCGCCCTCAGCCGACCAAGCGGTTCTCCGCCTCAAGGACCGCCTGCTCAAGCGTTATCGCGCGCGCATCTGCGGCGAGTTGGTCCGCCCCGCGACCGCGGCCAGCTTGCTCGACCTGCCGCCGGATTTGGCCCCGGGCCTGCGCGAGGCCCTGACCGCCCGCGGCCTCCCCCAACTCTATGCCCACCAGCGCGAGGCCTTCGACCTGGCCCGCGCCGGCCGGCACCTGGTGGTCGCCACCCCCACCGCCTCCGGCAAGACCCTGTGCTACAACCTGCCGGTCCTGGACGCGGTGCTGCGCGGCGGCAAGAAGGCGCTGTATCTCTTTCCCACCAAGGCCCTGGCGCAGGACCAGGTGGCCGAGTTGATCGAACTGGGTCGGGCGCTCAAGGACGCGGGCGCGGACGGCGTGCGCGCCTACACCTTCGACGGCGACACCCCGGGCGATGCCCGCAAGGCGGTGCGCACCCGCGGCGATATCGTCGTCAGCAATCCGGACATGCTCCACCAGGCGATCCTGCCGCACCACACCAAGTGGGCCCAGTTCTTCGAGGGCCTGGCCTTTGTGGTGGTGGACGAACTGCACAGCTACCGCGGGGTCTTCGGCTCCCATGTGGCCAATGTCTTCCGGCGGCTGAAGCGCGTCTGTCGCTTCTACGGGGTCAGTCCCACCTTCATCTTCACCTCGGCCACCATCGGCAACCCGGCGGAACTGGCGGGGCGGCTGTGCGGCGAGACAGTCACGGCCCTGATCGAGAGCGGTGCGCCCCAGGGGGAGCGGCACCTGCTGCTGTGGAACCCGCCGGTGATCAATCCGGACTTAGGGATACGCGCGTCCGCCCGCTCCCAGACCACCCGCATCGCGCGCATGGCAGCCAAGGTCGGGCTCAAGGCGATCGTGTTTGCCCGCTCGCGGCTCATGGTGGAGGTCATCACCAAGTACCTGAAGGACGTTTTTGACAAGGACCCGCGCCACCCGCCCCGGGTGCTCGCCTACCGCGGCGGCTATCTGCCGAGCGAGCGGCGGGCGGCCGAGCAGGCGATGCGCGCCGGGCGCGTGGATCTCGTGGTCAGTACCTCGGCCCTGGAACTGGGAATGGACATCGGCGCCCTGGATGTCGCGATCCTGAACGGCTATCCGGGCACGGTGGCCGCCACCTGGCAGCGCCTGGGGCGGGCCGGGCGGCGGCTGCGGCCCTCGCTCGGGGTGCTGGTGGCGACCAGCGACCCGCTCGATCAGTACCTGGTCCGCCACCCGGAGTTCTTCTTCGACGCCTCCCCCGAGCAGGCCCGCATCCACCCGGACCAACTCCTGATCCTGCTGGAGCAGGTGCGCTGCGCCGCCTTCGAGCTGCCCTTCCGGGACGGCGAGACCTTCGGGGCCGAGGACCTGGGCGAGATGCTGTCCTATCTGCGCGACGAGGGCGTGCTGCAGCGCCAAGGCGATCAGTGGTTTTGGGTGGCGGACAGCTACCCGGCCAACGCCGTCTCGCTGCGCTCGGTGGCGGAGGGCAACTTCGTGGTGATCGACACCACCGGCGGGGCCCAGACCATCATCGCCGAGGTCGACTGGTCGAGCGCCCCCGGGACCCTCTATGTCGGCGCCATCTACATGATCCAGGCCCAGCCGTATCAAGTCGAACGCCTGGACTGGCCCGGCCGCAAGGCCTTCGTCACCCGTACCCAGGCGGACTATTACACCGACGCCATCGACTATACCCGGCTCAAGATCCTGGACCGCTTCGAGGGGCGGGCGAGCGGTCAGGGGGCCACGGCCAACGGCGAGGTCCACCTGGTGCGCCGCTATCCCGGCTACAAGAAGATCCGCTATTACAGCCACGACAACATCGGCTACGGCAACATCGACCTGCCGGACCAGGAGATGCACACCACCGCCGTCTGGTGGCAAGCCGAGCCCCAGGCACTGGAGTCGGCCCTGCCGGACCGCGCCCAGGCGATCGAGGGCTTCCTGGGCGCCGCCTATGCCCTGCACCATGTGGCGGCGCTGCGCTCCATGGCCGAGCTTCACGACCTGGGCCGCGCCGTGGGCGATGGTCAGGGCACCTGGTTCGCGGTGACCGGCAACACCGGACGCGGCCAATTGCGCGGGCCGGACAACGCACCGGTGGACGGGGAGGGCGTCGACCGCTTCGAGCCGACGCTCTTTCTGTATGACAACTACCCGGGCGGGGTGGGCCTCTCGGCACCTCTTTACGACGCGGCGGATGTGCTGGTGCGCGATGCGCGCGATCTGGTGGCCGGCTGCGGCTGCACCGGCGGGTGTCCGGCCTGTGTCGGGCCCATCATGCCGGGGGATGAGGTCAGGGTGATTACGCCGCGGGCGGCGGCGCTGCGGGTGCTGGGGTTGTTGGAGGGGGTGGTCGCGGCGGGGTTTGATCAGTGCGCAGCCGGATGAGTCCTGCTTGCTTTTATCCGGCAAAGACGTATTGTCCGCCCTCATGCATACCGTCATCGGGACTCCATAGATCAGATATGCCATCGAATACGCAACCCCTGACCGATGAACAACTCCAGGCGTTTGAAGCAGCACGCGACTTAGGCGATGACCTCCTGGAATCCATCGGTCAGATGAATGCGGGCCTGGGAACCCTGGTGCACTCGCCGATCATCGCCGCCCGCGAGCGTTGCGGCCTGTCGCAGGCTCAGTTCGCCGCACTCTTGGGGGTGTCGGTGCGCACGCTGCACGAGTGGGAGCAAGGTCGGCGTCAGCCGAGCGGTGCGGCCAAGACGCTGCTCAGGTTGGCGCAGCGGCATCCCGAGGTGCTGCGCGAATTGACCGAGTCCTGAGGGTGGCGCAGAGGTTTTTTTATCATGGGCTTTGAGGAGCGGCTCCGGCGTATCCGCGCCCCGGCGGCAGTCCCGGACGCCAGCGCGGCGGTGCCGCCGTCTGGCGGGCCCTCGCTCACCGAGCGGCTGCGGCGGATCTCGACCGGGCGGCCGACGCCCGCCCCGGCCGCGACCGGGACCCCCGACGAGTCCGCGCTCGCCGCGGCCCTGGGCGCCGCGCTCCTGTGCCCCGGGGTCCTGTGTCTGGAGCGGCGCCTGAACCCGCGTCTGCGGCACGGTCGGGTGCTGCTTGGGTCGTCCCATCGCCTCGAGCATCTGCCCTGGACCCCGGTTCCCCCTGTAGGGTGGATAAGCGCAGCGCATCCACCAGATGCGCAGCCATTGAGTCCGTGGCTCTGCCTCGACACCGAGACCAGCGGTCTGGCCGGCGGCACCGGCACCTGGGCCTTCCTTACCGGCCTGCTGCGCCCCGACGGCGCCGGCTGGTGTCTGCGCCAATATTTGCTGACCCGCCTCGACGCCGAGTCGGCCTACCTGGAGCGGGTCGCCGCCGAACTGGCGCCGCCCGCGCGGCTCGTCACCTACAACGGCCGCACCTTCGACGCCCCGCTGTTGGCCACCCGCTTCAGACTCGCCGCCCGCCCGGACCCGCTGAGCGTGCTTGCCCACTTGGACCTGCTGGCCCCCACGCGCCGCGCCTTCGCCCGCGCCTGGCCGGACTGCCGGCTCGCCACCGCCGAGTCGCGCCTGCTCGGGGTGCACCGCGACGGCGACCTTCCCGGGTCCGCCGCCCCGGCCGCCTGGCTCGGTTGGCTGCGGCGCGGGGAGACGGGCCCGCTGGCCGCCTGCCTGCGGCACAACCGGGCGGACTTGCTCTCCCTGGCCGGACTGCTGCCGGTCCTGGACGCCGTTTACCGTGATCCGGCCGCCTTCGGCGCCGACTGCCGGGCGGTCGCCGCTGCCCACCTGGCCCGCGGTGACCAGCCGCTGGCCCTGCGCATTCTGGCCGCCAACCGGCGCGGCCTGGACGCCCCGGGCCTGCACGACTTGGCGCGGCTGCATCGCCGTGCCGACGACTGGGGGTCGGCGCTCGGCATCTGGCAGGACCTGGCGGCGCGCGGTGACTCGCAGGCCCGCGCCGCCTTGGCGCGCTTTTACGAGCACCGCGGCGGCGATCTCGTCCGCGCCATGGAATTTACCGTGACCCTGCCGCCGGGGCCGGAGCGGGAGCGCCGCCGCGACCGTCTGCAGACCAAGCTCCAGCGCGGCGGGGGCGGGCAGCAGATTGAATTGTCGATTGACATCGGCCATGACGGCGTTTAACTCCCGCGGTGGAGAGCGGTCCCCCACGACTGAATTCTGATATACTTTATCCACGTCTAGCCGAATGTTTTGGGTTGTGCATTCGCGGCGGGCGGTGCGTCGGCCGAGCGTCATTAACCCACAGGCGGCGGCCGACCCACGCGGCCCCCGCCACCTCCGGAGTCAGCGCGAATGAACATCCTGGGCATCTCCGCCTATTACCATGACAGTGCCGTCGCCCTGGTACAGTCCGGCACCATCGTGGCCGCCGCCCAGGAGGAGCGCTTCTCCCGCAAGAAGCACGATGCGCGCTTTCCCCGCCATGCGCTAGGTTACTGCCTCGACGCGGCCGGCCTGAGCCTGGCCGACATCGATGACGTGGTGTTCTACGACAAGCCGCTGGTCAAATTCGAGCGCCTGCTGGAAACCTATCTGGCTTACGCCCCCCATGGCCTGCGCTCGTTCATGGCGGCGATGCCGGTGTGGCTGAAGGAAAAGCTCTATCTCAAGAGCACCCTGAAGCAGGAACTCGCCGCCCTCGGGGGCGTCGCCGAAAAGGATTTGCCGCCGCTGCTGTTCGCGCAACATCACCAATCACATGCCGCCTCGGCCTTCTATCCGAGCCCGTTCGAGGAGGCGGCGGTCCTGTGCCTCGACGGGGTCGGGGAATGGGCTACGACCACGGTGTGGCGCGGCCGGGGCAATCGGCTCGAGCCGCTCTGGGAGATCGACTTTCCCCATTCGTTGGGCCTGCTCTACTCCGCCTTTACCTACTATACCGGATTTAAGGTCAATTCCGGAGAGTATAAGCTGATGGGCCTGGCCCCCTATGGCGAGCCCAGGTATGTCGACCTCATCCTGCATCATCTCATCGACCTCAAGGACGACGGCACCTTCCGCCTGGATATGCAGTATTTCAATTACTGCACCGGGCTGACCATGACGAACAAGCGGTTCGATCGGCTGTTCGGGGGCGCTCCACGCACGGCCGAGACCGACCTCACGCAGCGCGAGATGGATATCGCCGCGTCGATTCAGAAGGTGACGGAGGAGGTCGTCCTGCGTCTGGGCAAGACCATCCGCCAAGAGACCGGGATTGAACGTCTCTGCCTGGCCGGCGGCGTCGCCTTGAACTGCGTGGCCAATGGCGAACTGTTGCGTTCCGGGGTTTTCAAGGACATCTGGATTCAGCCCGCCGCGGGCGATGCCGGCGGTGCCTTGGGGGCCGCCCTGGTGGCCTGGTACGACAAATACGACCGCCCGCGCCCGCTGACCGCCGGCGATTGCATGTTCGGGTCCTATTTGGGGCCGGACTATCCGGCCGACGAGATCCGCCGCCAACTCGAGGCCGCCGGCGCGCGCTATGAGGAACTCGACGAAGTAACGCTGGTGGAGCGGGTTGCCGACCTCCTGGCCGCTCAGCAGGTCGTCGGCTGGCACCAGGGACGCATGGAATTCGGACCCCGGGCCCTGGGTGCGCGCTCCATCCTGGGAGACCCGCGTGCCCCCAAGATGCAGTCGGTCATGAACCTCAAGATCAAGTACCGTGAGTCCTTCCGGCCCTTCGCCCCCTCGGTGCTGGCCGAACGGGTCGGCGACTATTTCGAGTTGGACCGCCCCAGCCCCTATATGCTGCTGGTCGCACCCGTCACCGAGCAACTGCGCATCGCCATGACGCCGGAGCAGGAGCGGCTCTTCGGCATCGACCGGCTCAATGTGTCGCGTTCGCGCCTGCCCGCGATCACCCATGTGGACTATTCCGCGCGCATCCAAACGGTGCATCGCGAGACCAATCCACGCTACCATGCGCTGCTGACCCGTTTCAATGACAAGACGGGGTGTGCCGTCCTGGTCAATACGTCCTTCAACGTGCGCGGGGAACCCGTAGTCTGTACCCCGGCCGATGCTTACCGCTGCTTCATGCGCACCGGCATGGATTATCTGGCGGTCGGGAATTTCCTGCTCGCCAAGGCCAGCCAGCCGGCACCGGTCGGGGACGACTCCTGGAAACAAGAGTTCGCCCTGGACTGAGAGTGAACGATTGGGAGTCAGGGGACGATCAATGGCTGGGTCCATCGTAACGGCACGCCTTTGGATGAGATGCGGCCAGTGGAAAGAGACATCATCGGTGTCGTTTGGATGCCGGTGGCCGAGCAGCGACAGCAATTATGAACTACACCGCGATCCTTGAAGCCTTGGGCCAGGCCAGCCTGTTCCAGCTCTTTCGCCTGAATGCCGCGATCAGCAACCAGCTCGATGATCCGACGCGGATCGCCGCGGTGAAGCGGGTGCTGCGTGTCGGTCAGACGGTGCGCTGGTTCGACAGCACCGAGAACCGACTGGTGGAGGCGCGGCTCATGAAGATGAACCGGACGCGGGCGGAGATACGCAACCTCGTCGACGGCAAGCCTTGGACCATCCCGTTCTACCTGATCGAACTGGAGGGTCAGGACGTGGCCATCGCCTCGCAAAAGCGTCAGGGGCTCGACCGCAATAGCCTGCGGGTCGGCGATCGGGTGGGTTTCAAGGATCGCCAGGGGCAGGAGCGGTTCGGTCAGGTGGTGAAGCTCAATCCCAAGTCCGCGTCGGTGCAGGTCGACGCGATGCGCTGGCGGGTGGGCTACGGGCTCCTGCTGCCGGTGATCGATGGCGCTCTGGGTGACGCGACTCTCGCATTGCCGGGGCAGTGGGTTGCGATCACCGGGGAGGAGACCTCGCTTTTCGATACCGACGGTGAAGATGATAGCGAGTCTGCCTGACGGGTGAACCGTTCCCTATTCGACCGGCACATAGTAGATCCAGGCATCCTGATCCACCTTGAGGTCGATCAAGCTCTGGTTGCGTACGTCCAGATGCACATAGACCGGGGTGCCGGCGGCGATCACGATTCCGTAGCCGCTCGGGAAGCTCAGGTTGGTGGTGGTGACGTTGGAGCCCAGGTAGGTGTTACCGTGGTCGCTGCCGTAGACATAGAGCGCCGGGCCCATGTATTTCATGCGGAAGATGCAGCCGCTGCCGTCGGAGTCCCCGCAATTGTACATTTCCTTGCGGGTACTGATCTCCAGGTCCACATAGAGTGCCACATCGGCCTGCTCCGCCGCCGAGACGCTCAAGATCGCCACCTTGGTCTTCGGCACCCAGACCCCGGCCTTGTCCACATGGCAGGTGGTCCCGCGCAGGCATAGTCCGGTGGTGGCCCTGATCACCGCCGTGTTGAGCGGCTGGATCTCGGGTGCGGCGGCGACCGGACCCGCGAGGCTGGCCAGCAGCAGGGGGACGAGGGACAGGGCCGCGGCGGGCGGGCGTTGTTGGTGCATTCTGTGTGGTTTCCTCGTGGGTCCTATGCGATAGGCAGCAGAGGACGCTATTGAATCCAAAAAGAGTATTTGGCCGCAAATAAGCGCAAATAAATCTGCTGGTTAGCATCGTCGCCGGCATTACCCGGACGGTGAACATGCAGTAAACGCCAAGCCTCTGATTATTTGCGTTAATTTGCGTTCATTTGCGGCTAAACTGCTTTTTCTGGGTTGAACGGTTGGGTGGCCGTTCAGCTGACCCTTTGCGGGGCCTCGCACTCGCACAGGGTGGCATGGGGTGTGACCTCGAGCCACACCGATTCGCCATTCTTGCGCTTGAGGTTGAGCACGGTGTCACGCGCCAGGCCCTGGATGTGTCGCGTAATGACGTCCATGACCCAGCCGTGGGTGATCACCAGAATGCGGTCGGTGGAGTGCTCACTGGCGATGTCGTCCAGGGCCCCCAGCACCCGGTCCGCAAAATGATCGAGCGATTCGCCTTCGTCGAAATGGCAGGCGGGGTTGCGCCGCTGGATCTCCTCGTGGAGGCCGGGGTGCGTGAGCGACAATTCGCTCTTGGGCATCCCCTGAATCAGGCCGAAGTGACGCTCCTTCAGACCCTCGTAGGCGTCCGGGGCCGGCAGTCCCCAGACTTGGGCGATAATCTCCGCGGTCTCCGCGGACCTGCGCAGCGGGCTGGTGCAGACCCGCGAGAAGCCAAAGGGAGCCAGGGACTCTGCCAGTTCCAGCGCCTGTCGTCGGCCGGTGTCGTTCATCGGTACATCGACCCACCCCTGGAGAATTTGGGCGATATTCCAATCGGTCTCGCCATGCCGGGTCACGCAGAGCTTTGTCATCTTGTTCCCAAGGCCCCAAGACTGGCAAAATCGTCGTCAATCTTGCGGATGAAAGTGAGTTGATCTGAGATTATGCCACTTTTCGCCGCCGGGCGTGCCTGGTGTCCGGAAATGACGTAACCGTCTGCGCAGGGGGGCCGCGCTGCCCCGGCGCGGCGGTCGAACCAACAATTGCGGAGGGCCCGATGATGAACCTTGATCCCTTGCCATTATTTCTTGTGTTGCTCAGTGGCTTCTGCAGAATCTGCTGATGTCGATTCTCTTTATCGGCATGTTGGTCCAGCGCGGCGGCAGCGACGGGCAAAGCCTCTTGATCGCCGTGAGCAAGTGGCTGGGTACCCTGGCCCCGACGATCCTGTTCGGCGTGCTGGGCGCCGAGGGTTTTACCGGCCCGAATGCCTTCATTCTGGCGCTCGGTCTCCTATGCTGCGTGTTCGACCTGATCTATATCGCGATGTTGGCCCAGACCAAGGCGCAGGAGCGGCGCGGCGGGCAGGCGGCCGTGCTGTTGTAATGCCGTGACGCGTGCCACTTCGGCCATTGAGCAAGCGGCGGGAAATTGGACAGCGCTCAGGCCGGCGGCGCCCCGTCCGGTTCCCGCCCGGTCCCTTCGATCCGCAGGCGTTGCCGCAACCGGCGCAGTTGTTCGGGGTCCAGGGCATCGGCGAAGAGTGGGAGCGCCCAGCGGCGAACATGGCCGCGGCGCAGGTTCAGTACCACCAGCGGGACGCTGACGAAGGTCGATGGGGCCAGGCGGACCTCGGTTTCGGTCCCGGAGCGCAAGGCGATGGTCCAGGTGCCGTCGGCTTGCCAGGTGGCCGCGCGGATGGACCAGGGCGCGCGGCCCAGGACCCGGACATAAAACTGATAGGTAAGGCTCAGGCCGACCGGAATCAGCAGCAGCCAGGCGGTCCCGGGCAGTGCGAGGATGGCGGCGGCGGTCAGCAGATGGGTGAGTGCGACGAAGGCGGCGAGTCGCCGGGAGAAGCGGGGTTGGATCAGGAGCGGCGGTTGTTCACGATGGGAGGCCATGGGTTGGCCCGGGTCTCGCTCAGGGGTGCTGGGCGGCCACGACCGCCACGATATGCCGGATCAGCTCATGCAGCCGTGGGTCCTCGTGGACGCGGCGGGACATGAACCAATCGCTCAAGTCCTGGTCCTGTTGGGCGAGGAGGGTGACGAATTCGGCGCGGCGCCGCGGGTCCAGGTCGCGGTAGCCCTGGTCCAGGAAGGGCATCAGGAGGTGGTCCAGTTCCAACATGCCGCGGCGGCATTGCCAGCGCAGACGGCGGATCTCTTCGTCGGTGGTGCCGTGCGGATCTGGGGTGGCGTCGGTCATGGTTGGCGATCAGTTCGTAGGTCGGGTAGAGCGTAGCGAAACCCGGCGGGCAACGCCTGACCGGGGCGTCGAAGATGGGTTTCGCTGCGCTCTACCCATCCGCAAACACCCCCGCCCGGTCGCGGGCGGGGTCTGATGCGGGGCTATAGGCCCTTCTCCAACATCAGGTCCTTGATCCGCCCGATGGCGCGGGTGGGGTTCAGGCCCTTGGGGCAGACCTCGACGCAGTTCATGATGGTGTGGCAGCGGAACAGCTTGTAGGGGCCGTCGAGTGCGTCCAGCCGCTCTTCCGTCGCCTGGTCTCTGGTATCGGCGAGGAAGCGCCAGGCCTGGAGCAGGGCGGCGGGGCCGTGGAACTTCTCCGGGTTCCACCAGAAGGAGGGGCAGGCGGTGGAGCAGCAGCCGCACAGGATGCACTCGTAGAGTCCGTCGAGCTGATCCCGGTCCTCGGGGGACTGGAGGATCTCCTGCTCGGGCATGGGGTCCGTGCGGATCAGGTAGGGCTTGACCGCCCGGTAATGCTCGTAGAACTGGGTCATGTCCACCACCAGGTCCCGGATCACCGGGCGGCCCGGGAAGGGACGGACCACGATGGGCTGCGCAAGCTCGGTGATGGGGGTGACGCAGGCGAGACAATTCTTGCCGTTGACGTTGACCCCGTCCGAGCCGCACACGCCCTCCCCGCAGGAGTGGCGGAAGGCAAAGCTCTCGTCCTGTTTCTTGATCTCCAGCAGGGCGTCGCGCAGCATCATGCCCTGGACGGGGCGGACCTCATAGGTCTGCATGCGCGGCCTTTTGTCGACATCGGGGTTATAGCGGTAAACGCTGACTTTCATGTTCTTGTACCTAATCTCTTGCTCGGGCGCTCCAAACGCGGCGCCGCCGGTCGGTGTTCGGGTGGATGGGTTGTCCTCAACCACCCGCCAACCACTGGTCACTGACCACTAGTCACTGGGCACTAGTAGGTCCGCTCCGCCGGCGGGAACGACTCGACCGTCAGCGGCTTCGTGCGCACCCGCTTGTAGTCCATGCGGTCACCGTCGCGATAGTACAGGCTGTGCTTCATCCAGTTGACGTCATCACGCTTGGGGTAATCGGGCCGCGAGTGGGCGCCGCGGCTCTCCTTGCGGTGCAGGGCGGACACCGCGACGGCGAGCCCCACGTCGATCAGGTTTTCCAGTTCCAAGGCCTCGATACGGGCGGTGTTGAAGACCTTGGATTGGTCCCCGAGCCGGGCATCTTTGAAGCGCTCGCGCAATTCGCTGAGCTTCTGGTAGCCCTCGGCCATGACCTCCTCGGTCCGGAAGACCCCCGCGTGGTCCTCCATGCATTTGCGGAATTCGGCCCGCAGTTGATGCGCCGGCACCCCCTCGCCCTTGCGCTCCCAGCGGGTGAGGCGGGCCATGGCCTGCTCCAGGCTGACCGGGTCGGTCTCACGCCGGTGGGGGTTGGCGCGCACATACTCGATGATGTCCTTGCCGGCCAGACGTCCGAATACCAGGATGTCCAGGAGCGAGTTGCCGCCCAGGCGATTGGCCCCGTGGACCGAGGCGCAGGCGCACTCACCGGCGGCATAGAGCCCGGAGATGACCTCTTCCGCGCCGTATTTGGCCGGGATCACCACCCGTCCGAAACGGTCGGTGGGGATGCCGCCCATCTGGTAGTGGGCGGTGGGGAAGACGGGGATGGGCTCGCGCACCGGATCGGCCCCGGCGAAGATGCGGCTCGATTCGCGGATACCGGGCAGGCGCTTTTCGATGACGTCCGCGCCCAGGTGTTCGAGTTTGAGGTAGATGTAATCGCCGTTCTCGCCGGCACCGCGCCCCTCCTTGACCTCGGTGACGATGGAGCGCGCCACCACGTCGCGGCTTGCCAGGTCCTTGGCGCGTGGGGCATAGCGCTCCATGAAGCGCTCCCCGTCCTTATTGACCAGGAAGCCGCCCTCGCCGCGCACCCCCTCGGTGATCAGCATGCCCTTGCCGGCGATGCCGGTGGGGTGGAACTGGTAGAACTCCATGTCCATCAGCGGCACCCCGGCGCGCAGGGTCATGGCGCAGCCGTCACCCGTATTGATGTGGGCGTTGGAGGTGGTGCGGAAGATCTGACCGCAGCCGCCGGTGGCGAGCAGGGTCGCCGTGGCCTCGATCAGCAGCGGCTCGCCGGTCTCGATCTCCAGTACCAGGGCCCCGCAGATGATGCCCTCCTTGTCACGCACCAGGTCGAGCGCGAAGAACTCGTCGAAAAAGTGGGTCTTGGCGCGGATATTCTGCTGATAGAGGGTATGCAGTATGGCGTGTCCGGTGCGGTCCGCCGCCGCGCAGGTCCGCGCCGCCTGATCGCCGCCGAAGTCCTGGCTCTGGCCGCCGAAGGGACGCTGGTAGATCTTGCCGTTGTCGAGCCGCGAGAAGGGCACGCCCGCGTGCTCCAACTCATAGACCGTCGGGATCGCCTCGCGGCACATGAACTCGATGGCGTCCTGGTCCCCGAGATAGTCGGAGCCCTTGACCGTATCGAACATGTGCCAGTGCCAGTTGTCCGGCAGGACGTTGGCGAGTGCGGCGTTGACTCCGCCCTGGGCCGCCACCGTGTGGGAGCGGGTCGGGAAGACCTTGGAGACCACTGCCACATGGATGTCGGCGGTCGCCAGTTGCAGTGCCGCGTTCAGGCCGGCGCCGCCGGCGCCGATGATCAGGGCATCGAAGTGTCTGGTTGGGATGGACATGGACAGATTACCCTGGGGTTCCGGTTCCGGCATTGATGACGGCGATGACAATGGCCTTGAAGCCCCATAGCCCCGAGCCCAAGAAGGTGAAGGCCACCAGCGCGAACAGGACGACCCGCACGCCGACGTTGTGCACATAGTCGAGAAACACGTCACGGATGCCGACCCAGGCGTGGGACAGGAGTATCGGGAAGAAGAGCAACAGCGCGGCGGTGACCAGGGGTTCTGCCACCCAGGCGCGCAACGCCTGGTAGTCCACGGGGGGATCGAACAGGAATTTGATGAAGAGATAGGAGACAAAGAACGCGAGATAGACGGCGGTCAGCCGCTGGGTCAACCACGCGATGACGCCGGATGCCTGGCGACTCATTGTGCGATCCTCCAGATCAGAACCAGGCCCAGGACCGCCACCGCCGCGACCATGACAATCCAGGCGCCGAGCCGTGAGGGATCCCGGTCGAGCCCGATGCGCAGGTCCAGAAGCAGATAGCGAATCCCCGCGAACAGGTGGTGCAGGATGCTCCAGGCCAGCGCGAGCAGGGCCAGCCGTACCAGCCAATGGTGGAGGAAGGCGTCGCTGGCGGCGAAGCCCGCGGGTCCCGACACGGCCCGATCGAGGAGGATGGCCCCGACCGGGATGGCCAGGACCATCAGGATGCCGCTGATGCGGTGGAGAATGGAGGCGTAACCGGTGGCGGGGAGTCTGATCCGCCACAGATCCAGGAACACGGGTCTGGTCGATTGCATGCTTGATCCTGTGTGGATTGCGAAGGCTGCGGGCGCCGGTCGGCCCCCCGCGACACCGGCCCTGGGGCCCGGTGCGGCGTCCGGCAGGTGCGACGGGCCTCACCTGCACTCAAGCGTCCTGCGCGCCGCCGACAGGGCGCCCAAGGGTCGCACCCCCTATTGTGCACTGCAACAGCGGCGCGCGTCACCCGGGTGTGCATCAATGGGTTCTATTTAGCCCGCATCGCTTGCCAGCCTCGGGGCGTTCGCGAAGTCGGCACGGCGCGATGCGGGCTACAAGGCGGGGAACGTTCGGGGTCTGAGACACGAGACCCTGCGTAGACGGCGGTTGGACAGATGCCTTTTGAAGGTACCGGGCCATCAGGGGCCAGCGACGTGCTCGGGCGGCTGGCCGAGTTGCCGGGACCACTCGCTGCACAGTTTGCGGAACGACCGACTGCGCGCCCGGGCCTGATCCAGGTCCATCCGGGCCGTGAGGGCTGGCTGATCGGTGATCTCTCGATACACCCCACCGACCATCCGGTGGCCGATCCAACCCTTAGCGTTGCGTGGGACCTCAGGGTCGACCCCATCGGCAGGATCAAAGCGAAATCCACGCTGACCATCCAAGGATTGCGCGGCGGCCAGGAACCAGGCCTCGTACTCGTGGTTTGCCAGCACCACCGAAACCGACCTGTGGGGCACCACCCGCCGGGCACGGTCCAAGATCTCGGGGCCGCGGGTTGCCGGGCAGTCGTCGTCCGCGTCCAGCAGGATCAGGACCCAGCCAGTCTCTCCGCATTTGGCAGCGGCCAGTTTCAGGTGTCGCGAGAACACGTCGTCTTTGTTCAGGAACTGCTCCCGGCGAACCCGAATCGGCGTGGCGATCTCCGTATAGACATCGGGGGTCAGCCATTCGCCAAGTCGGCGCAAGAGGACGGGGAGTGCGGAGACCTCTCCGTCGCCTTCGACGATGGATGCCACGGTCTGCATAAGGCCGGCGCTACCCGGTGCGTTGTTGAAACTGTTCGACATCGACCAGTCTCAAAGGTAAAGGTCCGACCTGCCGAAGTCGAAGTCCAGGTGGTCCGAAGGCGAGAGTGCCTCAAATAAATCGGTGGGGCGCAGCGCTTGGCCTGGGGCCGCTACCCGCTCGGGGCCAAGCTGATTGAGCCGCAGGAGTTCGCCCGCGGTGAACAGGTGTTCTTCAAGCATCTCCCGTGACGCTGCGTCGACCCGCGCAATCCGGGATTCGCCGCCTTCGGAGACGACTGCGAGCAGCGCGGTGGGCTCTAGCGCTGCGTCGTCGAGCAGGTCCGGGCTATGACTGGTGACCAGCACCTGCGTCTGCTCGGAGGCCCGTTGCAGTGCCTCCCGCAAGGCCGCGAAGGCGGCTGGGTGGAGCGCCGTCTCGGGTTCCTCGATCCCGACCAGCCTGAGCGAACCGTCGCTCACCCCCTGAAACAAGGCAATCAATGCACCGAAGACCCGCAGGGTACCGTCCGACATGCCCTGGGCGGGAAAGCGCCAGGGATACTCCGCGCCCGTAACGTCCTGGCGAAATTCGAGGGTCTCCATGGAACCGAGTGCCTTGTGCTCTACGCCTTGCACCATGGGAACCACTGCATGCAGATATTCGCTGACCAACGAGAGTGTCTCTGGGGCCGCGCGTGCAAGGTGTCGCACAACGCTCGCGATATTCTCGCCGGCCGGCTTGAGCAGTCGGCCTTCCTGCGGCTTCTGCAACTCCCGCATGAGCTTCGGGTCCAGGTTGTAGAAACCCATGGCCGTCAGTGCATCAAAGACGGGGCGGAAGGCAGGGAGCCCGGACGCGGCGACGAGACCGAGCCGGTCCGATGTGACCGCGGGAAAGGACGCCTCGCTAGTCGCAACCAGCTTGCCGCGCTGAAGCTTGAATCCGGGGCCGCTGCCCTTCCAACCGATCGCGCACTGCTCGTCCTGGACCTCATAACCGCCGCCCTTGAGGGCGCCGACCATAAAGGCATAGAAGCCCGGACGCTCGTCCGGTAGTCGGAATGCCAGCCGAATCCCGAAATTGGGCGGGCGCCCGCTGGATCGCCGCCGTACCTCGCCGAGCCCGCCCCGCTGATTCAGTGCACGGTCGAGCGAGCCGTTCAAGGCATCGGCGACCAGATGAAGGGCATCGAGAAAATTGCTCTTACCGGACCCGTTCGGTCCGAGCAGATAGGTCAAGGGGCCGAGCCGCACGTCGCAGGCCGCGATGCTCTTGTAATTGCGCAGCACGACCCGGGTAAGGAAGACGGACGACGGCATGGGGGGCGGCCCTTGAGCTACTTGCGCCTGACGTACGCCTTAAGCCGCGCCCGGTGCTTGATCTGCCGCTCGGTCAGGTTATTCTTGATACCCTTGAAGGGGTTGGTGCCGCTCTTGAACTCGATGCGCAACGGGGTGCCGGAGAGGCCCAGGTCCTTGCGGAAGCGGTTGATTAGATAGCGCCGGTAGGTGTCGGGTACGTTCTCGGTCTGGTTGCCATGGATGATGATGAGCGGCGGGTTGCGCCCGCCCTGGTGCGCATAGCGCAGCTTGATGCGCCGGCCGTGCACCAGCGGCGGCTGGTGCTCCTGGACCGCGGCCTCCAGCAGGCGGGTCATCTCGGGGGTGGGGATGTCGCGCATGGCGTTGGCGTAGGCGCGGTCGACCTCATCGAGCAGCAGCCCCACGCCGCTGCCGTGCAGGGCGGAGATGCGATGCTGGGCGGCGAAGTCGAGAAAGCCGAGCTTGCGCTCGATTTGGGTGTGGACCTGGGTGCGGGCATCGGTGTCCAGCCCGTCCCACTTGTTGATGGCGACCACCAGCGCGCGTCCGCTGTCGATGATGTGACCGGCGAGTGTGGCGTCCTGCTCGCCGACACCTTCGTGGGCGTCCAGCACCATGATGATGACGTTGCACGCCTCGATCGCCTGGAGTGTCTTGATGATGCTGAACTTCTCGATCACGTCCGTGACCTTGCCGCGGCGCCGCACGCCGGCGGTATCGATCAGCGTATAGCGGCGCCCGCGGTATTCGACCGGGATGAAGATACTGTCGCGGGTGGTGCCGGGCAGATCGCAGGTCACCAGCCGCTCCTCACCCAGGAGTCGGTTGATGAGGGTGGACTTGCCGGCATTGGGGCGCCCGACCACGGCGACCTTGATGCCCTCGTCCGCGCCGGTGGGCTCGGCGTCGGGGTCCGGGACGACCTGCGCGGCGCGGAACGCCAGTTCCTCCAGCAGCCCTTCCATGAGGGTGCGCACGCCGCGCCCCTGGCTGGCGGAGATGGGTACGGGGTCGCCGAGGCCCAGGGCGTGGAACTCGGCGGCGACCAGTTCGCGTTCCGCGTGGTCGGCCTTGTTGACCACCAGGCTCAGTGGCTTGCCGAGCCGGCGCAGGCGCTCGCCGATCTCGTGGTCGCCGGCGGTGCAGCCGTCCTTGGCGTCGACCAGGAAGATGATCTGGTCCGCCTCCTCGATGGCGGCCTGGACCTGGCGCTGCATCAGGGCCTCGACCCCGTCGGCGTCGAAGCTGATCCCGCCGGTGTCGACCACCACGTAGGGGTTGGGACCGACGCGCCCGACCCCGTACTGGCGGTCGCGGGTGAGGCCGGGGAAGTTGGCCACGAGGGCGTCCCGGCTCTGGGTGAGCCGGTTGAACAGGGTGGACTTGCCGACATTCGGACGGCCCACCAGGGTGATGACGGGCAGCATGTCGGAGGTGCCTCTTTAGCGAGTGTTACGGGCTGGGTTCTGGGGGGGCGCCGCCGGCTTGGCCGGCGGATTCGCCGGGGCCTGGGGCGGCGACGCGGGTGCCGCCGGCGGTGCGGCGGTCGTCGGCTTGGCGGCCCTGGTCACTTGGGTGGGGCGTGCGGCCTCGTCCACGGCCGCCGCTGACTGGGCGCCGCCGCGGCTTCCCGCGGGGGCCGTGCCGGTACTGAGCACGGCCAGGGTGCCGTCGGTGGCGTAGACATAGAGCCGGTTGCCGACCACCAGGGGGCGGGCGGTGATGGCCTTCTTGCTCACCCGGGTGCGGCCGACCAAGCGGCCGTCGGCCTGGGCCAGCAGGTGCAGCCAGCCGTCCAGATCACCCACGGCGATCAGGTTGCCGAGCAGGGCCGGGGCGGTGAGCTGGCGGTTGCGCAGCCGTTCCTGTTTCCAGCGCCCAGCGCCGCCGACCGGGTCGGCGCCCCACACCAGGTCCGCGGAGTCGGTGATGAAGAGATTGGACTGCGTGGCGGCGAGCCCGGCGTGGGACGACAGTTCCCGGCGCCACAGCACGCCGCCGCCGTCCAGGTCGACCGCCGCCAGGTCGCCGTTGTAGGTGCCGACAAAGATGACCTTGCCGATGACCACCGGATCGGCGTCGATGTCCGTGATGCGGGCCAATTCCGAGCGTCCGCCCGGTGCGGTGATGATGACCTCCCACAATGGGGTACCGTCCGCCGGGTCGAGTTTGACCAGCTTGCCGCCGGCGAGCCCGACGAGGACCCCGGTGGGGGCGATCACGGGGGTACTGCTGCCGCGCAGCGTCAGCACCGGTGCCGGGTACGGGACCCGCCACAGTTCGCTGCCCTTGGCCTCATCCAGTGCGAGCACGGTGTCGTCGAGGGTGTGGATGATCACCTTGCCGTCGTCGGTGCGCCGGGGTACCGAGAGGACCTCCCCGCTGACCGGGGCGCGCCACAGTTGCTTGCCGTCGGTGCTCGACAGCGCGATGACCTGGCCGTCGCTGGTCCCCAGGATCAGGCGCTCGCCGGCCAGTTCCGGGCCGGCGCTCAGCGGCAGCTTCGTGTCCTTCTGCCACAGGACGCGGCCGCTGCCCGCATCCGCGGCGACCACGCGCCCGCGTGCGTCGGCCACGTAGACGCGGCCCCCGCTGACCGCCGGGACCAGATAGAGGCGCCGGCCCTCGCTGCCCCTGGTGAGGCGTGCCGACCACAGGGTGGTGGCGGTGACCTCGGGGACGATGGTGGTGAGTTTGGTCGCCGGGGTGGGGTCCTTCTCGCCGCCGAGCCAGGGGATGTAACTGCAACCGGTCAGGATGCCGGCGATCAGCAATGCAGTGCAGGTGCGCCGGGCGCGGCGGTGGGCGGGGTGCCGAATGGGCATGATGTCGGTCGGCCTCAACCGGCGCTGGGCAGGTTGTCGAGCTTGAGCCGGATCAACTGGGGCAGGCCGGTCCCGGCGGTGATGGCCTTCTCGTAGGCGGCGCGTGCCGCGGCACTGTCCCCGCGGGCGGCGGCGAGGTCGCCGCGCACGGCTGCAAAGTCCCCGGCGAAGGCCGCGCCGTCGTCATGGGCGGCGACGGTGGCCGCGGCGGCGTCCAGTTGGCCCTGGGCGAGTTGAATGCGCGCGAGCCGCAGGGCCGCCAGGCGCGTCAGGGCCGGGTCCGGGGCCTTGACGAGCAGCCGTTGCAGGGCGGCCATGGCCCCTGGGGCGTCGCCACTTTCATACAGCACCCGGGCCGCGACCAGGGCGCCCAAGGCGGGGTAGGGGGTAGCGCCGTATTGCTGGTCCAAGAGTTGCGCCTGCTTGGCGGTCGACTCGGCCTCACCCGCGGCGGCACTGACCATCAGCTGCTCGAAGGCCGCCGAGGCCTGGGCGCCGACACCATTGCGGTAGTCGGTCCAGGTACGCCAACCGAACACGACCGCGAGGCCAAGCGCCACCCCGCCCACCACGGACATGCCGTTTTCCTTCCACCATTTCTTGATGGACTCGACCTTCTCGTCGTCGGTTTCGTATTCGCTCACGCTCGGTTTCCTTTTGGGGGTATGGGCACTCGTCTAACGGCTGGATTCCAGCGCGGGTGGCCTTGGATCGCCAGGCTACCGGCGGCGCCGGCGCGGCGGGCGGGCCCGTCGGTTGGACATGATCTGCTCGAAAACAGTGCGATTATAGTCGTCCACCGCGCGCACCAGGCGCGGATTGATTGGGTCGGCCGGGGCGCTCATTCGGGGCTTCTCGGGTCGAACTTGAAGCGCGCGTCCTTGCCGCGGGCGCGGCCGGCCAAGTCGACGGGGCGGCCGTCGACGGTGACGCCCAAGGCCGCGGCGTTACCGATGACAACGGCATAGGGCGGGCTGCCGGCCAGCACCCGGGTGTCACCCTTGCGCATCTGCCCTTTGAGGATCAGCGCGCCGGTGGCGTCACGGACGTTGATCCAGGTGGCAGCGGAGAAGCTCATGGCGACCTCGCCCGGGGGTCCGTTCGGCGTACCTGCCGCAGGCTCGGCCGTGGCGCCGGTCCTGGTCGCATCGGGGGGCGCGTCGGGGGTCGCGACCGCCGGGCCTTGGGCCTGGGTGGCGGGTGGCGCGGGGGGCAGGGCCAGGGCCGCCGACCGCTCGGGTTCCGGGCCGGCACCGGTAGCCGCCGGCAGCGGCAGCGCCGGGCCCGCGGCGGCGGCGCCTTGGGTGGCCGGCGCGCTCGTCTGGTCCAGCGGCGGGGGGGTGTTGGCCGGTGTCGTCAGGGCGAGGCCGGAGGCGTCCCCGGGAGTCAACGACGACAGTAATTCGGCCCGGTTCTGCCACCAGAGTGCGAGCATGGTGACTACCGCGGCCAGCAAGGCGAGGCTGATCAGTCGTACCAGGATGTGACTGCTGCCGATCTCCTGCCGGGGCAGGGGACTGACCCGCAAGCCGACCGGCTCCGGGTCGGGATGGGCCGTGCGAAAGGCGGCAATCAGCGGCTCCGCGTCCAGGCCCAGCAGGCGTGCGTAGTTACGCAGGTAGCCGGTGACGAACACCGGCCCCGGTAGGTCCTGATAGCGGTCCTGTTCCAAGGCCTCGACCGTTGCGACCCGTAGATGGAGTTGGGCGGCGATGCGTTCGATCTCGATCCCGCGGGACTGGCGCTGCACGCGCAGGCGGCGCCCGGGGTTTTCGGAAAACTCGACGACATTTTGATCGTCCGAACTGACGGCTTGAATTGGATTCATCGCGAAGGGCTCATTGGAGGTCCCGAAGATGGGGCGCTAGCGGCTGCGCTCTCGGACGGAAACTGGTCGCGCAAGACCTGTTCGTAGGTCTCGGCGCCTTTGACATTGCCCAGCTTGCGCTCGGTCTTGATCGCCAACTGCAAGGCCTGGTAGGTGTCGGCGTTGGCGGTGAACACGCCCCTGAGGTAGTCGTCCAGGTAACGACGCAGGTAGGCCCTGGCCGCCTTGGCATCGTTGCGGTTCAACTCGATGGCGGCCAGCATGTACAAGGCCGGGCCGTACCTGGGGTTGGCGGTCAGGGCGCGCTGGTAGAAGGTCTCGGCCGCCGCGGCGTCACCGGCACTCATGGCGCAATTGCCGGCGTTGGTCAGCGAAAACCAGGGCGTCTTGTAAAGCGGGTTGGCGAGCGCCTTTGCGTACTGGGCCTGCGCCTCGGGATAGCGCCGCAGGGTGCAGAAAAAGCTGCCATAGGCGTCCAGCAATTCGGGGCTGCGGGGGGTGAGTTCCAGGGCGCGCTTGAAGTTTTCTTCGGCGAGCGGGGTTTCACCGATCTTCTGATAGATCAGTGCCAGCATGTAATAGCCGCCGGAGTTGCGCTGGTCCGCGGCGATCGCCTTTTCCGCGTTTTTCAGCGCCGCTTCCGTCTGCCCCAGGCGGGAGTACTCCGCGGCGATCGCGATATAGAGGTCCGCCGGGCTGTTCTCGGTCGCGTTGGGTACGTCGATCGAGCTTGGCGTACCGCGGGCCTGGTGCCGGCTGCAGGACGCACTCGCCAGGCACAGGGCACAGAGGGCGAGGACCCGCACCAGGGCGGTCACCGGTATGGCCGTGTGGTTCATCGGGCGTGGCACCGCGGCGGTTCGCCGCCGGGGGGCGGGAGGGTGGGCAGACCGACCGTAACCGGGCGTTCGCCGCGGCGGGTGCGATCCTCCACCCGGCCGACCAGTTGCCCGCAGGCGGCGGCGATCTCGTCACCGCGCGTCTTGCGGGTGAAAACCAGCAGGCCGGAGCCCATCAGGCGTTGGCGAAAGGCCTCCAACTGCGCCGGGGGGGTGGTCTTGAAGCCGCTGTCGGGAAACGGGTTGAAGGGAATCAGGTTGAGCTTGGACGGGGTGCCCTCCAATAGTCGGATCAGCTGTTTGGCGTGCTGGAGACTGTCGTTGATGCCGTCGAGCATCACATATTCCCAGGTGATCTTGCGCCGTTGATCCCCGGCGAGATAGGCGCGGCAGGCCGGCAGCAGTTCCTCCAGCGGGTACTTGCGATTGATCGGCACCAATTGGTCGCGCAGGGCGTTGTTGGGCGCATGCAGCGATACGGCCAGGGCGACGTCGCTGACCTCCCGCAACCGATAGATATTGGGCACGATGCCGGAGGTGCTCAGGGTGACCCGGAACTTGGAGAGATTGTAGGCCAGGTCGTCCTGCATGACCGCCATGGCCTTGACCACCGCCTCGAAGTTCGCGAGCGGCTCGCCCATGCCCATCATCACCACGTTCGATGGCGCCACACCCAGTTGTCGTGTCGCATGCCAGACTTGGCCGACGATCTCGCCCACCCGCAGGTTGCGATTGAATCCCTGGCGGGCCGTGGCGCAGAAGGCGCAGTCCAGCGCGCACCCGACCTGGGAGGAGACGCAGAGGGTACTGCGCCCCTCCTCGGGGATGTACACCGTCTCGATGCGCTGCCCGTCATCCAGCTCCATCACCCACTTCAGGGTGCCGTCCGCGGACGGCCGGGAGTGGATGATGCGGGGCAGGCGCAGCAGCGCGTGGTCCGCCAGTGCGGCGCGCAGGCGTTTGGGCACGTCGGTCATCGCGTCATAGTCGATGACCCCATGCTTGTGGATCCACTTGAACAGATTACGCCCGTGGAAGGTCTTGAAGCCAAGCGCGGCCACCAGGGCCTCACAATCGGTGAGGTCCAGGTCCAGCAGGTTCGGCCCCGGGGCCTGGGCTTCTTGCGGATTATCCATCGCGGGTGCGCGGTCCGGTCCGGGTCGGGGTCAGCGGGTGCGCGGGCAGAGGCCTTCCGGGAAAAAGAATGCAATTTCCACCGCCGCCGTGTCCGGGGCGTCGGAGCCGTGCACTGCGTTCTCGGTAAAGGAGTCGGCGAAGTCCGCCCGGATGGTGCCCGGGGCGGCGTTGGCCGGGTTGGTGGCGCCCATGATGTCGCGGTTCTTCGCGACCGCGTCCTCACCCTCCAGGGCCTGGACCATGACCGGCCCGGAGGTCATGAAGTCCACCAGTTCCGCGAAGAACGGCCGGCCCTGATGCACGGCATAGAAGGCCGCGGCCTGCTCCTTGCTCAGGTGCACCATGCGCGCCGCGACGATGCGCAGTCCGGCCGCCTCGAAACGGCTCAGGATGGCGCCGATGGCGTCTTTGGCGACGGCGTTGGGCTTAATGATAGAGAGGGTGCGTTCGACTGGCATGGGGGCTCCGGATCAGGTGTTTGAGGGCGCGCCCGCGGCGATAATGGGGCAAGGTCCCGGGGTCGTCCCCGGCGCGGCGCAGTGGCCGCCGCCGGTGCGGGCCGGCGCAAAGCAAGTCGCGCAGTCTACCGGCAAGGGGGATGACCGGCAATGCCGGGTGTCTGCCGACGCGCCCGCGCCGGGCGTCCCGGGCGCGCGGCAGTGCCCGGCCGCGCGCCCGGTCGGGGGGCGCAAGTCCATCCGGCCCACGAGAAATTTAACCCGCAGTAGAGGTGAGTCATGGCCTATTTCGACGTCTTCAACGGGGACGCGGACGGTATCTGTGCGTTGCGGCAACTGCGGCTCGCGCACCCGCGCGAGGCCACCCTGGTAACCGGGGTCAAGCGCGACATTGCCCTTTTGGAGCGGGTCGAGGCCGGCCCCGGGGACCGGGTCACGGTGCTCGACATCGCGCTGGACAGCAACCGTGCGGCACTGACCCGGATATTGGCCGGGGGCGCCCGGGTGCGCTACTTCGACCACCATTTCCCCGGTGAGATCCCCACCCACCCCGGGCTTGATTGTCACATCGAAACCAGTCCGGACAAGGGTACGAGCCTGTTGGTCGATGAATTCGTCGGCGGGCGTTTTCGCGCCTGGGCGGTGGTGGGCACCTACGGCGACAATTTCGATGCCGCGGCGCACCGTGCGGCGGCCCCGCTCGGGCTTGCCGCGGCCGAGCTTGCGCTCCTGCGGGAACTGGGCATCTGCATCAATTACAATGGGTACGGCGCCGCCGTGGCCGATCTGCATTGCGCCCCGGATGAGCTGTATCGCCGCCTGTGTCGCTACGCGGACCCGTTGGCGTTCATCCGCGAGGACCCGACCTTCCAGCGCTTGAGCAGCGGCTACGCGGATGATCTGGCCCGCGCGCGGGGCACCGCGCCGACACTCATGCAGGCGCGCTACCGGCTGCACATCCTACCCGACGAACCCTGGGCGCGGCGCGTCAGCGGGGTCTTCGCCAACGCGCTTGCACAGGCCGCGCCGGAGTGTGCTCATGCCCTGCTGACGCGGCTGCCGCACGGCGGCTTCCTGGTGAGCGTGCGCGCCCCGCTGACCCGCCCCGCGGGTGCCGACCAACTATGCCGCCAATTCGCGACCGGGGGCGGACGCAAGGCGGCGGCCGGCATCAATCACCTGCCCGAAGCGGACTACGACCGCTTCGCAGCGGCCTTCGCGGCCGCCTTCTAGCCGCATCCCGAACCCGGCGCGGGCCTTGCGCACGATTCCGCTCGACCCTTGCGGGGCGGGGTCGCGACCGCGCCGGTGCGCGTGTGGCGAGCGCGCATTCATTTGGTCGTTGGTCAGGGTGGACGGCTTTACTGGTGACAAGCGCGCGCGTCCCCACTATACTGCCGGGCTTGGGCTGAGTGGCAGAGTGGTCATGCAGCGGCCTGCAAAGCCGCCCACCCCGGTTCGATTCCGGGCTCAGCCTCCACTCACGACTGCTCCGCTCGCTTGCGGCGGCGGCTGGCCGGCGCTATCGGCAACTCCCCCGCAGCCCTGGCGAGCAACCGTCCGCATCGCAACCGGCAGACTCCCGGCGGGCAGCGAGCCCCGGGAGGCGGCGCGGACCGGGGCTTCCAAGACCGCGCCCGGGTGGCGAAATCGGTAGACGCAAGGGACTTAAAATCCCTCGCCGAGAGGCGTGCGGGTTCGAGTCCCGCCCCGGGCACCAATTCGTTGGCCGCGTCTGCAGTTTTGGCCTGGTCGGCACGATCACGAGCGGGCGCCGCGCCGTCCGATCGCTACCCAACCCCGCCCGGCGGGTGCCGCCAATAGCGCTCGCGCGAGTGTCCCGGCGCCCCTGGTCCAGGTCCCGCTGTCGGCGGCGTCCCGCTCCCCACTGACTGCTTCCCGCCAGCGCAACGTCTTGACTGACCGCTGCCAACACCATTGTTGAAGTCGCCAAAGGAGATGACGGCGCGGCGTGCCGCGCTGCCTTGCCCCTCCCTATGATCCCACCCGCGCTTCCCCGGGCGCCCCCGCGAGCACCGGGTCCGTTGGGTCATTCGCCCGCCTGCTCCAGCAGTTACGTGTCATTGCATTGCGGCTGGGTCCGTATTCGCGGCGACCTCTTCGGCGGCCGGACGGCGCGCCGGCGCAATCCGGGTGCAGCCGCGCAGACACGACAATCATCAGTCGTTCGTACCGGCGGCGGGGATTGCGTTGCGCGGCATCCCGGCGGCGGACTTGATCATCGTTGCGGCCGCGCCGGGCCGGAGTCCAGGGCTTCAGCCTTGGACTCCGGAAGGTGGCCGCTGGCCGGAACGATGATCAAGGCCCCGGCGGCGACGAGCGGCGCGGCGCAATACTTGCCCACCGAATGCCTGACCGGCGCCTCATCCCCGCCACGAGCCAACGCAGGAATGCCCGCCGGCAGTTGTCCGCGATTGAATCGCCCGGATGGTCGAGTCCCCGGCGGCGCCTGTGCCGGGGCGCGTCGTCGGCCGCGGTGCGGCGGCCCGGCGTCCGGTATTTTTTATCTTCCTCACTTGACTTTCATTGCGAAACGAATACATTAGTAAGGGCGCGCTCGTGACAGCTATGCGCGGCGATACGCAGACCAACTCAGTCCATCCATTTTCAGATCGGAGGTACCCACCGTGGAGTACGCAAACCTTAACGTTGATGAGATCCGGCAGCGGCTCGAGGAAATCGAGCAGAGCAAGTCGGAATTGCAGCGGGCATTGACCACCCGGCGGCAAGAGGCGAAGCAGGGCGTGGTGCAGCAGATCAGGGACCTGATCAGCCAAAACGGGTATGAGGTCGACGAGATCGTCCCCTTGATCATGCCCCGGCGTCGTCGTGGGGCCGCGGCTGCGCCCCGTGCGACCCCCTCCGGACGCGACTACACCCGTTATGTCGATCCGGAGAACTCGGAGAATGTCTATGTCCGTGGCGTGCTGCCTGGGTGGATGAAGCAGAAGATGCAGGAGCAGGGCTACGATGCGTCCGTCAAGGCGGATCGTGAGTCGTTCAAGGCCAATTACCTCCAGGTGCTCGAGGCCTGATACCCCGCGCCCTGAGCCCCGCGCCGGATTTCCGAGTCGAAACCGGCGCGACGCCTGGCTGATGAGGCGAGCAAATCCCCGTCAGGTGTGCGTCAAGGCGTGCCCCCGGCGGGTGTGCTTCGAGCGGGTCACGATGGGCCATCGCGCGGCGCCCAGCGTGGCGTCGCAGCGTTCCGCAGGGTCGGCGCTGCGTGGGTGCGGCATCCGCCTCGGTGATGTTAAGTCAATGAAAATATTGGCTTTAATGAGTCCGGTAAAAGGGGCGTCAGCGGGCTTCGGTCGCGGGATAGATCAAGTCCAACAAATCCGCTGGCTTTTCGCTTCGCATGTGTCTAGACTCCAAAATCTGCGCGATCCGGCGCCAAGCGGTCGTTACACCCCGTCTCGCGGTTGATTGCTTTTTCGACGCTCAGGCGTCTCCGTCGAGCGTACATTTTCTTTCACTTTGCCTGGATCGGTCCCGACAACGCCGGGTAAGCCGCCTGGGCAAACAGGCTCGGAGCCTCCATGTCTTTCGATTCGCTCGGCCTCAGGGCCGACTTGCTGCGCGCCGTCGCGACGCAGCGCTACGGTCGGCCGACGCCGATCCAGGCGCAAGCCATCCCAGAGATACTTGCCGGTCATGATCTATTGGCCGGCGCCCAAACCGGGACCGGTAAGACCGCCGCCTTTGTACTGCCCGTCTTACATCGGTTAGCCGAACAGGGCCATCCCCAACGCCATCCCCGCGCGCTGATCCTGACGCCGACGCGCGAACTCGCGGCCCAGGTCGGGGAGCGGGTCGCGGCCTACGGCATTCACCTGCCGCTGCGTTCCGCGATCGTCTTCGGCGGCGTTGGTATGCAGCCCCAAGTCGACAAACTCCAGCGCGGCGTCGATGTCCTGATCGCGACTCCCGGGCGCCTGCTCGATCATGCGACCCGCCGCACGGTGGATCTGTCCCGGGTTGAAATCCTGGTGCTGGATGAGGCCGATCGGATGCTCGATATGGGCTTCATCCACGACATCAAACGGATCTTGCGCCTGGTTCCGGAGCGGCGGCAAAACCTCCTGTTCTCCGCGACCTACTCAGATGAGATCCGCCGCCTTGCCGATGGCCTGCTCAAGCACCCCAAGACCGTCGAGGTGGCGGCCCGGCGCAATATGCCGATCGAGGCGGTCGCCCAGTCCGCGCACCCGGTTGACCGGCAGCGTAAGCCCGATTTGTTGGCCCACCTGATCCATCGCGAGGGTTGGGAGCAGGTACTGGTCTTCACCCGCACCAAGCATGGGGCGAATAAACTCGCCGAGAAGCTCACGCGTGACGGGATCACCGCCGCGGCGATCCACGGCAACAAGAGCCAATCGGCGCGCACCCGGGCCCTGGACGAGTTCAAGCGCGGGTTGGTACGGGCCCTGGTGGCGACCGATATCGCCGCGCGCGGCCTGGATATCGCCAATCTGCCCCAAGTAGTCAATTTCGAATTGCCGAACGTGGCCGAGGACTATGTCCACCGTATCGGCCGCACCGGCCGCGCGGGTGCCGTCGGCGCCGCCCTGTCGCTGGTCAGCCATGACGAGAAGGGATTACTCAAGGGGATCGAGCGCCTGTTGCGCCGGGAAATCCCCATGACCCCCGTCGTCGGGTTCGAGCCGTCCGCGAATCCGCCGGCCGAGCGCGATGAGGATGACGAGCGCGTGCGCGGGCGCACCGATTTCGCCCCGCGCCCGCGCAGTGGGCCTCGCGGCGACCGCATGGGCGGGGCGCCGGCCGCGCGGCCGGGTGGCCGGCGTGCCATGCCGGCCCGCGGCCGCTAGCCGTCGGTATCGCGTTGCCGGCTGCCCACGCGGCCTGGCCGCGCCACGATTTCGCCCCAACGGTTGGGGACAAAGACTGTCGAATCAGTTGTGCATTGATCATTCGACCGTTCTCACTCTCTCTTCAATGCACTTTGACGGAACACTTGAACGATGAATATCTACGTTGGCAACCTGGCCTACTCCGTGACCCAAGACGATCTGCGCGACGCCTTCGCCGCCTATGGCGAGATCTCCAGCGTCAACCTGATCACCGACAAATTCACGGGCGACTCCAAGGGTTTCGGCTTCGTCGAGATGCCGAACAACTCGGAGGCCGATGCGGCCATCAAGGCCCTGAACGAGACCCCCCTGAAGGGTCGCAACCTGAAGGTCAACCAGGCCAAGCCGCGCGGTGAGCGTCCCTCCCGCGGTCCGCGCTGGTAAGCAACGCGTAAGGCCGGGGCGCTCGTCCCGGCCTTCTTGCGCGGTGACGCGCGCGCACTGGTGGCCGTCGGAGCGGTTTGAATGCCGCACCGACGTCGCGTTTGACGTCGGCCGTGTAACGTTGTCCGCAAATGATCCCCGATCCTGATTCCAACGGCAGTTCGTCGGGGATCCCCGCGTGCTGACTTACCGGGTGCGTCCGCAGAACCCGCAGGCCCATCTGTTCACTGTTGAGTTGGTGATCCGGGGCCCGGTGACGACTGCGCTGCAACTCACCATGCCGGCCTGGTGTCCCGGCAGCTATATGATCCGGGACTTTGCGCGCAACGTCGTATGCTTTGCCGCGCAAGCTGCCGACGGCCGTGCCCTCACCCTGACGAAACTGGACAAACAGACCTGGGAACTGGTCCCCGGCCAGGGTTGTATCGCGCCCCTGATCGTTCGCTACCAGGTCTACGCCTGGGAGTTCACGGTGCGCTCGGCCCACCTCGACTGCACCCACGCCTATTTCAACGGTCCCAGTCTGCTGCTGCAGGTCAGCGGTCACGCCGACCGGCCCTGTCGTATCGAGCTGTTGCCGCCGCCGGGGGAGCGGTATCGGGACTGGCGGGTGGCCACCAGTCTGCGCGCCCTGGACGCCGCGCCCTGGGGGTTCGGCGCCTATCAGGCAGACGACTATGCCGACCTGATCGACCATCCGGTGGAGATGGGGACCTTCGAGTTGATCAGCTTTGCGGTCCGCTCGGTCCCGCACGCGATGGCCATCAGCGGTCGGCAGCGGTGCGACCTGGAGCGCCTGGGGCAGGACCTGGGGCGGGTCTGTGAGCAGCACGCCGCGCTCTTCGGTGAATTGCCGATCGATCGCTATCTCTTTCTGACCGCCGCGGTCGGTGACGGCTATGGCGGTCTGGAGCATCGCTTCTCGTCCAGTCTGCTGTGCACCCGGGATGACCTCCCGCAGCCGGCCGGAGAGGGGGCCGACGCGGCGCCCACGGAAGGCTATCGGCGCTTCCTCGCTCTGTGCAGCCACGAGTATTTCCACCTGTGGCACGTCACGCGCATTCGGCCCGCGGCCCTGATGACGGGCACCTTGAGCGCCGAGGTCCATACCCGCACCCTCTGGGCCTTCGAGGGCATCACGTCCTACTACGACACCTTGGCCTTGGTGCGCAGCGGTTGTATCGACACCGATGCCTATCTGCAACTCCTGGCCGAGACCATCACCCGGGTCATGCGCACCCCCGGCCGGCTGGTCCAGTCGCTGGCGCAGTCCAGCTTCGATGCCTGGACCAAGTTCTACCGGCAGGACGACAACGCCCCCAACGCCATCGTCAGCTATTACGCCAAGGGGGCTCTGACGGCGCTCGCCCTGGACCTGACCATCCGGCGCGACACCCAGGGCCGGGTCTGCCTGGACGACGTGATGCGCGCCCTCTGGGAGCGCTATGGCCGGACCGGGGTCGGGGTCCCGGAGCGCGGCGTGGAGGCCATGGCCGCGCAGGTCTCCGGTCTCGCCCTGGACGGCTTTTTCGCCCAGGCACTGGACGGCACGACGGACCTGGACCTGGCGCCCCTGCTCGCCCAGGTGGGGATAGCGTTGCGTCTGCGGCCGGCGACCGGCCCCAAGGACCTGGGTGGGGTCGTCGCGCGGTTCGCGCCGGGCGTGGCCAAACCCAGCCTGGCGATCCGGCTGAGCGCCGGGTGCGCGGACGCGGTGATCCAAAACGTCCTGTCCGGCGGGGCCGGGGAGCGCGCCGGGCTGGCGCCCGGGGACTTGGTCGTGGCCGTGGACGGACTGCGCGTCACGGCGGAGAACCTGGAGCGGCGGGTCGCCGCGGCCGGGGCCGACACCGCGATCCGTCTGCACCTGTTTCGCCGCGACGAACTGATGGAACTTACCGCCAGCCCGGCGCCGGCCGCCGCGGATACCTGCGAACTGATGCGCCTGGACCCGGTGCCCGCGGGGGCCGCCCCGGCGCAGGCCGCCTGGCTCGCCTGTCTGGCCTGAGCCGGTCATGCCACGGGGCCTCGACCTGATCCGCCTGCTCGCCGACGGGGACTATCACTCCGGCGCGGCGATTGCCCAGCGCCTGGGTCTGAGCCGCACGGCCGTCTGGAAGGCGCTGCGCAAGGCCACCGACCACTATGGTCTCGCCCTCGAGAGTGCCCCCGGCCGCGGCTACCGCCTCCCAACCCCGCTGGAACTCTTGGACCCGGCACTGATCCTCGGCGCCCTCTCCATCGCCGGCGGGGAGCGGCTCGCCCGGCTTGAGATCCACGACCAACTCGCCTCCACCAACGACCGACTCATGGCAGACGCAGCGCTGTCGGCCCCCGCGGGTACCGTCTGTCTCGCCGAGCGCCAGACGGCCGGGCGGGGGCGGCGCGGCCGGACCTGGGTGTCGCCCTTCGGCACCAATCTCTATCTCTCGCTCCTGTGGCGCTACCCCTTCGGACCCGCCGCCGTGGGTGGAGTCAGTCTGGCGGCGGGGGCGGCCGTCGCCGGGGTCTTGGCTCGCCTGGGGGTTGCGGACCTGGGGCTCAAGTGGCCCAATGACCTGCTGTGGCGGCACCGCAAACTCGGTGGTCTGCTGCTGGAGGTGGCGGGCGAGGCCCAGGGGCCGAGCCACCTGGTGGTGGGCCTGGGCCTCAACCTGCGCCTGGATGCCGACCAGGGGCGGGCCATCGACCAGCCCTGGGCCGACCTGCGCGAGGCCCTGGGCGACGCGGCGCCAGGGCGCAATCGCCTGGCCGCCGCGCTTATCGAGGGCCTGCTGGAGATGCTGGAGCGCTACGGCGACCTCGGGCTCAAGCCCTTCCTGGACGAGTGGGCCGGGTTCGACCTCCTGCGCGGGCAGCGGGTCCGGCTGCAACAGGGCGAGCGCCTGATCGCGGGCGACTATGCCGGGATCGACCCCGACGGAGCCCTGCGGCTGCACACCGCCGAGGGCCTCCAGCGCTTCCACTCGGGGGAGGTCAGCGTGCGTCTTGGTGACTGAGCCGCCGCGCCTGGAGAGTGCTTCTAGCGTCGTTGTCGTTGTCGTTGTCGTAATCGTTATCGTAGTGCCTCGGATTCTCTCGCACCCCGAATTGCATCGCTTCTCCGATTGCGACAACGACAACGACAACGACAACGACAACGATTGTGTTTAACTTGTTCCTGACTCGTTACTTTGCACCAGGACGCCCATGAACCTGTTGATCGACATCGGCAACACCAACCTGCATTGGGCCCGGCAGGACGCCGCGGGTCTCGGTCCGATGACCGGGGTCCGCCACGGCGGGGGCCTGCCGCTCGATCTGCTTGCCGCCTGGGAGGCGCTGGACCCGCCGCGGCGGGTGCTGGTCGGCAACGTCGGCGGGGCGGACCTGGGTGAGACCGTCGCCCGGGTGGTGCGCGCCTATTGGGGGCTGGAGGCGCAGTTCGCCGTGACTCGCCGTGACTGCCTGGGGCTGCGGGTCGCCTATGCGCAGCCGACCCGCCTGGGAGTCGACCGCTGGCTGGCCCTGCTCGGCGCACTGGGGCGCGGTGCGGCGGCGGCGCTCGTCGTGGATGTCGGCACCGCGGCCACCTTCGATGTCCTGGCCTCGGCCGGCCAGCACCTGGGCGGCCTGATTCTGCCCGGCCTGACCATGATGCGCGACAGCCTGTTCGCCGGCACTCGGATCCCCCCGGGCGAGCCGGAGCCCACCGACGAGCCCTGGGCCGCGGACACCGGCGCGGCCGTCGCCACCGGCAGCCTGCACGCCCTGGCGGCCCTGGCCGAACGCCTGCACCAACGGCTCTGGGACCGGCTGTCGGAGAGCGCCGGGGCGGGATCGGCGCCCCCCCCGGCCTTGCTGATCACCGGGGGCGATGGGCCCCGCATCGCTCCCCTGATCGCCCGGCCCCTGGAACTGGTCCCGGAGCTTGTCCTGTGCGGACTGGCCCGCCTGGCCTCGACCCAGTGGCGACCTGAAAACTGATCGCTGACTGCGCCTCGCGGCACCAGGATCAGGCGTCGGCGTCGCGCGCACGGCAGGCGCAGACACGGTTGCGGCCCTGGTGCTTGGCGGCGTACATGGCCGCATCGACCGCGCCGAGCAGATCCTGCGCGTTCTGCGTGAGGTCGTCGGCACAGCTCACGCCGAAGGAGCAGGTGATCCGCAGCGGCGGGACGGGTCGGAACAGGGCGGGGCTCGCCTCCAGGCCGGTGCGCATCCGTTCCGCGACCCGGGTCGCCGCGGCGAGCGGCGTCTCGGGCAGCAGGACCATGAACTCCTCCCCGCCGAAACGCGCGAGCAGGTCCTGGCCGCGCAGGCGCTGGTGGGTGGTCGCGACCACATGCTGGAGCACCTGATCGCCGACCCCGTGGCCATGGGTGTCGTTCACCTGTTTGAAGTGATCGATGTCGAAGAGGATGAGCGACAGCGGGATCGCCGACTGGCGATGCCGCAGCAGTTCTGCGTCCAGCCGGGCGAGAAAGACCCGGCGGTTGTAGAGGCCGGTCAGGGGGTCGCGCTCCGAGAGATGCGTCAGGATGGTGTTGGCCGCGTGCAGATTGGTCTCCGCGCGCAGAAAATCGAACAGCGGGAAGCACAGCGCGAGCATGAAGATCCCCATCAGGTCGATCAGCAGCATGGTGTAGAGGACCTGTTTGCGCACCTCCGGGCCCAGGGTATCGGTGAACACGAACCCGTACATCAGGAACACGGTTCGCAGGATGAAGGCGGTACCGATGATGACGATGGCGCCGATGATGGTTCCCCCGATCAGGTTGTTCGGGTAGGCATGGGCATAAAAGAGCCGGGCGACCGCAAGGTAAAGCGCACCGTTGAGGCTTGAGGTCATGGCGCCCGGCACCGTTTCACTGTCGACGAACACCACCAGAACCCAGAACACCAAGGCCAAGGACAGGGCCGCGGCGCCGAGTGTCTGCGCAATCCCCGGCCGGCGCAGGAAGTCGAGCGTCGCGCACAGCAGGAAGATGGGAAAGACGAGCAGCAGGATCTCCGCCGCCGGGATGGTCAGCAGCGTGAGACCGTAGACCCATTGCGACAGGTTGAGCGCCCAGCCGGCGGCAAAGGCCAGGGCGCCCAAGGCCAGCCAGGTGTAGGCCCGCTCCTGGCGAATGTGTGCCGCGATGGCCATGAAGACCCCGGTGAGGGTGAAGACCATGATGGAGACCAGGAGCAGGGTCGGCGGATCGATCAAGGAGAAGGGGTACATGACGCCTCAGTTAGGCCCTGAGGGTGGGCCCGGTCGATTCGTAGCGGTCGGGGTCGGCCATGGCATGGTCGCCCCGCCGGCCTCCAGTCGACACTTTACCGCCGATCGTCGCCTGAGACACCCGGTGAAAGTCGCGCAGCAACCCTGTGGGAGCGGCTTGCGCGAGACGGGGCCCGGCAAGCTGCCGCAGCGTTACAGGTTACCGCGGCGTCGCATCGCGGCTGCAAGCCGCTCCCACGGCCTGGTCCCCGAACTGGCCGGCGAGGCCGCTCAGCGTCATATTCTCCGCGATGGCGTCGTGGGGAATCAGCAGATACCGCCAGGGCTTGCCCCCGTGGGCGAGTGCGTGGACGGTGGCGTTGGCGCACCAATTGACGGCGACCTCTTTCTTGGCCAGCACCACCGGGTCCTCCAGTTCCTTGCGCATCTTCGGTTCGAGCATGTAGATGGTCGCGTCCGTCTCGGCCACGAAGTCCGGCTGGTACTCCCGATGATTGGCACCATCACGGTAGTAAATCTGGAACTGCCCTTTGGCAGGGCGAAACCACTTCTGGGCCTCTCGCTCCAGGATCACCGCGAGCTTACGCTCCGCGTCGGACTCGAATTTCTGTACCGGGTACAGGCAGCGCGCAAAGCCGCCGAACAGGTATCGGCCCATGTTGCTCTTGTCCCGCGGGGCTATCCGGTAGTCCGCGGGCGGCTCCGCTACCGCGTAGCTGTAGGCGCTGGGTTTGAGTTCCGTGAAGCCCTTGCTGATCTTCACCTCGTAACCCGCGGCCTCCTCGAACCAGTGCTCCTGCATCTGGGCATGTATGAAGGCGGCGATGGGCTGCTGATAACAGCGCAGGACCCGGCAAGCGTCGTCCTCCGACAGATAGCCCAGGAAGTGCCGGACCGTCTGCCCGGCCAGGTCATAGAGCAGGTCCGCATGGCGTACTGTAGCGTCGTTAGATCCAGCGTGAAGGGGTTGAAGCCGGAGCGCACCTCACCCTTGGGGACCACCAGGATACGCGGCATAGCGATCGTCTGACGGGCGACCAGGTCGACGGTCTTGGCGACCACGGCGGCAATGTCCGGCTCCTCGGCCAGCCCCTTCAACTCCAACTGCGCCGGGGTACGGCTCTCCTCTACTGCCAGGACGATGGCCGCCTGAACCTCAGGCTTCCTCAGGTGCTCGACCGTCGGCACCCTCCGGGGATCGCCGCTCAGCTTCTGGATCGCCGCATAGGCCAGTTGCGCCAAGGCTTGCTCCTGCGGCTTCTCGAAGGCGGCGCGTTGGTCCTGGCCAGCCACTCGGGTGCTGCCGGTCGGTGTCGCGGGTTTGAATCCCAGCCGGCTCGCCAACTGGGACTGGGAAACCATCGTGGCCGTCTTCGTCCCCACCTGATCCATGTCCAGCACCAAGGTCTGGAGTTGAATCGGCGATCCCGGCCGCTTGGCCTCGTCCACGATCTCCTGAAACCGGTCGTGGGCCACGATGTTCAGCCGGTCCACCGTGGTCACACCGGTACGCACACCATAGGGCAGGCGCAGCCCGCGGCCGATAGACTGTTCGATCAGCACGCGGGCGTTGGCCGCGCGCAGCGGCACGATGGTGTAGAGGTTGGTGACGTCCCAGCCCTCCTTGAGCATATTGACGTGGATGACGATCTCGGTGGGTTCCTCCGTGTGCTCGACCTTGAGCAGGCGTGCGATCATGGCCTCCTCCTCGGCGCCGGTCTTGCTCGAATCCACCTGGATCACCTTGTCCTGGTAGCGCCCCTCGAAAAAGGCCGCGGACTGGATCAGGGCCAACAACTGGCCCGCGTGCGTCGTGTCCCGGGCGATGACCAGCACGAAGGGCTTGACGATGGGCTTGTCGAACTGCCGGGCGTAGGTCTCCAACTCCACCTTGACACCCTCGTGCAGGCGCACCCCATCCTCCAGCTTGAGGCGCTCGATCTCCTCCGTCGACATACCGCTGGGGTCGAAGTCCTTGCGCGTCACCACCGCGGGCTCCTTGACGAAGCCGTCGGCCATCGCCCGGCCCAGCGGGTAGTCGACGATCACGTTCTTGAAGGGCAGGGTGCCCTTGCTGGTCTCGACGAACGGCGTCGCCGTCAACTCCAGCCCCAGGATGGGCTTGAGTTCATTGATCGCCCGGATCCCCGCGCCCGCCCGGTAACGGTGCGACTCGTCCATCAGAAGCACCAAGTCCGGCAGCCCGGCCAGGTAGTCGAAATAGCTCGCGCCGATGTATTCGGACAACCGCTTGATGCGCGGGGCCTTGCCGCCGCGCACCTCGGAGTTGATCTTGGAAATGTTGAAGATGTTGATCCGCACGGAACCGAACAGCCGCCCGCCGGTGACGTTCTGCTGCTCGTAGTTGTCGCCGGTGATGACCATCGGCGCTTCGGTCGCAAACTCCGCAATGCCGCGGAAGACATACTTGGGCGTGTTCGGTGTAAAGTCGACGATCAGCTTGTTGTAAATGGTCAGATTGGGCGCCAGCACGAAGAAATTGTCGATGCCGTGGGCCAGGTGCAGATAGCTGATGAAGGCGCCCATGAGCCGGGTCTTGCCTACGCCGGTGGCGAGCGCGAAGCACAGGGACGGGAAGTCCCGCTCGAAGTCCGTGACCGATGGAAACTCACTGCGGATTGTTTCCAGCACCGCAGCGACGTCGGCGCCCTTGCCGGGCGGCGTTATCTCCATGATCCGGTTCAGGACCTCCAGCGACCGGCGCTGAGGTGGGCGCAGACTCAGACGGCCGGCGATGGCGTTCACATGCGTCATGGTAGTTCCTCCGGGCCGAACAGGTCCATCTGCCCCGGCGTCGGCGGCGCACTCGGCAGGTTCTCCACCCGTAGCGAGTAGTCATCATGGCCCCACTCGCAGCGAGAGAGGACCTGCCGGGGGATCTTTTTCACAGTGAGATTGGAGTACAGGTCCGCACGGGCGCGGAACGAGGTGCAGAGCACCAGGAGGCTGCGCTCCGGCCCCACCTCGTCGCTCAATTGCGCAAGCTGTTCGTGGGTCAGACTGGCGGTGGTCACATAGACAAAGTCGCGTTCGGTGGAGTGGCCGTGCTGCCAGTAGACTGAATCGGATGGGGCATAGCTGAAGCCCTCCAGCTTGCACAGGGCCTCGGTGAGCATGGCGGCGTTGTAGTCGTGGTTGATGACCCAGTTGCCCCAGGTGTCCTTCTCCAGCAGCGAGGGGGCCAGCCGGTAATAGCGAAAGCCCCCGCCGCCCTTCCAGCCCACGGCCTTGGTGATGCCGCCGGGGTCATCATTGTCGATGACCTTTTTGAGCCGCGGGATGATGTGGGTATGGCAGTGCTCGCCCAGTTCCACCATGATCCAGCGGCGGCCCATCTTGTGGGCCACGGCGCCGGTGGTGCCGGAACCAGCGAAGGAGTCGAGCACGAGGTCGCCTGGGTTGGTGGCGATATGTAATACCCGCTGCATCAGCCGCTCAGGTTTTGGGGTGAGGAACGGGTCCGCCTTACCGAACAAGCCATGCATCTCCTTTTTTGCTTCATCGGTATGCCCTACTTCTTCATGAGGCCACCAGGTCCATGGCACGAAACCTTCCACTTCGTCAAGAAACCGAACAATATTCAGATAATGACACTCGTTGTCATCGATGGTAATCCACAAAGACCCATCCTCCGACAACAACCGCCGGATGATCTCCAGCCGGTCGCGCATCAGCGACAGCCAGATGGAATGCTCCACCCCGTCGTCATAGTGCGTAAAGGCGCTCCCGGTGTTGTACGGCGGATCGATGAAGACGCACTTCACCTTGCCCGTGAACTCCGCCTCCAGCGCCTTGAGCGCCAGCAGGTTGTCCCCGAAGATCAGCCGATTGTCGAAGCAGTCACGCTCCGCCACCCGATGGGCGGCGTGATAAGACCGCGCCGGGTCCTCCAGCAGGATGCGCGGTTCCAGCCGCGGCCGGTTTTCCTTGCCGATCCAGGTCAGTTCCAGTTTTTGCTTCGTCGCCATGATCAGAAAGTCCAGCCTTGCTGCGCCATGAAGGCTTCCAAGTTAAGACACGGCACACCGAAGTGTTGGCAGACATTCGGCACGATGAAGGCGCCGGTATCGAATACGTAGATCATGCCGGCACCGCGTTACGGAACAGTGCCTCCTCAAGACCCGCGACGCTCTTGGTCCGGACGCCGAGATAGTCCGCAGTCTGTTCGAGGGTCAATCGCCCTTGATAATGCTTGGCGAAAACGAGCCGCATGTAACCTTCACCGAGGTAGGTCGTCTGGGTCGCATAGTAGTCGCCGCCGGACCCGCCATTCTCGGTTTCGGCGGCCCACTGCTTGACCTTGGCCTCGTACTTACTTTGGTCGATCAGGCCGCGATCGAGTAATCGGCGCAGGATTGACTCCCGGCTCACATGATAGCGTCGCGCCAGTGGTACCGCCGCATCGTCGTATGGTGCAGAAATCCCGGTCAATTGGCTTTCAAAGTCCGCGGAAGGAACCAGAATCTCGGCCGCAAGCGCGTTGCAGAATCGTTCGATGCCTCGCTCTCTCTGTGGCAATCCTTGAAGATGGGCGTCATCCACGGTCGAGATCGCGTTGACCTTCAGCAGCAAATGCGCCAGCTCATGGAAGAGGCTGAAGATCTGGCGGGTCTTGGCGGTACTGTTGTTCAAATAGATGAGCGGGAATTCATCGTCCGCCAGGCAGAAGCCAGAAATGGTCTTCTGCTTGAAGGAGTGCTTGAAGACAAATACGCCACTGGCTTCTACTGCGCTCCGCCACGCCTTGAGCGCCGCCTCCGCGCTCTTCCAGCCAATTTGTGCATCCAACGCGATACCGAGGTACGCGCGAACCCTGTCTCCCGCTTGCCGTACGTCGCTTTGCGTGGTCAGCGGCAGGTCCCGGAAGATCTTGCGCGGCGATGAGTTCACGCCATCGTTCAGCTCGTGCAAGGAAATCTGGTAGGCGTGGGCAAGGCGAAGCTGATAGCGGGTATCCGCGGCCAGGCGATCAAGCTCGCTGTCGGGCAGGGTGCGAAACTGCTGCTTGACTTTGCGCTCCGCCGGGGGGGCGGGCAGAAAGAAGACTGCGAGCGGCCTCTTGTACAATCCGTAAACGAGGTTTTCCAGCTGGGCATAGGTCGGACTGGCTGCGCCGGTCTCCCAGGCAACGATCTCGCCGATATCACGCTTGAGGTGAATGGCGACATCATCAAGCGAATAGCCCTGAGACTCCCGCGCCCAGCGCAGAACCGCCGGCTGGACACCGAGGGTATGGAATCCAGGCTTCTTGGTCACTCATTGCCTCCGTAATGTTCTTGGTTTGCGATATGGCGTCTTTTCATCCGGCTCACTGGATCGACCAGCGAATCGAAAATATCGGTTGGAGCGACAGCGTCTGCGCCAGTTTCGCTTCGGTCTCTGCGATCAGTCGTTCCCGTTGGCGGTCCACCTCGTCCTGCGCATCGAAAAGCGACCGCCGTTTCCGGCTGCGCTCGGCCTCCAGGGCCTTGACCTGCCGCTGGCCCACGAGCTTCTCCTCAAGCGTGACGCCAGCGGTGGCCGCGCGGCGTGCCTCCCGAATCTGGCGATCCATTTCCTTGATTTCTCGTTCCAGTCCGACCTTGAGATCATCGGCCCAGCCGTCGAGCTTTTGCGCCTCGGCATCGAAGAAGCGGGCGTTGCGCTCGGACACCTGGCGTTCGATGAGGACTCGTTGCCGGGTTGTCTGGGCACCCAGCGCTTCCTCCCTCGGCCGCAGCCCCTCTCCCCCTGGTAGTGGGGAGGAAGAGCCGGGCAGCGTCATTAGGCGTGCGGCGGCTTCCGGGTCGAGGGACTCACCGTCGTCCGGCACGGCGGCGAAGATCAGATGATCCTCCCCTTGGTCCAGGGATTCTACACGGAACAGCGACAGCGATAGCCAGCCGGAGCGACCGATCAGGGGCTCGATGAGGCTGATCTTGCCTGGGTGCCGACCGTAGTCGAATCGAATCTCGGCGGGCGGCAGATCGCGGCCCTTCGCCTTGGCGAGCAGGGCCTCGGCCAGGGGGTGGTTGAGACGGTAGAGGTGCGCCTCGCCGGAGCGGCGCGGCAGCTCATAGAGCCCGAGCGGGATCGCGGCATCCGCATCCGGCGGCGCCCGGCGGAGACGGAAGGTAGCATCGCCCAGAAACTCGGCAGCGTCGGTCAGTTCGTGGCGGGTGAGTTGCATGAGCAGGTGCTCGTAGCGGGTCAGGCTCGCCTTGGCGGTTTCCTCGCGGACCCGCAGCTTCTCGCGCACCTCGTCGTCGAAGTTCTCCAGGAGTTGGGCGCGGGTACGGGCCATGGAGGTGTCGATCTCGAAGCTCAGCTCCAGTTGGAGTTGGTCGAAGGCGTTCTGGATCTCCTCGGGCCTGCGGCAGCGCTGATAGATGGCGGCAATACGCTTCTCGAAATCCACCCCGGACTCGATGGCTCCAAGCACCTCGTCGCTAGCGCCGAAGACGCCCTCAAAGAGTTGGAACTTCTCGGCGAGCAGTTCATAGACGCGCTGGTCGGCGGCATTCTTGCGGTTGAGGAAGTTGACCACTACCACATCGTGTCGCTGCCCGTAGCGGTGACAGCGGCCGATGCGCTGCTCGATGCGCTGGGGATTCCAGGGAAGGTCGTAGTTCACCACCAGGGAACAGAATTGGAGGTTGATCCCCTCGGCGCCGGCCTCGGTGGCGATCATGATGCGGCCCTGGTCGCGGAAGTAGTCCACCAGGGCGGAACGCATGTCAGCGGTCCGCGAGCCGGTGACCCGGTCGGTGCCCTGGTGGCGCTCGGACCATTGTGTGTAGATGTGGCGGGAACGCTCGTCGGTGTTGGAGCCGTTGAAGAGGACGATCCCCTCTGGGTGGGGACTGTCCGCCAACAGGCGCAGCAGATAGCTTTGGGTGCGGCGGGACTCGGTGAAGATGATGGCCTTCTCCGGCGCACCCAGCGTCTTGGCCTTGGCGAAGGCGACACCGAGCGCCTTGAGCAGGGCACGGCCTTTGGCGTTGTGGTCGAAGGAGGCGGCGAGTCGGGCGAAGGCGTCCAGGTCGGCGATCTCACGCTCCAGGGCGGCACGGTCGGTCTCGCTCAGCGGCTCGGGCGGGGTGTCGTCGGTCCACTCCTCGGCGGTCTCGTCCAGTGCCTCGTAATCCTGGTCCAGGGCCTCTTCCAGCGGCTCGCGGGGTTCCTTTATCCCCAGCTTGGCCCTGAGCCGGTTGGCAATGGTCGTCAAGGCCCCGGCAATAGCGAAGGTGGACGAGGCCAGGAGCTTGCGCAGGACCAGCGTCATCAGGGAGCGCTGGCTGGCGGGCAGGGCCTGGAGGTTGTCCCGCTGCAGGTAGTCCGACACCAGGTGGTAAAGCCGGTCCTCGCCCTCTTCGGGGGTGAATTCCTCCACCAGCGGCAGGCGCTTGGTGAAGGGGACATAGGCGGTGACCTGACGCCGCAGGGTGCGATGGCAAATGGGCTTGAGCCTGGCCTTGAGGGTGGCGAAGACCTGCGCTTGGGTCAGGTTGGCGAATTGCTCCCGGAAACTTTTTAGATCCCCAAAGCTCGACTTTGGCCATTTTAGGCGCATCCGCTCATCGTGCCAGCCGCGACCGGCAATCGCGGGGCCAGGGTCCGCACGGCGGACCCTGGGGGACCACGGAGCCAACCCGTCAGGCCCGCTCCGCGGCCCCGGCGCGGCGGCGCGGCACGCCGCGCGACGCGGCTCAGGCGGTCGCGGCCAGTTGCGCGAGCACGCGCTCCCAGGCGGGGCGGGAAATTACCACCTGATCCTGATCCGCAAGCGAGTTGACGTAATTCCCCTCGGCCCAGATGGTGCGGCGCACCAGCGCCAGGCAATCGGAAAAGGTGGCCTGCGGCTTGAAGTACCAAGCGGTCGAGCGCGGCAAGGACGCCCAGTGCTCACGCAGCCGATGCACCATCAAGCAGACGATGGAAAACAGCGCCAGCAATGCCGGCGTGGTGCGGGCGATGGCCTTGGCGGCCCATTGGCGCTGGGTCTCGACGCCCAGGTGGCGACGGACCTCGGCGAAGGTGACTTCGATCGACCAGCGCAAGACGAACCATTCGATGACGCGTACCGACGGCACGGTCAGGTCAGTGGTGAAGAACGCCTCGGCGGCCAGCGGGTCGGCCGGATCGACGACCAATACCCAGCGGATCGGCAGGGGCGGCCACCCCGGGGTATGCCAGAGACAGACCCCGCTGAGCAGACGCAGCGTCTTGGTCTCGCCGCGATACCACTGAACCGTGGTCTCGGTGCCGTGCGTACGCGCCTCCTCCAGGCGTGTGGCCAACTTGGCCAGGGGTGGGCCTTTCTTCGGCTTGGGGCCACGCCGTCCCGGCGGCACCGGTGCGGGCGGCCCGAACAAGCGTGCATCCAGGCGCAGGCGCGAAATCAGGGCCGCCTGCGCGCTGAGGCACTCCCAGCCCAGGCGCACACAGGAGTAGCTGCCGTCCCCAACGAGGACCCAGCGGCGGCGCGTGAGCCCGCGCGCCACCAGCCGGACCATGACGAGGGTCCAGTCGATCACGGTCCGATGGGCCTTGCCAGCCGCGACGTTGGCCCGTTGCGAGGGCGCCAGCAACGTCAGGAACGGCAATGCCCAGGGCCGCCGACTCCACGGCAAGGGGACGATCAACGCCATGCAGATCCATTGCAGGCCCAGACAGGTCACCACGCGACTTTTGCTCGAGCGCACGGCATCGCGGTACATCCCCTTGGCAGCAATGCGCGCGCCCTTGCGCCGCTCCAGGGTCTCGTCCACGACGATCAGCAACGGCCAGCCGGGCGGCAGCAGCGCGATCAGCAGCCCCAGCAGGATCTGCGACCCCTGCACCCCCGACCAGCGCCCGCGACTCAGCACCCGGTGGTAACGCTCGAACCGGGGCGCGTGCCCCAGCCCCATGACCCGCAGGGCCGCGGCCACCGTGCGCGGGCCTTGGGCCAGCAACGTGCCGGTCAACAAGACCTGCACATGGCGCCAGGTCGGCGCGGTGAACAGCGGCGCAAAGGGCAGCAAAGTCGGTACAATCGAGGCGGGCAGGTGGGGCATCAGGAGGTACGTCCGGTGTCTTGGTCGACCTCGGAACATACACTGTTGGTGCCCCGCCTGCCTTCCCCCTGCGTGTCCCCGCGTGCCACGGCCACGGGCGGATGCTGGCTGGCCGCGACGATCGGCCGCCGCAGCCCCCGCTCAGCACACGCTTCGCCACCACCGCGGCGTCACGCGCGGGGCCGTCGCCCAACTGCAAAAATGGCCAAAGTCGAGCAAAGCTGTGCTCGTCGATGAAGCTGACCAGGCCGAACAGTTCCAGGAGTGAGTTCTGTAAGGGCGTTGCGGTGAGCAACAGCTTGTGCCTGCCGGCCAGGGCCAGTTTCAGGGTATTGGCGATGACGTTGGACGGTTTGTAGACGTTGCGCAGGCGGTGTGCCTCGTCGATGACCACCAAGTCCCAGGCGGTGGCCTGGACATCGGCCGCCCGGCTCTTGGCGAACTGGTAGGAGCAGATGACGACCTCGGGCACCTCGAAGGGGCGGAACTGGCCCTGGCGGATCGCGGCGTTGTAAGACTTGGCCTCAAGGAGTCGGCAGGGCAGGAAGAATTTCTCGGTCAACTCCTGAAACCATTGCTTGCGCAGGTTCGACGGGGTGATGACGAGGATGCGGCGGCGGCGCTCCGCCCAGCGCTGGGACAGGACCAGACCGGCCTCGATGGTCTTGCCGAGGCCCACTTCATCCGCCAGCAGGGCACCCTTGGACAGGGGGGAGGCGAAGGCAAACAAGGCCGCATCGACCTGATGGGGGTTGAGGTCGACCTGGGCGCTGGCAACGGCACCAGCGAGCCGCTCGGGACTGTCCGGCGGGAAGCGGCGCGTCAGTTCAAAGGCGATGTACTTGGTGTGGTAGTCCGTGAGGCTCATGGGTCAACCAGGGCATTGGCCTGTCAAGTCAACACGGCAACGCAAGCCGCCCACACCTCGGGGTGCTTGGCGCGCAGTTCACAGAATGGGCTCAGGTTCTGACCGGTACCGTAGCGGTACCAGCCCAGCAACCCGTGGTCGTCCACTTCGTCCAGTTGTTCGCAGAGCGCATCGGCATCAATGGTGTCTTCCTGCAAGGCAAGTTCGACCACTATCAGAATGCGCTTGTGGGTCTTGCGGTAACCGGCCTCCAAGGCCTCGCGGCGGTCTAGCTGGAGCAGTTCCACGGTTTTCACGCCATGTAACGACGGGGCGTTGGTAGCGAGGTCGAAGCGGGCCACGAAGTTGTAAGTGTCAGGATTGAAGTCCAGAAAGTCCCAGGGATTGACCGCCGTGGGGTCTACCAGCAGCGGTAATCCGTTCGCATCCAACGGGAAGAGGTTACCCTTGAAGCGCCCGCACTCAGTACAACAGAGGAGCATATTCGGCCATCCGAACATGCGCCCCGGGTAGGGCGTCTTTGGCCAAAAGTGCTCGATGTCCGTTCCGTGAGAATCTCCGCAATACATACAGCGCTCGCGCTCCCCCGCCATGGCCTTAAGCGTCTTGAGTACGGTCATCAACGGTTTGGTTTTCCGCGCGCCTTTCCATTCTCGTTCGATCTTCAAGGTCCCGCTTACCCACTTTTGATCGGCCCTCTGCTGACGCCGATCAAGTGCAAGCTGTGTCGACGCCGGCAGGCGGCTACGTGTGACCCGCCGCATTCGTCAGGGCTCCTCGTCGCCGGCCGCGAAAATTTCTAGCTGCTTTTCCTTCTCCTTTTCATCCTTGGTAAGCTTGGCGCCGGCCCGCTGCTTGGCTTGCAGTCCAGCCAGCGTAGCGCGTCCCTCGACAGCCCGCGGGGAGCGCGTGTTTTGCAGGCCGAAGGCCGCCGTGAGCAGGATGGTATCTGGCCGCGAGGCGATGACTTTCCTATATTCCTGTTCGGTCAGCGCCCTGGGCGATGCGCTGCTGCCCGGTTCCGGCAACACGAAAAGACCGTTGGGATCGGCTGCCTGGCAAATGATGGGGCTATGGGTGGTGACCAGGAACTGGATGTTGGGGAAGTGCCGCTTGAGCCAGAACCCGATCTCGCGCTGCCATTCCGGGTGCAGATGGGCATCGACCTCGTCGATGAGGACCACTCCACTGCGTTTGATGCGAAGCGTCCCATCGACTCGCTCGGTCAGCTCCTCGGTGCCGTAAGCGCTGATCAGGTGGCGCAGGATGTCCGTGAGCAGGGCCAGGGCCGCGCGATAGCCATCGCTCATCTCCTCCCAGGAGAGTTGCACCCCGTTGCGATCCCTGAGCCAGAGGCCATCGGAGTCAACGCGATCGACGACGATCTGATTCGGCATCAACTCATCGCGGAGGATCTCAAGCAGCAACTCCAGTTGTGCCCGTTCAGCCGCCCGGTTTTCCAGTGCCTTGTGGTTGAGATTACGCAGCCACTGATCCACTTCAGCCAGGGAGGCCGCCTCTTGGAACATGGTAACGAAGCGCTCAGTGGAAGGGGAAACCATCTGGCGTGCGGTCTCGGGGGAGGCGCCGAAGACCCGGCGGAAGGGGCCGTAGCCGCAGGAGAACCAGCCCTTGGCATCGTTCGACCAGATGCTGCGATCCGGGGTCACATAGTTCCTTTGGTTCTGCTTCTCGGCGGGAATGATGGATTGAAGCGAGACCTCCCGGCCGCCGTTGATAAAGACCAGCTTTGCCGGAAAGCTCGTCAGGGTTGTTCGACCAGAGTCCGCGAACGAGTCATCCTCAGGGCGTCTTACGATCTCCAACTGAATCGACGCTTCGCCGCCGCTGCCATCACGAATCCAACCCTTAAAGCTTGTTTGCAGCGCCCGGGCTGTATCTTTGCCGGCGAGAGCAATCGCAACGGCCTTCAACAGGGTGCTCTTGCCGGAACCGTTATCGCCGGTGAAGACTGTCCACCCCGCGTAGCTGCCATCGGGCCGACCGAGGTCGAACGCCAGATCGGCGAAGCCGCGGACGTTCTTCAGGATCACCTTGCCGATATACATGGGCCCTCCCCTTGTCTGTGGTGGTGAATCGATCGGATCCGGCTCATTTCGATGACTCGTTACGCCAGTTGCGCGATGCGCCAGATCGAGGTGGCCTGGTTGGCCATCCAGACCTGACGGGCGGCGATGCGCTCGGGCGTCCATTCGGCGTAGTCCTGCGCCAAGAGATGGGTGATGGCAAAACCGCTGCGCGCGTAGGCGGTGCGCTTGACCGGGTATGGGGCATTACCCAGGTCCCGGTTGGCCCCCGCCTGCATCAGGGTCAGATTGCCCAGGCGGTCGGCCAGGGCCTCGGCCTCTGCGTCCGTGAAGCCGTTCCAACCCGCCTGTGCATTCTGGGGCAAGACGTGCTCCAGGGTGAAGGCATCGCTGGTGAAATCGTAGTCGTGTTCCGGTGCCAGGTGACGCTCCAGGGCACAAAGGATGTAGCGGGCCACGCGGTTATTGCGCGATTGGGTGGTGCGAATGGTCTTGTCGGCGAAGGCGGCGCGAAAGGCGGCATCGTTTGGGTAGACGCCGGTCATGGCGGTCAGGGCGACGCTTAAGGACGGGATCTCGCTGCGGGCGATGCGCTCGGCAACCGCGTTGTAGGTGCGCTCCTGCTCGGCCGGGCTGTAGCCGCAGATGACGTTGTAGCGTAGCGAGATGACGACGCAGGTGCGCACCAGGCCGATGAATTCGGTTTCCGCAAAGTGGCGCCTGGCCGACAGGAGCAGGGGGAAGGGCTGGCGCACATTGAAGGTGCGCAGGGTGCCGGCCAGGGCCTTGAGTTCCCGCGGCCAGTCGGAAAGTTCCGGGGACGACAGGGCCAGATAGGTATCCAGGTCCTCTTCCATGTCGCGCAGGAGTTGGAAGACGGCCTCGCGGGTCTTGACCTGGCCGCGAATCGTCTTGAACAACTCGGCCTGGCGCGCGAAGGGGCGGCGGCTGTTCCAATGCACGCGCAGGAAGTCGGGAAAGCTCTCGGCCCCCAGGCGCCCGACCATGGCCTCCCAGCGCCCTTCCAGGTTGCGCAACTCATGGTCGTTTTGCCCGCCCCGGTCCAGCACCGAGAACAGGTAGTTCTTGAGCAGGTCGGTGGCGGAGAGTCTCACCCCGCGGGCGTTGAGGGTCTCGAAGACCTTGTAGGCGTTCAACTCGTCGGTCACGGTGATGACGGTGAAGAAGAGCCGGTCGGTCAGGTCCTCGGCCAGTTGGGCCAGACGCGGGCCCTGGTCTGCGGTCTCCTGTTTGAGGCCCTCCCCAATGCGCTTGTCGAACCACTCGAAGGCCTTGCGCAACAGGTGCTCGGAGGCCCGGAAGCCGCGGCGCGGCAAGTGCCCCAGGGGGACGAGATAGTCCTGGAAGTAGCTGTTGTTGTTGCGGTTGAGGGTCAGCTTGGGGCGCGAGACCAGGGTGACGGGGTCGAGATAGCCGATGTAGGTCTGGCGGATCTGGGTGATGCGCCGGGCGTTGTCCGCCGGCTCTTTGCCCGCGTCGACCAGGCGTTGCAGGTGTTTGAGGATAGCCAGGATGATGATGGTAACCGTGGTCAGGCGCTGTTGGCCGTCGATGACCTCGAAGGTCTTATCGTCGGGTGACTGGAGGACCAGATAGCCCAGATAGTGGGCCGGCTCGCCGTCGGGTTGCAGGGTGCCCTGCAGGTCCAGCCACAGGTCCTCCCATTCCTCGTCGGTCCAACTGTAATCGCGCTGGAACCGGGGGATGCGGTAGCTCAGGCCGTTGCCGATGAGCTTGCGGAAGGTATTGTTCTCGGTCTTGAAGTTGGTTGCGGCCATGGTGCCTCCGCCGGGCTGGCTGGCGGGCGAACGGTGACGAGCGGCTGATCTTTATCTTGGTTGGCGGATTCTACACGTAATAGTGAGTGGCTTTGATGCACCGGGGCAGGATGCCCCGGCTCCTGTGTCGGGGCAGGATGCCCCGGCTCCCGGCGGATCAGTCGGCCAGCACGCTGCCGATCAGTTCGACCAGCGCACGGTTATCGAGCGGTTTGCGCAGGACCCGCGCCGTCGGGTCCATGGCGGCGGCGTCGGCGGCGCCGGCGGGGTCGCCGGTCATGAGGATGACCGGCAGTTGCGGCCGGTCGCAGCACAGGGCACCGTAGAGGGCCAGACCGTCCAGGCGCGGCATGGCGATGTCCGACAGGACCAGGGCGACGGCCGGCTCCAAGGCCAGACGGTCCAGGGCGTCGGCGCCGTCGGCGGCCGTAAAGACCTGGTAGCCGGCGGCGACCAGCACCCGGGACAGGGCGTTACGGACCCGTTGGTCGTCATCGACGACCAGGATCTGGGGACAGGTTGGCGGTCCGGCCGGCTGGGGCCGCGCTGCGTCGGGCGCCAGGGGGACGGGCGGCAGGACCGGCGCCCCCGGGGGCTGGGCGGCAGCGGGTCGGTCGGTGCGGGGCAGCCAGAGACGAAAGCAGGTGCCCGCGCCGGGCACCGAGCGCACCTGGATGGCGCCGTGGCTGCGCAGGGCGAATTCGCGCACCATGAAGAGGCCGAGCCCGGTCCCGCGACCGCGTGACTTGGTGGAGAACAGGGGTTCGAAGATGCGTCGGCGCACCGCCTCGGTCATCCCGGTCCCGGTGTCGCGCACACTCAGCTCGGCCCGCTCCCCCGGCCCCGGGTCACCCAGGTCCGGGGGCTCCGGGTCCGGATCGGTGCGCGCCGCTACGCTGAGCGTCAGGCGCCCGCGCGCGCCCATGGCATCGCGGCTGTTGAGTGTCAGGTTGAGCAGCGCGGCCTGGAGCAGGGCGGGGTTGACCAGGGCGCGCACGCCCGGCTCCAACGCCAGAACCAGTTCGATGCCGGGCGGCAGCAGTCGGCTCACCAGCGGCGCGAAGGCCTCCACCAGCGCCCCCAGGTCGCAGGGGACCACGCTGCGGTCCTCGCCGCGCCCGAGCGAGAGCAGGCCAGAGGTGACGACCTTGGCCTGCCCGATGGCTGCCTGGGTCTCGTCGAGGACCTCGCGCGCCGCGGTGCCGCCGCTGTCCACCGGCAGCAGGCGCCGCAGGTATTGCAGGTTGTTGCCGATCGCCCCCAGCACGTTGTTGAAATCATGGGCCACGCCCCCCGCCAGGTGGCCGATGACCTCGCGCTGGCGCGATTGCAGCAGCCCACCCACGACCGCCTGCTCGCGCAGGTTGGCGCTGATACGGCTCGCCACCAGCTGCAGGATCTGGTGTTCCGGTTGGCCGCACCCGGGGCAGCGGCGACGGTCCGCCAGGTCCAGGACGCCGTGGTGGGGCAGGCCTTCGGCGTCGCTCCAGTTCAACACCACCCGGGCCAGGAAGCTCAGGCCGGTGCCCAGGGCGGGGTGGTGCACCCCTTGGGGTTCGGGCTCGGTGCGGCAGGGCTGGTCGAGGTCGATGGGTCCGTCCAGGGGGACCTCGCGGGTGGGCCCGCCGGCCAGCCTCCCCACCGCGGCGATCAGGCGGTAACGCCCGTCGCGGACCTCCGCCAGGGCGGCGAGTTCGACCCCGAGGGAGGCGCAGCCGAAGCGCAGAAGCTCCGCCAAGTCCTGGTCGGCGGGTTGATAGCGGGTCCCCAGGCGGCAGAAGGCCTCGAGCTTGGCGCTGTAGTCCTGCAAGGCCAGTTCCGCCTGGGCTCGGGCCTCTTCCGCACGCTGCCGTTGCGTGATGTCCTGGACCAGACCGAGCGGGATCGGGGGCCCGCCGCAAGGCTCCGGCAGCATGGCGACGCTCAGTTCGCCCCACACCAGGGTGCCGTCAGGCCGCAGATAGCGCTTGGTCATCTGGTAGCTGTCGCGCCGGCCCGCCACCAGTTCCTGGAACAGGCCCATATCGGTGTCCATATCCCCGGGGTGGGTGAAGTCCTCGAAGCGCAGCGACTTGATGGTTGCGGCGTCGCGTCCCAGGAGTCGCTCCAGGGCGGGGTTGACGAAGCGGGGCCGCCGGTCGGGCCCGACGATGGCCATGCCGAGCGGTGCCTGTTCGAAGACGGCCCGAAAGCGTGCCTCGCTCTGTGCCAGGGCCGTGAAATTTTCGCGCAGGGCGGACTCCATCCGGGCGAAGGCGGCGGCCAGTTCGGCGGTCTCGCGCAGGCGGCTCGGGCGGGGGGGCGGCGTCGGGTCGGCGTGGTCCAGGCGCCCGGGCAGGCGCCCGGCGGCCTCGGCCAGGGCGGCGATGGGTCGGCCGACCCGCCGGCTGAGAAAGAAGGCGCCGCTCAGGGCGAGCAGGGTGATGAGACCCAGGCGCCAGAAGACCCCGAGTTGGACCTCTTGCAGGGTCTGCACCGGCTGGGTCGCCGCGAACTCGGCCACCAGTCGCACCGGCGTACCGTCCAGGGTCAGCGGGGCCTCCAGTTGGTAATGGCCCTTGCGCCAGCGCTCCATGCGCGAGTACCCGGGGCGCCGGGCAAGGTGGAAGCGCAGACCGGCCGGGGGCCGCGATTCCGCCCGGTCGGGCCTCGCGGCGGCGTCCGGCGCCGTGAGCGTCAGTTGCAGCCCCTGCGCCTGGGGCATCAGTTGCGTGATCCGGGTCACCAGTGCCGGCAGTGCGTCGCGGGCTACCGCCAGGGTCGGCGGCGGGTCCGCGGCGGCGAGGTCGGCGCGACTGAGCCCCAGCGCCAGGTTCAGGGTATCGGCGACCCCCTGTTCCATGGCCTCATTGAGGCGCTGATTCTGCCAGATCGAGACCCCGAGCGACGGGATCAGGACGGCGAGCACCAGGGTGACGAACAGGAAGTCGCTGAAGGACGCGGCCGCCGGGCGGCGCCGCAGTCCCAGGAGGCCGATCGCCAGGGCCCCGGCCAGGGCTGCATTGAGCACCCCGTTGATGGCCTGTTTGAAGGCGACCAGCAGCACCTCGGTCATGCTCATGGCGAGCGGTCCGCCGTAGCACAGCGCTACCAGGGGCATCCCCAGGAAGACCCAATAGAGCCCGTCCAGGGCGGCCAGCGGCAGCACCTCGCCGCGCGGGCGCAGGTAGTGCCGCAGCAGGCCCACGCTCAAGGCCTCGGCCAGGGTGATCAGCCAGGCGTAGGGGTGGTGCCACAGCAAGATGGTGTAGGCGCCACCCACCGCGGCGACCAGGACGCCGGCGCCCGTGCCCAGCCACTTGATCGCCAGCATGGCGAAGAGCGAGCCGAACACCAGGTCCAGCCCATAGGCCATGGGCAGGTGCACGAGGCTCCCGGCCCCGGCCGCGGCAGCGAGGCCGACCAACAGGGCGAGGTCGGGTATCCGCTCCGGGCGGGTGTAATTAGGCGGGTTCGGCACTGGCGTCAACCTTGAATCTGACTGGCAGCCTGTCAATTGTTGAAAATTCCCGGGATCGAGCGCGCGGGGGGAGCGATAATGAGGGGCCGGCCGATACACTATGCGATTATTCACCAATGACCGACAACCCGCGCATCATTATCGTCGAGGACGATGTCCCCCTGGCCCGCAGCCTGCAACGCCTGTTGGTCGATGACGGTTGCGACGTGTCCCTGGCCTTCGACGGGACCGAGCTGAAACGCCTGCTGCGGCACGGCGAGGTCGACCTGGTGCTGCTGGATCTCAACCTCGGTGCCGAGGACGGCATGGACATCGCACGCGAACTGGGCGGGACCAGTGCGACCGGGCTCATCATCGTCACCGGGCGCGGGCGCAAGTCCGATTGCGTGACCGGGTTGGAGGCTGGGGCGGACGACTATGTGACCAAGCCCTTCGATCACGATGAACTGCGCGCCCGCATCCGCGCCGTGTTGCGCCGTCGCCGGCGGGGGCGCGACGGGGTGCCGATCCTGGTGGTGGGTCCGTATCGGCTCAACACGGCGGACCGCTGCCTCAGCCTCGAGGGCAGCGGCGCCCGGGTCGAGTTCACCGGCCGGGAGAGTTTCCTGCTCGCCTGCCTGATGTCCCACCCGGCCGAGTCGGTGCACCGCGCCGACCTCACCCGCGGCGACTCCTGGAACCCGGACGACCGGGCGACCGACGTGCATGTGAGCCATATCCGGCGCAAGCTGCAGGACGCCGGGATGTCCGGGCTCTGCATCCAGCCGGTGCGGGGTATCGGCTATCGGCTCACGCTGGCCCCGCCCGCGGAGTCGCCCGCGGAGTCGCCCCCGCCCGCTGGACCCTGAAGGCAAGCGGTCCGCCGCAACGTCGCGCAGCGACGCCGTGGGAGCGGCTTCAGCCGCGACGGGCCGCGCGGGAACGCGGCTGGAACCGCGACGCGATTCATCCCGCCGCCTCACCGCTGATGGTCAGCACAACCTGCCGCCGATGGGCGCGGGTGCGATGCTCGTAGAGATACAGACCCTGCCAGGTACCCAGCGCCAGGCGGCCGGCGCCGATCGGCAGGGTCAATTCCGTCTTGGTGAGGATGGCGCGCAGGTGGGCGGGCATGTCATCCGGCCCCTCGTCGCTGTGCTCGAAGCGCGCATCCCCGTCCGGGACCAGGCGGCACAGGAATGCCTCCAGGTCGCGGCGCACCGTCGGGTCCGCGTTCTCGCACAGGATCAGGGACGCGCTGGTGTGCTGGACGAAGCAATGGCACAGTCCGGTGTGCACCCCGGCGGCCCGCACGCGCCGCTCGACCTCCGCGGTGATCTCGTAGGTACCGCGCCCGCGGGTGCTGACTGACAGGACCTCTTGGGCGATCATCGCCGGGTCCCCGGGACCGCCGGGTACCGGCCCGGCGCGGCAGTGGTGACATGACAGGTTGGGACGCTCATCGCAGCGGGCCTCCAAGAAGAAATGATGCTACCTTCCCCCGATTGTCCAGCCCCCCGCCGCGAAATGCCAGCGATCCCCGACCCTACCCCTGACCCGCCCCCGCCGCCGCCCGCCCTGGATCAACTCCCGGTCGCCGACCTGCAACGGGTGGGTCCCAGGGTCCAAGAGCGCCTGGCCCGTCTGGGCATCCACAGCGTCCAGGACCTGCTCTTTCACCTCCCGGTCCGCTACCAGGACCGCGGCCTGGTGGTGCCGCTCACCGACCTGCGCCCCGGGGCCGAGGTGCAGATCGAGGGCGAGGTGGGCGAGACCCAAATCAGCTATGGCGGGCGCCGTTCGCTCAAGGTCTGGCTCACCGACGGGACCGCGACGGGCGAGCAACCGATCCCGGGCGGGGTCTTGTTGCGCTTCTTCCATTTCTCGCCCCAACAGGTGGCAGCCCTGCGCCCCGGGGTGCGGCTGCGTTGCTACGGGGAGGTGCGCCAGGGGCCGAACAGCCTGGAACTGGTCCACCCGGAGTACCGCCTGTGCGGCGCGGATGAAGCGCCGCCACCCGCGCCGCGCCTGACACCGATCTATCCCTCCACCGAGGGCCTGCAGCAGTCGTCCTGGCGGGGCCTGACCGATCAGGCATTGGCGCTCCTGGCGCAACACCCCCCGGGCGAGTGCCTGCCGGCCGCGGTCCTGGCCGGCTTCGCGCTCCCGGACCTGGGCACCGCGTTGGACTATGTCCACCGCCCGCCTCTGGCGGCAAGCCTTGCCGACCTGACGGAGCGCCGCCACCCGGCCTTCCTGCGCCTGGCCTTTGAGGAACTGGTGGCCCACCAGGTGAGCCTGCGGCGCCTGCGCCTCGCCCACCTGCGCACGCCGGCCCCGGTGCTCGCCGGTGACGGGGGGCTGCGGCGGCGCCTGCGCGAGGTCTTGCCCTTTGCGCTGACGCCGGACCAGGAGCAGGCCGCCGCCGAGATCGCCGCCGACCTGGCGCGTGCGCTGCCCATGCAGCGCCTTCTGCAAGGCGACGTGGGCTCGGGCAAGACCGTGGTGGCGGCCCTGGCCGCACTCCAGGCGATTGAGTCCGGCCGCCAGGCGGCCCTGATGGTGCCGACCGAACTGCTCTCGGAGCAGCACTACCGGGGCCTGGCGACCTGGCTCGAGCCGCTGGGAGTGGCGCCCGTCTGGCTCACCGGCCGGCACAAGGGGCGCGAGCGCACCGCGCTCCTCGCTGCCATCGCCGCCGGCCGCGCGCCGCTCGTCATCGGCACCCATGCCCTGATCCAGGAGGAGGTGCGCTTCGCCGACCTGGGGCTCTCCATCATCGACGAGCAGCACCGCTTCGGCGTCCACCAGCGGATGCGCCTGCGTGAGAAGGGTGCCCAGGAGGGCGGGGCGCCCCACCAACTCATCATGACGGCGACCCCCATCCCGCGCTCGCTCGCCATGACGCTCTATGCGGACCTGGACCTGTCGGTGATCGCCAAGGCGCCCCCCGGGCGCACCCCCATCGTCACCGTGGCCCTGCCCGACGGCCGGCGCGAGGCGGTGATCGGGCGGGTACACGACGCCTGCGCTGCCGGGCGTCAGGCCTATTGGGTCTGTACCCTGATCGAGGAGTCCGAGGCGCTCCAGGCCCAGGCGGCGCAGGAGACCGCCCGACAACTCGGCGACTGCCTGCCCGGGGTGCGGGTGGGCCTGGTCCATGGCCGCCAGCGCGCCCCCGAGCGTGAGGCGGTGATGGCCGCCTTCGCGGCGGCCGCCCTGGATCTGTTGGTAGCGACCACGGTGATCGAGGTCGGCGTCGATGTCCCCAATGCCAGCCTGATGATCATCGAGAATCCGGAGCGGCTCGGGCTCTCGCAACTGCACCAGTTGCGCGGCCGGGTCGGGCGCGGCGCGCGCGAGAGCCATTGCGTGCTGCTCTATCATGCGCCGCTGAGCGTCCAGGCGCGGGACCGACTGGCCCTGATCCGCGCAACACTCGACGGCTTTCGCATTGCCGAAGAGGATCTGAAGATGCGCGGGGCGGGCGAGGTGCTGGGCACGCGCCAGACCGGCACCCTGGAGTTCCGGGTGGCCGACCCGCTGCGCGACCAACACCTGACCGGTGCCGCCCAGCGCGCGGCCGACCTGATCCTCGCGCGTTATCCGGACCTGGTGGAACCCCTGATGCAACGCTGGCTCGGGCGGCGCGAGGTGTTCGGGGTGGTATGAGCCGCGGACCCTGGAGTCCAAGCTTTACCGTCAACGTCGCGCCGTGGCGCTGTGGGAGCGGCTTCAGCCGCGACGGGCGTCGCAAGCTGCCTTCCGGACGTCTTGCCGCGCACCGTGCAGTTGGCCTTCCGGCGTTACCGCCAGTGCGCCCCGATGGAGTTCATCCGCCGCGCCCGCTTGAACGGCATCCGCCAGGAACTGCCGGCCCGCGGCGGGGGGCCGCCGTCGCCGAAATCGCCATGAGATTCGGCTTCTTCCACATCGTGAAGGTGACGGCCACCGGGCTGGCCTGCGA